>NZ_CAJRAF010000001.1:993719-1318079 GCF_907164905.1 Dyadobacter sp. CECT 9275 | reverse complement strand
TCCGGGAAGTGGTCAAGGATATGGAAGATATCCGGGGAGACGCAGCGCATGGCTGCCGGACCCTCCCGATTATCTGGGGAATCAGAAGGACCAAAACGTTCCTTTACATTGTAGTCGGTTTTTTTGTGGTGGTTTTATTCAGCATGGCCAGCGCTTTGGAAAACCGTTTGCTTTTAATCCTGTTCTTTATGCTCCTCCTGCCTTTGGGTTGGCTCACCTTCCGCCTTACCAAAGCCGATACTAAAAAGGATTTCCGAAAAATCAGCAGTATCAGCAAGATCATCATGCTGCTGGGCCTGATGACCATGCTGGTTGCGTGAGTCATTTGCACGCGGTACAGTACTTATCAATTCCCGGTTGCCCCAAATACAAGATACCTGCTGGTGAAAGCCGTTTTCTTCATAGCTTTGTAATCTAAAGAATAACCTTCCCCCGATCAAGGTTCGGATATTGCTGTTTTGGATTTCATATAAATCATTCATGAAAAGAATTGCCATTTTTGCCTCAGGTTCAGGTTCCAACGCCGAAAAGATCTGTTCTTATTTTGAAGGAAGAACGGATGTGGAAGTATCCCTCATCCTGACCAATAATCCGCAGGCAGGCGTTATTGCCAGAGCCCGGAAATTCCATATCCCTTCGGTTGTTTTTGATCGCAAGAGTTTTTATGAATCCGAAAAAATACTTGATTTATTAAAAAATCAAAAGATTGACTTCATCGTTCTGGCAGGTTTTATGATGCTAATTCCGCCGTTTCTGGTGGAGGCATACCCCGGCAAAATGGTCAATATCCACCCAGCTCTTTTACCTAAATATGGAGGGAAAGGCATGTATGGGCATTTTGTGCATGAGGCCGTAGTAGCCGCCGGAGAGCGGGAATCGGGCATAACGATCCATTTTGTGAACGAGTTTTACGATGAAGGTAACATCATTTTCCAGGCAAGCTGCGAGATAACACCAACCGACAGCCCCGACGACGTGGCAAGCAAGGTACAGGTGCTTGAACATGCGCACTACCCCGAAGTGATTGATAAGGTCATCACCGAGTCGACCAGGTAACATGCTCTATTTCTTCCTTGCCGTTTTGTTTACCGTAGCGCTTTACCTCATCATGAGGGCCTATCCGCGTTATGGGGTAAATTCTTTTCATGCGGTAGTTTTCAACTATTACTCCTGTGTCCTGACGGGGCTGGTGCTAACGCCTGACCTCCGCGTTTTTACAGAAGTAAGCTGGTCCTCAACAGGTACATTGCTCACATTGGCGCTCGGAATCCTGTTTGTGATTGCATTTATACTCATCGGGCGCACGGCGCAGAAGGTAAGCGTAACGGCCTCTTCCCTCTCGGCCAACATGTCCCTGGTCATTCCTGTGATTTTCGGCCTGTTTGTGTTTCAGAATAATAATAAGGTTTTTACAGGTACCAATTATCTGGGGCTGGTACTGGCCGTTCTTGCGCTGGCATTAGGTGCCATCCAAAAAAAAGAAGCATCCTCCATAGCGGTTCCGGGGAAAACCCCGGTGATGGTGGTACTCTTACCCGTTCTGACTTTTTTTGCAAGCGGCACCAATAATACACTTATCAATTACCTGTCGTCCACTTATTATGCACCGGGGCACACAACTGTTTTTATGATCATAGCCTGCTCCGGGGCGATTCTGGTGGGTACTATTTTGTTGCTGCTGCGCGTGGTTTACAACAAAGAAACTGTTGCCTGGAAAAGTGTGGCTGGCGGATTGTTACTGGGAGTACCCAATTTCCTTTCTCTTTATTTTCTGCTGAAGGCGCTTTCGTCTTTCGGTAACAGTGCAGCTTATGTTTTCCCGATTTATAACATACTGACCATGCTGGTGGCATCTTTTACTGCGTGGGTGGTATATCAGGAAAAGCTCAATAACCTTAACCGGCTGGGACTGGTGATTGCCGTCATTGCGGTAATTCTTATTTCTTATCAGGAACTCGGTTTGTAGTTCACTTAACAATTAAAAAATTTGGATAGTAACAGGCAACCATTGCTGCGGATCGGACAGCCGAAATCGGCTCTCAATAAAAAGCAGCAGGAATTTAATACCCTTATTGATACAATTGAAAAAACAGAAGCTACCATCGCAGACCTTCATCGTGCGTTCAGCCATTTGCTGCAACGCGCGGATCAGGAACTGAAACCGCTGACTGCTGAATATCAGACGCACCGGGTGGAAGTGGTCAGGATCATGGAGAGCGCCTACAAAAGCGACCTGCTCCGAAAGGCATATCTTACCAAACTTGCTTACCTCATTTCGGAAAACAGCCTGGACCTGATCCGCCAGGGAGTGGAAGAACTGATCCCTGTTTTTGATCAATACAATGATATCAGTTATGAGGCATTGTTGAAACAGCCACTGGAAAGCAACGAGGAGACAGCGGAGGAAATCCAGGAAGACTTGCCTCAAAACTCCAAAACTGCTTTCCAGGACCCATCCAATTTCTATGAATGGGATGAAGAAGAACAACTGCGCTGGAAAACCGAAAAACGGCGGATGCAGGCAGAAGAACAAAAAGAAGCAGCAAGACAAATTCTCGACAGGCATAAAACCAGCCGCGCTGTGCGATCTATTTACCTGGATCTGGTAAAAGCCTACCACCCCGACCTTGAACGAGATGAGAATGAAAAACTTAAGAAAACCGCTTTGATTCAGGAGATTACGGCAGCCTATCAGAAAAACAATCTGCTCGAACTATTGAAAATGCAGATCGTCACGGATCATTCAGCAGAAGTAACGCTGGAAAATTTAACCAAAAACGAACTTACCTACTATAACAAGGCACTGAAACAGCAACTGGAATATCTGGACAACGAAAAAGTGCTGATCCAAAACCAACTTGCCGGCTTATGCCATATTCCGCCACAGCATATCCAGTCCTTTAACATTGCCGATATCCAGTTCAACAGCATTGTCAACCAGGCAAAATCCGAAATCAAGAACATTAAGCATATCATCACCGTCTGGAAGGATATCACCCGGCTGAAGGCTTACCTGAAAACCTATCAGATACCGGAGAATTAGATAAAGCTACTGAAGGCTATTGTTAAATAATCCCACGAAATGTAGAAGATAGTACTCAGTATTTCCGAGGTGCCAGAATTGTAATCATTCAATATGGCCTGATCCTGAGGCGGTCTTCCAAATTGTTGCCATATACCGGTGTAACGGGTATACTATTTGAAACAGGCTGGATAAACCGACCACCAGCGTCTTATGAAAAATAGCATTATTTTATTAATCACAGGCCTTTTAATTGCCTCACAGTTACACGCCCAGGAGAATGTCTCGATAGGCCCGATCGCGGGAGTTTCAATCGCTAATTTTCGGGGAGATATCTCCAATAACAACTGGAAACCCGGACTAACCGTCGGCGGATTCTATAACTACAGCTCCCGGAGCGGATTTGGTTTCAGCGGCCAGCTCCTGTACACACAGCTCGGCGCAAAGGTTAACAATAAAACCAACGAAGTAAACCTGCACTATATTCAGGTACCTCTTCTGGCTACCTTCTTTTTTGGTAAGTACGGAGACCGTCTTCGACCCAAATTGTTTCTTGGCCCCAATGCCAATTTCCTTCTTGCCGCTACTGATAAGGATGGCAAGAATATTAATGGAGAAAGGAACGATCCTGTTTACAACCCTTTTGACCTTGGCCTCACCTTTGGCGGCGGACTTAATTACCAGCTCCAGAATAAGATCTGGCTCAATCTGGACGCCCGGTACGGACTTGGCCTACTGGACGTAAGCCGCATCCCCAATAACAGAGTTTACAATCATAATTGGGGTATTAACGTGGGGTTGAGCTTCCCGCTGGGAACTTACAACAGCAGAACAGGTAAGCTAAGAACAAGATGAGCCACTGAGATTTTTGACATTCACACTTCAGAATAAATAAAAACCAGATAAAGTCCGGAACCCCGAGGCGCATAGCCCCCAGGTTCCGGGCTTTGTTTTATGAAAAGGAGAAAACGGTGTTCCAACTATAAAATCTTACCTTTGTATCTTATTTATCAGAACTGTAATGACTTTTGAAGACCTCAACCTGACCAAACCACTGCTCAATGCACTTGCGGATTTAGGTTATACCACACCCACTACCATACAGCAAAAAGTATTTTCTGTGACTATGTCCGGACAGGATGTTTGCGGCATTGCCCAAACCGGAACCGGCAAAACATTTGCCTATCTGCTGCCTTCATTGCGCCAGCTTCAGTTTTCCAAAGAAAGGTTGCCACAGCTGCTGATCATTGTCCCCACACGGGAACTCGTGGTGCAGGTGATGGAAGAGACAAAAAAACTCAGCGCTTACATGACCGTGGAAACGGTGGGGGTTTACGGCGGAGGGAATATCAAAATTCAGATGGCCGAAGTGAAAAACGGCGCCGATATTATTGTTGCCACACCCGGGCGCCTGGTGGATCTCATCATGAACGGCTCCCTTAAAGTGAAAGCTGTTAAAAAACTGATTATTGATGAAGTGGACGAAATGCTGAACCTGGGTTTTAGGGCACAGCTTACCAATATACTGGACCTGATCCCTCAGCGTCGGCAGAATCTGCTGTTTTCTGCCACCATTACCCAGCATGTGGAGCTGCTCATGAAAACCTATTTCAACAATCCCGTGCGGGTGGAGGCGGCTCCAGCCGGTACCCCCTTGGAAAACATTGAACAGAGAGCCTATCTGGTGCCTAATTTTTATACAAAGGTAAATCTGCTGGATCTGTTGCTGGAAGAAAACGAGGATATGACCAAAGTCCTCGTATTTACCGCCACAAAAAAGCTGGCCGACCAGCTTTTTGCACAAATGGAGGTGGCATACCTGAACAAAGTGGGCGTAATACATTCCAACAAGGAACAAAACAACAGATTCAATACCGTCAGGCAGTTTCAGGAAGGAAATTTCAGGATCATTATTGCAACCGATATCATTGCCCGCGGACTGGATGTGGCAGAGGTATCCCACGTGATCAACTTTGACATTCCCGAAACACCTGAAAATTATATTCACAGGATCGGAAGAACAGGACGTGCTGATAAAAGAGGCATTGCCATTTCATTTATTACCGAAGCGGAAAAAGAATTCAGGGATAATATTGAAGAGTTGATGAATTACCAGATTCCTGAACTGCCATTACCCGAAAATCTGAAAATTTCAGAAGTGCTTACTGAAGATGAACAGCCGAAGATTTTCATGAAGTCGATTGAGCCGAAAAGGCCGAAACCGGAAGATGTGGGGCCCGCCTTCCATGAAAAAAAAGCAAAGAATCAGAAAGTAAACGTCCGCCGCAACCACGCCGAAGAAAAAATGAGAAAGTACGGCCGGCCGATCAAACGATCTGGGAAAAAATAAACAAGCTACGGGCAGCTTAACCATGGCCCGGAAATTGAAGCAAAACTGGGCCATCCGTCCAAAATAATTGAGGTATGAGTATCTGGGAAATATTTCAACGTTTGCAGCCGTATGTAAAACCCTATTACCGCCAGATTATCTTTGCACTTTTCCTGACATTACTCGGTGCCATTACCGCTCAGGTCAATCCGTGGGTCTTAAGGCATACGGTTGATTCGGTTCAGGCCATGCTGGACCAAAAATGGGGTATTTCCCAGGGCAAGGAACTTTTGATACAAATATCACTGATCCTTTTCGTTAAGGAAATCGTCAACTCCCTCATTGTTTTCGGGCAGCGGTACTTTGGTGAAAAAATCAGGATCCGTGTTTCCAGCGATCTGGCACAGGAAGCCGTGGGCAGTATCCTGACCTACGATCTTTCATTTTTTAACGACAACGACAATCAAAAAGGCAAACTTCAGACCCGCATTGACCGCGGTGTGGAAAGCCTCACCAAGCTCATCCAGAATTTTTTCATAGATATTCTGCCGCTTTTTGCAAATTCCGCAGTAGCACTTGGAATCATGTTTTCGGCCAATGTATACGTAGGAGCCATAGCACTGGCCATTTTGCCGGTTTATTTCTGGGTAAGTTACAGGCAGGCAGGAGAGTTACAGGGAGTCAGGCGTAAGTTGAAAAAGCAACGGGAGAATAAAAGCAGCGGGCTGATCAACCTGATCGAATCCATTATTGTGATCAAGTCTTTTGTACAGGAAAATTTCGAAGCGAAAAAACAGTACCAAACACAGATGGAGCTGACAGACTCACAGCTCAAAACCCGCAAAACCAACTTCCTCTACGACGGTATCAAAAGTTTCATTGAGCAGATAGGGGTGGTACTTATCATTATTCTGACAGCCTATCTGGTGCTGGATCAGCAGATGTCCATCGGGGCCATTATGTTCCATATCCTTCTGTTCAACAACGTGTCCGCGCCCATACGCCAGTTACACAGGATATATGACGAGATGAACGATGCACTCACCTACTCCGAAGGTTTTTTTGATATTCTGGATGCAGCATCCACTGAGCAAAGCGGCAAATTTGCACCCGGAGTCATCCAAGGAAATTACCTTTTAAAGAACATCTCTTTCACATATCCCAACGGCACCAAAGCACTTTTCAATGTTGATATGCATATTGAGCCCGGAAAAACAACCGCGCTGGTCGGGCTGTCAGGTGCTGGGAAAAGTACGCTGATTAACATCCTGGTCGGATTTTACCGTCCTGATTCCGGAGATATTCTGCTGGACGGCGTACCCCTGAACCGGTATGATTTGGCTGTTTTACGGAGCCAGATCGGCATGGTATTACAGAAGAACCACATTTTCAAAGGCTCTGTTACAGAAAACATCCGTTACGGAAAAATGGATGCTACCGAAGAAGAAATTAAAGAAGCTGCTAAAAAAGCATATCTGCACGACCAGATACTGGAATTACCGCATCAGTACGCATCGGACGCACAACTGCTTTCTGGCGGGCAGCAGCAACGCATTGCTATTGCGAGGCTGTTCCTCAAAAACCCACCTGTTATTTTTCTGGATGAGCCCACTGCAAGCCTGGACGCGATCGCTACCGAACAGATAAAGAACAGCCTGGACGCCATCAAGAAAGGCAGAACCGTCGTAATCATATCGCATAGTTTGTCTCAGATTCTGGATTCGGACCACATTTACGTGTTAAAAAAAGGTCGGATGGCCGAGCATGGAACGCATAACGAATTATATCAGCAGGATGGAGTTTACCGTGAGATCTTCAATGCATCGGCCCGCAGCCTGAACCTCGACAAAATGGTGGGACTGTGGGAAACAGACAACCGAAATGCTCCCTGATGCCTTCCAAAATCAGGACAGGTTGTGAATGTCTTATTTTGAAAACCATTATGTTTTTAAAAAATAATCAGACAAATAATCTATATATATTACAAATATTACCAAGCAAAATGGCTAATTAAATTTAAATAATACAATTAGGCATTCATAATTCAGATGATTGTCAAAAATATTTTTTCAACCCAAACATCCAAATGCTGCTGATCATCGTAAATATGGATACAAGCGATGGTATAACCCCGATTTGTTGGAATGTGTAGCGGTACCTCGAAAACAACAGGTTAGATAAACGACAAGTAGAACAACAACTAATGAGGACGATATGCTGCAGCTAGCGAAACGGTCCATTAGTAATATATAGATATTAAAGACTATTGTGGAGGGTAAGGTAATGCTTAGAGCGTAAACCAAAGGTTTATCGCTCTTTTTTGTATGCTCATAAAAAAACCCGATAAGAATAAATCCTACCGGGTAGTCATACGCCATAGTGAATATCAGTGACTTTCTTTCTGTTTTTCCAGATTGAAAAGATCGTTCAAAACATCAATCAGAGTTTCTGCTTCTCCTCTTTTGCAAGCTGCTTTTAACTGCAAAACCGGAAGTTTTAATATTTTCTGCATCATGCTTGCCGTGATCCTGTCTACTTTTTCAAGCTCACTTTCCGACAAACTTTTGGTAAATCGTGTTAATTCCTCTTTTCTGATACTCTCCAGGGCACCTTTCAGTTTCTGAATGGTCGGAGATACAATCATTTCTCTTGACCAGTCATTAAATTCAGTAACAGCTTCTTCAATGATCTCCCTGACATGCGGCACAGCATCCATACGGCGGTTCAAAGCCTCATCTGCCCGTGAACGGATGGAATCAATGGTATACAACATCACTCCGGGAATTTCTTCCACTTCCGGAGAAACACTGCGGGGTACCGAAAGATCAATAAAATATTTGAAAGACATGCCGCGCAGCCGAACCATCATCTCTTTGGTAAAGAAAGGCTTGTCGGCGGCGATGGAAGTAATGATGATATCAGCTCTTGAAATTTCTGTTTCTATATCCTCGACCTCGGCAAAACGGAAACCCAGCTCCTGCGAAAGTTTTTCGGACCTGCTTTTGGTTCTGTTCACCAGCGTAACATCAGCACCTTCCTTTTCAGCCAGGTTACGGCAGACGTCTGAGCCAATTTCACCCAAACCTGCAATGAGTATCTTGGGATTGGGCATCAGGCCTTCCAGTAACTCCACGGCAGCATAAGAAACCGACGCTGCTCCGTCCCGGAAAAATGTTTCCTGCGCTACTCTTTTATTGGCAAAGAAAATAGTATGTAATAGTCTGTGCAGGAAAGGTCCCGCCATGTTCAGATCAGCAGACCATTGATAGGCATGTTTAATCTGGTTCGGAATCTGCATATCGCCTACCACCTGCGAATGCAGGCCCGTAGCAACTTCAAACAAATGTTTGACGGCAGACTCTCCGGAAGAAAATAATTCAAAATAAGGAAGGAAGCGAGGGATATCGGTAACCCCTTTTTCCAGGAGTAACAGCTTCACAATCTGGCCATTCAGGTCATCCGCTGCCGAATAATAGATTTCTGTTCTGTTACAGGTCGAAACCACCAGCACATCGGCAATGTCAAAGAAGTCCTTTAACTTAATCATGATGCCCTTGGCACCTTCCTCAGTCAACGCAAGCTGTTCCCTGATGTCAACAGGGGCCTTCTTATGCGATAAACTAACTGATTTGAACTGATTGTACATCACTATTTCCGATTCGATTTACAAAAGTACTTCACAATATTCAGATTAAGAACCCAATCAAAACGAAGCTCACTTATTTAGAAATCATATAAATAAAGCAGCCTTTTGTCATGTAAATTTCCGACGACAATACGGGTCAGATTATGACGAAAGTCAGTTATTTTCCTGATTCATGAAACACACATTTGCTTAAGGCCCCACTAACCTTGAATATTTTACGTTATTTGTAGGAGTAAACAATTTTACGGGCCAAAATGTGCCTCCGACCTGCATGGTTACCGCAACCCCGAAAAAAAAGCCGCGCTTCAGATTACATCCTGTGGCACTTTTAAACAGTCAGAAACTCAGGCGTTCTTTCATGGATACCTACGAGCAGAAAAGCCTGTTTAAATATGTAATTGCCATTATCCTGCTTTTTCTGAGCATCGGCTCTTTGTTTTACACCAATTATCTGGTAGACAAGCTGGAAGAAAGGGAAGAAAGAGAAGTCCGTCTGTATGCAAAAAGTCTGCAGTATGCCATTAACAGCCAGCCGGGAGAAAATTTTACAGTGGTCATGGAAGTGATAGAAGATGCTGTCAATTTCTACCAGATCCCGGCGATATATGTTGACCAGAACGGCTTTCCTCAGGAAAAGATCAATATGAAATTCCCTAAGAACAGCTCCAGAAAAGAGCAGGAGGATATCGTAAACAAAAGCCTGGCCAAAATGAAGCAGGAGCACCCGGCTATCCCGGTTGAAATAACCGGCTTGGGCAAGGGGTATATCTATTACAGCAATTCGTTTCTGCTTACACAACTCCGGCTGTATCCTTTCATCTCCCTTTTTGTGATGCTGTTCATAGGTTACCTGGCTTACCTGGCATTTAGTTCAGCACGCAAGGCAGAACAGAACAGGGTTTGGGTAGGGCTTGCGAAAGAAACGGCCCACCAGTTGGGCACACCGCTTTCTTCGCTCATGGCATGGGTGGAATACTTCCGGTCCGAGCCATCAATTGATCCTTCTATCGCTGAGGAAATAGAAAAGGATGTGATCCGCCTGGAAATGATTACCACCAGGTTTTCCAACATTGGCTCCGTACCCACCATGAAGGAAGAAGTAGTGGCCGACGTCGTCAGCAATTTCATTTCGTACCTTGAAAAACGGGTTTCCTCCAAAGTGAAATTTTATGTTTCCAACGAACTGGCGAACGGACAAACCGTATTAATGAACAAAAATCTCTTTGAGTGGGTAATTGAGAATATCTGTAAAAATGCCGTTGACGCCATGGCAGGTGTGGGAGAAATAAACGTAATACTGCAATCACCACCGCTCACTAAGGAGATACGGATCGATATTTCGGATTCGGGAAAAGGGATGAGCAAAGCCAATATGAACAAAATCTTCAACCCGGGCTTCAGTACCAAAAAACGTGGCTGGGGCTTGGGGCTTACCCTTGCCAAGCGGATCATCGAAAACTACCACTCGGGCAAGGTCTTCGTTAAAAGTTCCGAGATTGGCAAGGGAACTACCTTCAGGATAATTCTGAATGCGAAGATTATTGGAGAGGAAGAGCTGAAAAAGGTATAAACATAGCAGCAGGTACATGACAATATACCCGCTGATGCCGTACAAAAAGTTGATTCTCAACGATAACCCGGAAGGATTACAGTATCTGTTTCAATCTGGTTGCTTACACGAAGCGCCCTGTCTCTGATCCTTACCTTAAACTTAAAAGTGATTGGCACCGTAGAATTGGTATAAGGGTTACCACCGGTATTCAAATCCAGCTTTCCTTTGATAGGGCCCGGTTTTCCGTCTGGTTTAAGAATAGGCATCCATTTCTCCTGGTCTAACGCCAGAATGGATTCCGACCAGGTACCGTCAATATTTTTTCTGGCAGTTACAAGTTCATAATTACCCCATGAACCATACGGTGCCTTAAAGTCTGGGTTCGAGATTTCTGCCGGTGAGGCCCCCAAATCTCCATCGCCATCCTCAAAATCAATGGTAATGATCACGGTTTCCTTTCGCTGACCAGTGCTCTCATCCGTTTCAGTGTAGTGATCAACCCCATTATAATAAATTTTAGGGGTATTGTCATAATCAGGAATATCCACGCAGCTTGCCAGCACCACAGCACTTATAAAAAATAAGCAGATATTTAACTTCATTTCTTGCAAAAATTAATATTAAACAATTTATGGACTAATAGATTTACGATGCAATACCTGCGCAATTATATTTTAAAATTTGCTATCGCGCATTCCGCAACCAGCCAACCGGTTTACTAAATAACGACTTTGCTTCGCATTGTGCCTTTGCCGGTTTACCTTTGTCATATTCTTACGAAAGTAACAGTATTGGAAATACCAAACAACAAAATATACTCCGAACAACGGACAACCCTAAGGCAGAGAATCCTCCAAATTGAACACGAGGATTTTAATCCGCTTGCTTTGGATATCTTCCGCTTTCAGGCGAAGTACAACGCTGTTTACCGTGAATTTCTGTTGTATCTGAATACCGGCATTGACAAGGTCAGGCGGCTGACTGAAATCCCTTTTCTCCCTATACAGCTTTTCAAACAACATACCATCAGGACCGGCCAGCCGCCTGTTTCACAGGTCATTTTTGAAAGCAGCGGAACTACGGGCTCCAACACCAGTCGTCATCATCTGCATGATGCTGCCCTTTATGAAGCTATTTCCGTCCGCATTTTTGAAGCGCATTATGGCCCGCTCAAAAACTTCCATATCCTTGCGCTGCTGCCTTCGTACCTTGAACGAAACAATTCATCGCTGGTGTATATGATGGATCATTTTATTAAGGAAAGTGGCTCGGAATATTCTGGTTTTTACCTCCATGATACCCAGGAATTACTGACCCGCCTCCGGTATCTCAAAGACCACCCCGATGGCAAACAAATCCTCCTGCTGGGTGTAACTTTTGCATTACTGGATCTTGCTGAAAACAGAGATCGTCTTGAATTTCTAAAAGGACTCCCGCAGCTCACGGTAATGGACACCGGTGGCATGAAGGGCCGCAGACGCGAAATGCTAAGAGAGGAAGTTCATGACTTACTTACGTCCGCTTTTGGAGTATCAAAAATTCATTCGGAATATGGGATGACGGAATTATTATCCCAGGGATACTCTTCAGGCGACGGATTGTTTGTGCCTGGTAAAACCATGAGGGTTTTACTGCGGGATATCAACGATCCTTTCTCTGTACATGACCAAAATATCTCCTCCAACAAAACTGGTGGCATTAACGTGATTGATCTGGCCAACCTGGATACCTGCTCCTTTGTCGAAACCCAGGACCTGGGAAGATACGGAAACGATGCAAATTCGTTTTACGTGATGGGCCGGTTCGACAACTCCGATATCCGGGGCTGTAACCTGATGATTTTGTAACCATTTCCCATCTCCGGGCTTGTTATTCCTGCATTCAAAACCCTTCTAAAATTAATTCCATTTTAATGCTATAATCAATTGATTATCAAAATCATATCGTCTTGTTCACTATATAGAACCTTTCTAACAATCCGCAGAAAGGAATATTTCCTAAATTAGACCGTTCTATTCAAATTGTATTTATTTTATTTAAATTAATACAATTATATCATTAACCTACCGTAAGCACATTAAGATGAAAAGACGTGATGCACTTGGCCGTGTGGCGCTTTTGATGGGGGGCACCCTGTCTGCACCTACCATGATCGCCTTTCTGGAAGGCTGTAAATCTGCCGATGAGTCTGCTTCTGCCCTTTCTTTCCCATTCACAGCTGAGCGAAAAAGTCTGGTATCGGAAGTAGCGGAAATCATAATACCCAAAACGGATACGCCCGGGGCAAAAGATGCTAAGGTGGGCGATTTTATTGAAAAGATGCTGAAAGATTGTTACGCGGCAAAAGATCAGGATGGTTTCAACCAGGGCCTGAAAGAGCTTGAAAAGAAGGATTTTATGAAAGTAAGTCCGGATGAGCAGACGAAAATCCTGAAAGAAATGGAGGCATCCGCTAAGGAAGAGATAGCCAAAGCAGCAGACGAAAAGAAAAAGTACACCGAAGCCGGAAAGGAATATTCAGAAGCGCACGTTCCTTTCTTCCGCCTCATGAAAGAACTTACCTTGCTGGGATACTTCACGTCCGAGGCAGGAGCCACGCAAGCACTTGATTATGTTCCGGTTCCCGGGCGCTATGACGGTTGTATTGATTACAAACCCGGGCAGAAAGCATGGGCGATGTAAGCCATCAGACGAGATGCAGCAGTGGTATGAATTCTAACCTGAAAATTATTCACAATGAACTTAAATATTAAAGCAGCTAAACCAACCACCTTTGATGCAATCGTGGTTGGTTCCGGGATCAGTGGCGGATGGGCAGCCAAAGAACTGACCGAAAAGGGATTAAAAGTACTGATGCTGGAACGAGGCCGAGACATTAAACATATTGTGGACTACAAAACGGCCACGTTAGCACCTTGGGAATTTGAGCACCGGGGAAGAGTGACCACAATGGCCAAGGAACAATACTGGGCGGGTATGCGAACTGGCTATACAGCCAATGAGGAACACCGGTACCTGTTTGAAAACGACAAAGAGAATCCCTACGAAGAAACCCGCGGCTTTGACTGGATCAGAGCCTATCACGTGGGAGGCCGGTCTCTTTTATGGGGACGCCAGAGCTATCGCCTGAACCCGAGAGATTTTGAGGCCAATGCCCAGGACGGAATCGGTGTGGACTGGCCGGTGCGTTATAATGATATTGCACCCTGGTACGACTATGTCGAAAAATTTGCAGGTATCAGCGGATCCCGGGAGGGACTGGATGTTTTACCCGACGGCCATTTTCTGCCCCCCATGCAGATGAACTGCGTTGAAAAACATGTTAAAGCCGAAGTGGAAAAGAAGTTTGCAGGCCGCCATATTATTATGGGCCGTGCCGCTCATCTAACGCAGCCGCAGGCATTCCATACCGAACTCGGCCGGGCCGCATGCCAGTTCCGTAACATGTGTATGCGGGGATGTCCTTACGGAGCTTATTTCAGTACCCAGTCGTCAACACTCCCGGCCGCACAGAAAACCGGAAACCTTACTTTGATACCTGACACCATTGTATCGGAAGTGATCTATGACGACAAGCTTGGAAAAGTAACAGGCGTGAGAACCATCAACCAGAATACGTTGGAAGTCAAAGAGTATTTCGCAAGAATTATTTTCATGAATGCTTCGGCCATTGCCTCTGCTTCCATTTTGATGAACTCAAAATCCAAACGCTTCCCCAACGGCCTGGGTAACGACAGTGACCAGCTTGGGCGTAACATCATGGATCACCATCTGGCCGTGGGTGCCAGAGCCGAGGTACCAGGGTTTGAGGATAAGTATTATTTCGGGCGCCGCGCCAACGGAATTTACGTTCCTAGGTACCGTAACTGGGGTTCTGACAAGCGTGATTACATCCGTGGTTTTGGTTACCAGGGAGGTGCAAGCCGGGAGAGCTGGGGACGTGGTGTGGGAAAAGATGGCTTCGGAGCGGACTTTAAAACGGAAATATCACAACCAGGAGGATGGACTATGAACCTGCAGGGATTTGGTGAAATGATCCCGGATGAAAAAAACAGGTTTACCTTCCATCCTACCAAGAAAGATAAATGGGGGTTACCCATCGTTGTTTTTGACGCGGCTTATGGCGACAACGAGAAAAAAATGCGTAAGGATATGATGAACGATGCCGTGGAAATGCTCGAAGCCTCCGGATTCAAAAACGTTTCGCCCTACAACGACGAAACCAAACACCCGGGAATAGGCATACACGAAATGGGTACCGCCCGCATGGGTAACGACCCGAAAACATCGGTCCTCAACAAAAACAATCAGGTCTGGGGTGCTGAAAATGTGTTTGTTACGGACGGTGCCTTCATGACATCCGCATCCTGTGTAAATCCTTCACTTACTTACATGGCCTTCACTGCCCGCGCCGCAGACTTTGCCGTGAAAGAGCTAAAAAAAATGAATTTATAGTGATAAAATCATTTTCTTAACATGCATGAAAGCCTCGCAGGGTAAATCCGGCGGGGTTTTTTCTTTTCACAAAATAGTACATTTTAAAAGTATGACTGTACTTGATAATATAATCCGCCCACGCCACCTCAAACATTGAAGCTTTTGAAAGATCTACCTGCAATTCCCCAACGGGTTATTTCCGTTGATGCCTACCGTGGCTTCGTTATGTTACTGATGATGGGAGAAGTCCTCCGTTTCGGAGCGGTATCCAAAGCGCTGCCCGAAAGTTCCTTCTGGGCTTTGCTGGACTGGCATCAAAGTCATGTTGACTGGGTTGGCTGCTCACTTCATGATCTTATTCAGCCCTCGTTTTCGTTTCTTGTAGGCGTTGCCCTCCCCTATTCAGTGGCAAGCCGGGCCACCAAACAGCAAAGCAGGCAAATGATGTGGTTTCACACCATCAGAAGATCGCTGATCCTGATTTTGCTGGGTATCTTTCTGAGATCCATGCACAGCACGCAAACCAATTTTACTTTTGAAGACACGCTTACCCAAATAGGGCTGGGATACCCTTTTCTGTTTGCCCTGGGCTTTGCCGGAAAAAGAACACAATGGATTGCACTGTCTGTTATATTAATAGGCTATTGGCTGTTTTTTGCGCTTTATCCGCTGCCAGGCTTGTATTTCGACTGGACAGAAACCGGTGTCACGGCAGACTGGCCACACCACCTCAAAGGATTTGCCGCGCACTGGAACAAAAACACAAATGCTGCCTGGGCGTTTGACCGGTGGTTTATGAATATTTTCCCAAGAGAAAACGTATTTCGGTTTAATGGAGGGGGATACAGTACCTTGAGTTTTATACCCACCCTGGGCACCATGATACTGGGACTCATCGCCGGTCAATGGCTCAGAAGTACCCCCAGTTCCGGTTGGTTTATCAAAAGAGTGATGATCACCTCTGCCATTCTTTTCGTCACTGCCCTGGCTTTGGATATTCTGGGAATAAACCCGATCGTCAAGAGAATATGGACTCCGGCCTGGACATTGTTCAGTGGCGGCTGGTGCTTTCTGTTTCTGGGTATATTTTATTTTTTAGTGGATGTCAAACAGAATCAGAAATGGTTTTACCCGCTTGTTGTGATCGGCACCAATTCAATCGCAGCATACATCATTGCACATACCATCGATAGCTTCATTGACCAATCGTTCCGTATCAACATCAGTCCGCAGTACGATACCATTTTTGGCTTACCCTACCGCACCCTGGTCAGTGGTACCGTAATCCTTCTTGTAGAATGGCTCATTCTACGGTGGATGTATACCAAAAAACTTTTCATCCGGATTTAAGGCAGAACGAACAGGAGGTATCTGGTTTTGATAGGGAATCTCAAAATGGCATTATATTTGATTCAACTTAAATATAATGCCATCATGACATTTCTTAAATCCGTACACCACATAGCCATTATCTGTTCAGACTATCAAAAATCCAAACAGTTTTATACTGAAATACTTGGGTTTTCCATTGATCGAGAGGTTTTCCGGGAAGCACGCCGATCCTATAAACTGGATCTTTCCCTGAACGGCGACTACTGCATCGAACTGTTTTCCTTTCCTGAACCACCCGCCAGGTCTTCTCGTCCTGAAGCCTGCGGGCTGCGCCATATCGCCTTTAAAGTGGATGATATTACACTGGCCATTGACGCTCTGCATAACAAAGGAATTGTTGCCGAACCCGTGCGCACAGATGAGTTTACCGGCAAAAAATTCACTTTCTTCTCTGATCCCGATAATCTGCCCATAGAGCTTTATGAAGTTTAAAAGCAGCCTGTAATACCATAACCTTAGGAAACCTCATTCGGGATTACGGCACCGACTCTAATTTGTAGCTGTTCCTTTAAATAATGGGTGACCACCCGGTGGTATTCTGCGTCTATTGGGAAAGCTTTGATCACACACACTAAAACAGCTTATCATGAAAAAGTATTTGGCAGAATTCATCGGTACCTTTTGGCTGGTACTGGGCGGTTGCGGCAGTGCGGTTCTTGCAGCTGGATTCCCCGGCGTTGGAATCGGACTACTGGGGGTTTCTCTGGCTTTTGGATTAACCGTGGTAACCATTGCTTATTCTCTGGGCCATATCTCCGGGGCACATTTAAATCCTGCGGTGTCAGTCGGTTTGTGGGTAGGTGGGCGTTTTTCCGCTCAGGAACTGATACCTTACATCATCTCTCAGATTTTGGGGGCAATCACCGGAGCACTGGTACTCTCCATCATTGCAACCGGCAATGGCAGCATACTGGGTGATTTTGCGGCTAACGGATATGGCGACCACTCCCCCGGCAAGTATAATATGGAAGCCGCTTTGTTAACCGAATTTGTTATGACTTTCGTTTTCCTGCTGGTCATTCTTGGTTCAACCGACAAAAAAGCGTCACCGGGTTTTGCAGGCCTGGCCATTGGCCTGGCGCTTACCCTTATTCATCTGGTCAGTATTCCGGTAACAAACACCTCAGTAAACCCGGCCCGTAGTATCAGCCAGGCACTGTTCGTAGGTGGATGGGCTATTTCCCAGCTTTGGGTTTTTGTAGTTGCCCCTGTTGCAGGTGCGGCAGTAGCCGGCATCGTTTATAAAGTGTTTTCAACACAGGATTGATCAGGCGGAAACCTTCATTTTCCAGACTCTGCCGGATCTGTCTTCCTGTTTGGACAGGATTTCACAAAATTCAGTAATCCTGTCCAAATGTTCCTTTAATACCCTTCCTGTTTCCGTGTCAAATTCAAGACGGTTGTATACAGACCGGTAAGAATTGAGCACCGCTTCTTCCTTTCTTTTCAGAAATCCCGCTACCTGCTCTTGCCCGTTCAGACTGTCAAAGTCGTTCAGTACCAGTGAATTTTCGGAATCCGTTTCATTTGCGCCGAGATCCTGATCCGTCAGAAAACATTTGAAGTAATCATAAATCCAGCCTATCTCCCGCTGAAAAAGCACCGCACTGAAATGCCCCTGCGACAACATTCGTCTTAACGGCCCCATACCGTCCTTTTTCAATGCTTTCAAATACAACAGTTCCCTGATCTTCTGCTCCTTCCAGAGCGAGCTGATCTTCGCGGTAAAATCTCCTGCTTTTTCTTCTTCCGTTGCCATTTCCGTCTCCTGTTTATTTTCCGCTCTAAGTATAAAAATTGTGCCCGAAAGATTACAAAATCACTGATTATGTAACCACTCTTTGTATATTGATATAAAACCCATTTCTGTTGCTAAAAAAATATTTCAACTTTCAACACAGACAACTTTCACCTGACTTCCTGTGGCAAAAATGCCATACAGCTGGGGAACTGGGAATGAATGGGATGTATACCAAATCACACACCCTTTTACGTTATATTTTTTAACTAACCCGAAAGACTCTAACTTTGCCATTTATTACCCGCCGTGATATAGACCGGCAGGTTACTTTATAACCTGAGCATTATGCGTAAATACCAGTATATCTTTTTATCATTCGCCCTGCTTCTTTTTAATTCCTGTAAAAAACCAGCCCCAACCAAACAGATTGTCAGCAGTGGCACCCCCGCGCTTGTTGAAATCGGTGGGCAGAAATTTTCACCCGCCGAGTTCAAAGATTCCTACGAAAAAAACAAGTTTGCCTCAGATTCCAGCCAGGCCCTCACCCCCGCTGAGTACCTGGTGTTGTATACAGACCAAAAGCTGAAAGTGCTGAATGCAAAGTCAGAAGGAAGGGATACCGTCACCGACTTCAGAGAGGAGATAAAGTCCTATCACGAACAGTTGGCAAAGAACTTTCTGGTAGATAAGGCAATGGTTGAAAAGCTGGCTATTGAAGCATACAACAGGTTAAAACAGGAAGTCAAAGCATCCCATATCCTGATCGCCGTACCGGAGGATGCCTCCCCTTCGGATACCCTGGAAGCCTACAATGCAGCCGTTACACTTCGAGGAAGATTGGAAGAAGGTGCGGACTTTGAAGAAATGGCTTCCCGCTTTTCCAAAGACAAAACCGCAAAAAGCAACAGAGGTAACCTTGGATATTTCACGGCGTTTCAAATGTTATACCCTTTTGAAAACGCTGCATATAACCTTCCGACCGGCAAAATCTCTCAGCCAGTCAGAACAAGGCACGGCTATCATCTCATCAAGGTAACTGATAAGAGGGCGAATCGCGGACTGGTGCAGATTGCACACATTATGATCGCATCGGATACCGCTGATTCTCCATCAAAAAAAGACCTGGCAAGAACCAAAATCCTGGAAGCCTACCAAAAAATCCAGAATGGCGACACCTGGGAAAGTGTGGTTTCGGCATATTCGGATGACACACAATCCAAGCGTAACCAGGGTATACTACCCATTTTTGGCATAGGCCAGATGGTACCCGAAATCGAGGAAGCTGCATTTTCCTTGCCAAAGGTGAATGCTTATTCCAAACCCCTGAAAACCATCTATGGCTGGCATATTATAAAACTCATTGAAAAAAGAGGCCTCGAGACTTATCAGAATATGGCCGGATCACTTCGTCAGAAAGTGGTTACCGATTCACGAGGGAAAGTGCTGGAACAGGCCCATGCAAAACGACTGACCGATCAACTCAAACCCATCGAATATCCTGAGCAATGGAACAAATTACTGCCCCTTGCCGACAGTACCCTGCTGACCGGCAAATGGGATTACATGAAGCCGGTTTCTACCGACTGGGCCGGAATTAATTTGTTTTCTATCAACAGCAAGCCTTACGATGCCCTGGCGTTTCTGAATGATGTAAAACGCAGGCAACAGCCCAGACCGAAAGGGTCTTCACCGACCGTTGTTTTCAAAAGATATTATAATGAATACCTTACTGACCGTCTGAAGGCTTATGAAAAAGAGCATCTTGAAGAAACAAGTCCTGAATTCAAAACATTGATGAATGAAATCAGAGAAGGAGTGCTGCTCTCGCAGGTTATGGAAGAAAAAGTATGGCAGCGTTCTCTATCCGACTCCTCCGGACAGATGGCGCAATATCAGAAAAACCCATCGAAATACCGGTTTCCCGAGCGTGCCCTGGCAACTGTCATAGCTGCTCCAGATACGCAGACGTTGAACGCCATCCAAAAAACACTTGCACAGGCCCCCTATAAACTGGAAAGGAAATCAGCAGAGCTTTTGTTTCCTGAGGGAAAAGCAGATATTACACCAGAACACAACGAGGCTCTTTTTGATTTGAACATAATCATGGACAAGAATCCCGATTACCTTGTTGAAGTAGCAGGATACCGCTCTGCCCAGGAACCGGAAACGACGTCTTCGGCGAGAATCAGAAATGTGATCAAATACCTGATTACGAAGAACATACCTTTGGAAAGGATCATTGAAAAGGATTACGGCTCTTTCAGGCCATCCGGTGAAGCCCAACGCAACAGAAGGATAAGCTTTCAGTTTTTCAGCCAGTCTAAAAAAGATGTAGAGAAAGTTTATAATTCTTTCAATCCCGGAACCGTTACCATCCAGGATGGCTATTTTTCTCAGAGCAACCCTCTCCTGAAAGGGGCTAAATGGGAACCCGGAGTGCAAATTCTCAAAGACGAAAATGCTGCGTTGAGATCCATAGAAATACAGAAAATAGAGCCCGCACGTAACAAAAAGTTTAGTGAGGCGCGTGGGAGTGTGATTAATGATTACCAGAAAGAGCTTGAAAAGCAATGGCTCTCAAAACTGAAAGAACAATTTCCTGTTAAAGTGAATCAGGAAGAATTAGAAAAAATAAAGCCATAACCGTACTTTAGCATTTTGGTTGGCGGCTTGCAACACCGGCTACTGATCAGGAGTAAAGATATCAATAGGGAACTATCAGAAAAAAAATGAACATAAATAAGTCAATTGCGTTTAACCTGCTGGCCGTTTTAGTGTTAGGCTTAAGCCTTTACAGTAATGGGCAGGGGCAGAAAGGAGTAAGTCTGGACAAGATAATTGCCCGGGTGGACAACCACTATATTCTCAATTCCGAGCTGGAGGAAATGTACAATTCCTATGTTTCTCAGGGCCAACGCGCACCCGAAAAATGCCAGTTGCTAGAGTCGCTGATCATCAACAAAATGCTGCTGGCCAAAGCTGAAATTGACTCAGTACTGGTGGAAGACAAAGACGTTGATGCGGAACTTGATGCCAAAATGGGATACATGATCCAGCGGTTTGGTTCGGAAAAAAACATTGTTGAAGCCTATGGCAAAAGTGTTGACAATCTTAAAGCAGAACTTCGTCAGCAGGTAAAGGATCAGAAGATCGTTGAAAAAATGCAGCACACCATCTCTGAGAGTGAAAAAATCACCCCCAAAGAGGTAGCCAGATTTTTTAACGGAATCCCCAAGGATAGTTTACCGTATATCCCTTCTGAGGTAGAAATAGGCCATATCGTAAGACTGGGTACTGTAACCAGAGAACAGAAAGAAAAACTCAGGCAACAGTTGCAGGACCTGAAAGCGCGCGCTGAAAAGGGTGAAGATTTTATGATGCTTGCACAGATATATTCAGAAGACCTTGGCTCTGCCAAAAACGGCGGTGATCTCGGCTTTGCCAAACGGGGTGCCATGGTGCCCGAATTTGAAGGTGCCGCTCTGGCTCTGAAACCTGGGGAAATGTCAGGTATTGTCGAATCACAATTTGGCTTTCACCTGATCAAACTCATTGAAACCCGTGGGGCTGAATACCATGCACGCCACATCCTGCTTCGTCCGGACTATAATAAAGGTACCGACATGACTAGCGCCCTCCGGACACTGGACAGCCTGAGAGCACTCATTCAAAGCGACACACTGAGTTTCGCCAAAGCAGCGCTGGACAATTCCGAGGATAAAGAAACCGCTGAAACTGGCGGGCTTATACAGGATAGAAGCACCGGCGTGGGCAGGCTAACCCTGGATGCTTCAATGGATCCGGCTCTTTATTTCGCCATAGATACCATGAAAGTGGGGCAAATCAGCAAACCGATTTCGTACCGTACCGAAGACGGAAGAAGCGCCATGCGCATTCTGTGGTATAAGAGTAAATCAGAACCCCATACTGCCAACCTCAAAGACGACTACGAAAAACTTGCTCAGATCGTATTAAGTAATAAAAGGAATAATGCACTTGAAGAATGGTTCAAAAAAGCGCAGGGAGATGTTTTCATCAGTATTGAACCTGAATATAAAAATTGTAAGGTGCTGGGACTCGTCAAGGATGACGACTTATAATAACCAGATTACTTCGCTGAGAATAAGTAACGTACATTGATAACCATCTGAAATTGTGAATTATTCATCGGACGTAGAAGCTGCCGGAGCTATGAAAATAGCCTATGATAAAATCCGCAGTGAAATTGGGCAAGTGATTGTGGGACAGGATGAAGTTGTAAAAAGTTTACTGACTGCCATATTTTGTCAGGGACATTGCTTGCTTGTAGGCGTTCCGGGACTTGCCAAAACACTGCTCATTCAGACGATTGCTTCTTCTCTCGATCTTAAATTCAACAGGATTCAATTCACGCCTGACCTCATGCCTTCCGATATCCTGGGATCTGAAACACTGGACCAGAACCGGAATTTTAAGTTTATCAGAGGGCCGGTTTTTGCCAATATTATCCTGGCCGACGAAATTAACCGTACTCCGCCCAAAACGCAGTCGGCATTGCTGGAAGCCATGCAGGAGTATTCTGTTACCATATCAGGTTCCAAACATTTGCTGGAAAAACCATTTTTTGTTCTGGCCACTCAAAACCCGATCGAGCAGGAAGGTACCTACCCACTTCCTGAAGCACAGCTTGATCGTTTTATGTTTATGATCCAGCTCGATTATCCCTCCTATCAGGAAGAAGTCACGATCGTAAGAAGTACGACAAGCGACCGGAGATACCAGGTAAGGGAAATCATTAGTGCCCAGGAAATTATGGATTTTCAGAATCTGGTACGCCGGGTTCCGGTGACGGATCACGTGATCGAATATGCCGTAAAACTGGTACACAAAACCAGGCCATCTTCTGAACTGGCGATAAAAGAAACCAATGATTATCTGGAATGGGGAGCAGGGCCCCGAGCCTCTCAGTCGCTGATACTCGCCGCGAAATGTAATGCTTTGCTTTCAGGAAAGTATTCACCGGATATTGAAGATGTAAAGGCAGTGGCCTTACCCGTTCTTCGCCACAGGATTATCAGAAATTTCAAAGCAGAAGCAGAAGGCATTTCAGTTGATCAGTTGATCAGACGACTGCTCTGACAGGACATCATAAACTTAACAGGTGTGAAGAATTTGTGTCGTTCCGGCACAAATTCTTTTAGTTATAAACCCATTTATATCTTAGTTTATCCTTCGCCTGTTATTTTCGAACCGGGTATCAGATATTAACCAAAAACTGCAAAAGTATGTCAACAGTCATTCAGGGTAAAAATTATATCGGTTATTCACTTTCGGCTGAAAATCCATATACCTTTAAAGCTTATGTACCCGTCGATGATGCATATTTAAAAGATGATTTCCACGCGGCCTCGCCGGGTGAAGTAATGCGTACCATGGAACTGGCGCAAAAGGCTTTCCTGGAATATGCATACATCCCCCCTCCTCAAAGAGCAAATTTCCTAATGGCCATTACCGAAGAAATACTGGCCCTGGGTGATGAATTACTGGAACGTGCCAGCCTGGAAACCGGGCTGCCTGCCGTGCGCCTGGCGGGAGAAAGGGCACGCACAATTACCCAACTTACCCAGTTTGCTGATCTCCTCCGGGAAGGCTCCTGGGTGGAAGCGAGCATAGACACCCCTATCCCCGACCGTCTTCCCGCGCCAAAACCGGATCTTCGGAAAATGCTGGTGCCTATCGGGCCGGTTGTTGTTTTCGGGTCCAGTAATTTTCCTTTTGCCTATTCGGTCGCCGGTGTGGACACCGGCCCTGCCCTGGCAGCCGGAAATCCGCTCATTGTAAAGGCACATGCCGCACACCCCGGCGTAAGTGATCTTACGGCTCAGGCTGTGGTTAAAGCGGCAAAAAGAACAGGTATGCCCGATGGCGTTTTTTCTATGTTATATGACGATGGATTTGAAGTGGGAGCAAGCCTCGTAAAACACCCCTATACCAAAGCGGTGGGCTTTACGGGCTCCTTCAAAGGCGGGATGGCACTTTACAAAATGGCACAGGAACGCGAGGAACCCATTCCCGTGTTTGCCGAAATGGGAAGTGTTAATCCAATAATTATATTGCCGGAGTACTTAAAATCGAATGCTGAAAATCTGGCCCATACGCTTGCGGCGTCTGTCACGCTGGGGGCTGGACAGTTCTGCACCAATCCGGGCCTGGTGTTTGTTACCAATTCGGATGGACTTGAAACTTTTGAGAAAACTTATAGTGAAGAAATACTCAAAACAGAGTCCGCTACGATGCTGACGGCTGGTATCTGCAGGAATTTTTATCATTTGAGAGACGATATTCTCCAACAATCTGGTGTAACGGAACTAGCCCTTTCCGGTCGGACTTCTGAAAGCAAAACCCAGTCTCAGGCGTCGGTGGCAAAGGTATCCGGGAGAGAATTCATCGAAAACCCCAAACTTCAGGAAGAGGTTTTCGGGCCTTTTTCACTGCTGGTGGTTTGCGATGATGCAGCAGAGTTATCCCTCGCCATATCTCAACTTAAAGGCCAGCTGACAACTTCCGTCATGGGTGAATCGGAAGAAATCCGCAGGCATACCGCTTTGTTTCAAAATTTATCCCGGATTTCGGGCAGGGTAATCATCCGTGGTGTACCAACGGGCGTTGAGGTTTGTCCTTCCATGCACCATGGCGGCCCGTTTCCTGCTTCCAGTGATGCAAAGTTTACATCTGTCGGAAGGCATTCTATTCTCCGGTTTGTACGTCCGCAATCCTACCAGGGCTGGGACAACGATCTGTTACCCGATGAACTTAAAAATGAAAATCCGCTAGGCATCATGCGCCTGGTAAACAATAAGGAAACCAGAGATACCATTCAACCGTAAAAAACAGGGATGGGCCTTAAATCTCAAGCCTGGACAGACTCGTTGAAAATAGCAGCCGGGTATCCTACTTCCACCAGAAAAAGCCCTTCGGCGGGAGCCTGGGGACCGGCGGCTTTTCGGTCTCTGGCCTGAAGTACCTCTTTAAAACCCTCTACGGTTCTCTTGCCTCTGCCCACTTCCAGAAGTGTACCTACTATTGCCCGCACCATCCCGCGTAAAAACCGGTTGGCCTGTATCTTAAAAATCAGTTTATCGTTCAGAATAGTCCATTCGGCAGTACTGACCGTGCATCTGAAATGATTGACTTCGGTATGAATCTTGCTAAAACTTTCAAAGTCATGGAGCCCCAGCAAAAAACCAGCTGCTGCATTCATGCTGACTACGTCAAGGTCGCCTCTTAAAAGGTATGCTTCGTTGATGAGAAAAGGATTTTTATTCTTTATTATACGGTACTCGTATCGTCGGTGTGTCGCTGCAAACCTGGAATTCAGCTCTTTATTTACAGCTCTGATGCTTTTTACCGCAATGTCCCTGGGTATCATCCCGTTAATACTATGGACAAGTAAATCCGGTGCTACGATGGGCAGCTCAGTATCAAAATGTGCAAATTGCTGTTCCGCATGCACACCCGCGTCTGTACGACTGCTTCCGGTAATTTCAACCGGCTGGCGCAAAACTTTGCCAAACGCATCCTCCAGAATTTCCTGGATACCCAGTGAGTTCTTCTGTTTTTGCCAGCCGTTGTAAGCCGTACCCTTATAACTGAATTCAATAAAATAACGCATCCGGCAAAATTAACAGAAAGAAAACTGATTTTCGATTTACGATCGCAGATTGCGGATATTCATGTGAAGTGCATTAACTTTGAATTCTAATTATTTGCGGTTAAGTATGATTACGGAAGAGAAAAAAGAAGAGAAGAGCCTGAATTTTATTGAAGAAATCATTGAATCCGATTTAAAAGCAGGAAAGTACACAAGTATCATCACGCGTTTCCCGCCGGAGCCCAACGGTTATCTGCACATCGGGCATGCCTCCAGCATCTGCCTTAATTTTGGTCTGACAAACAAATATCCGGGTTATACGAATCTGCGGTTTGATGACACCAATCCCGTTACAGAAGATACGGAATATGTGGAGAGCATCAAAAATGATATCCGCTGGATGGGTTTCGAGTGGAAAAATGAACTTTATGCTTCCGATTATTTTGACACACTGTACGGTTATGCCATCAAACTGATCCAATCAGGCCTGGCATACGTGGACGATTCAACTTCGGAAGAAATTGCCGCTTTGAAAGGAACACCCACCGAACCCGGGAAAGATAGCCCCTACCGGAGCCGTTCTGTTGAAGAAAATTTAACTCTTTTTGAGAGAATGAAACTCGGAGAGTTCCCGGACGGAAGCAGAACCCTGCGCGCCAAAATTGATATGGCACATCAGAATATGCTCATGCGGGACCCAATTCTCTACAGGATCAAACATGCGCATCACCACCGGACAGGCAATAAATGGTGCATTTACCCGATGTACGATTTTGCACACGGCCAAAGCGACGCCATCGAAACCGTAACGCACTCTATATGCACCCTGGAATTCGTCCCGCACCGTGAACTTTACGACTGGCTGATCGCACAGCTGGCTATTTACCCGTCGCACCAATATGAATTTGCCCGGCGTAACCTTAATTATACCGTAACCAGCAAGCGTAAATTGTTACAACTTGTTCAGGAAGGCCATGTGAGCGGATGGGACGACCCCCGTATGCCTACCATCAGCGGCCTGCGAAGAAGAGGATATACCCCGGAAAGCATCCGTGATTTTTGTGAACGGATTGGTGTGGCACGTCGCGAAAATATGATTGATGTAGGACTTCTTGAATTCTGTGTACGGGAAGATCTGAATAAAAAGGCCCTACGCCGTATGGTTGTCCTGGATCCGCTGAAAGTGGTAATCACCAATTTCCCCGAAGGGATTTCGGAGATGTGCCATAGCGAAAACAACCCGGAAGATATCGCTGCCGGTAACAGGGAAATTCCGTTCACCAGAGAGATTTATATAGAGAAGGAAGATTTTATGGAAACGCCGTCCAAAAAATATTTCCGCCTCGCCCCAGGCAAAATGGTACGTCTGAAAGGTGCCTATATTATCCAGTGTGATGATTTTGTGAAAGACGGAAACGGAGAAATAACCGAGGTAAGGTGTTCCTTCATAGAAAACAGTAAAAGTGGCCAGGATACCACGGGTATCAATGTAAAGGGAACCCTCCACTGGGTTTCCGTAAACTACTCCGTTCCTGTTGAGGTAAGGCTTTACGACCGCTTGTTTTCCGTGGAAGATGCCTCCAATCAGGAAGGCGATTTTAAGGAGTACCTCAACCCGGACTCACTTCATGTCATTACCGGCTATGCAGAACCTGCGCTCACAGAAGCTGTGGAAGGAGAATCTTTTCAGTTTCTCAGAAAAGGATATTTTGCAAAAGATAAGGATAGTATTCCTGAAAAACTGGTTTTTAACAGAACCGTAACCCTGAGAGATACCTGGGCCAAAGCAACAGAAAAATAATTGCCCCACCCCGAAAAAGTCCGGTTAATGTGTAGCCGGACTTTTTATTATATATACTTAGAATGTTTTTAAATAAACTTGTCTGAGAAAATTTCCACCCTTATCTTTGCAGTACAATTCTAATCACATTAACAACGGCGTGCAGTGAATTCGTTGAATGAGTTATTCAGTACTTCAAAAGGTTTGAGTTTTCAATGCGATACTACTTCCAGAATTTTCATCCGTTTTGGTGAAATGGAAGCCTCTTTCAAAATTCAGGATTTTCTGAATTTCCGCCGGGTCATTAATAATATTGATATCCGCAGTAAAATATTCGATCTTTCCGACGAATCTGACTACCAGTTCATTGAAGCGCCACGGCTTAACATCTATCAAAAACTCACACTCTGTGAGTTGATCCAGTTACGTGAACTTGTGAATGGTACCCATTTCGCAATCGAGCTGAATTCTCTCCTGCATGAAGTCCTTTATCAGGAATCAGAATTAATCTAAATAGCTCATTTCCTTCCTTTTAGACCAATTCCAAATTTCATTCAGGGGCTTGTTCTCACGAACTTTCCTGTAATATTTGCACTTATCAATGTGTACAAAAAAATATTACACCCATGAAAGATCTACTCAGACAACGTACTTCCCTTAAAGAGGAAATAGAAATATTATTGAACAGCCAGATCAAAATGGAAGCGGAAGCATCTTCCAAATACCTTGCTATGGCATCCTGGTGCGACCGTAACGGTTTCAGGAACAGCGCTGGTTACTTCATGAAACAATCCAATGAAGAGCGCGTGCACATGCTCAAAATTTTCAACTATATAATGACCGTTGGCGGAACTGCCGTTTCTCCGGAAGTTCCCGCTGTAAGGCAGGAATTTGCTTCTTTCAGAAGCGTATTCGAGGCTGCCCTGCAAAGTGAGATCAGCGTAACTCACTCCATCAACAGACTGGTAACCGCCAGCAGAAAAGAAGAAGATTATGCTACTGAAAATTTCCTGCAATGGTTTGTAACTGAGCAAATTGAAGAGGAAGATAATGCACGCCGTGCTCTTGAGCTTTTTGACGTAATCGGCGAAGCCGGAACAGGATTGTATCAGATAGACAAAGCCATTGCCAAAATTGGCAGCGATGAATAACCTGTTATGTAAACAGTAGTAAAAAGCCGTGCAAAACACGGCTTTTTGTTTTTTATAACGAGAAATGGGGTCTTTCTAACGTATATACCTGAATACAGCAAGAGCTGCCCTCATTATTCAAGTCTTCCTTCACGATACCCTCCTTTTCAAAACCTTGTCTCAGTAATACCTTAACAGAGGCATGATTATCAACCTCCACCACAGCCGCGATACTTTTCAGACCAAGTTTTGAAAAGCCAAAGATGATAACTTCATCCAAAACTTCCGAAACATACCCTTTTCCCCAATGGCGGGGGTGGATTATATAACCAATTTCCGCCCGACCGGTTGCCCAGTCAATCTTGTGATAACTGATGGTCCCCAGCAATCTGCCGGTTTCTATGTCATCAATTCCCCATACAAGGCCAGCATTCGTATCAATAATTTTGTCAAAACCGGCAATCAGGATACGCGCCTCCTGGAACGACTTTAAAACTGGTTTACCAATGTATTTCATCGCTTCCTGATTGCTCCGCAGCCAGTAAACAGCTTCTGCATCCTCATCTACAAGCCGACGGACGTTCAATCGCCTCGTACTGAGAACGGGAAAGGGAGTTAAACCCATATCCGGAAGACGGCCTTCAGCTTCGTCCATACGTATACACGTTATCCCGGAAAATCAGTTTCGCAACAAATTTGGAAATGAAACAAGCGAGCAATAATGGCAACAGCAGAACGAAGTTGTCTGCGATGGCGCAGGTGAGAAAAACAGCCGTAAATGGTGCGTGGATACACCCACTCAGCACAGCAGCCATACCGATCAGGATAAAATTAACCGGCATCAGATCAAGATGAAAGAAGTAATTTAAGGTTAAGGCGGAAATAAGTCCTAAAAAGGCACCAATAAAAAGGCTGGGCGCAAAAACACCGCCGTCTCCCCCAACCCCCAAAGTAGCCGAAGTAGCAATAGGCTTCAAGAGCATTGCCGCCAGCAACGGCAATATCATAGACAGGCCAGAAATGCTGTTGATACCGGCTATCTGGTTTATACCGGCATAGCCTTCGCCATAAAGCGTGGGAGAGAAAAACAGCAGTACCGACACTGCAAGCGAACCATAAAGAATCTGGCGGGGCAGACTTGCGGCTTTCGCAAAAAGCTGCTTCACCCCAATCACGCTTTTTGACAGGTATACCGCATTAATTCCAGCAAAAACCCCTACCAGGACGAAAAAAGGCAATGCTTCATAACGCCAGAATAATACCTTAAAATGGAAAACAGGAACATAGAAGAAATACTTCGTCACCAGATGAGACGAGGTCACTGCTGCCACCAGACAGGCAATATATAACTTGCTTCTCTTCTTCAGAAAAACCTCCAGGGCAAAAAACAGCCCGGCCAGCGGAGCATTAAACAAAGCGGTTACACCCGCAGCCAGGCCTGCACAGGTAAGATCAGCCCTGTGATTTTTAAGAAATCCCGCTTTTCGCTCGGGAAGTCCTCCCAATGCCGCCGTGGCCACTACCGTGGATACTTCGATACCGGTTGATCCGCCGAATATCACCGTGAGAAAACCATTGAAATAATGAGAAGGTATTTTGTAAGCAGGCAAAGCCTTTCCCTTTTTCTCCAAGGCATCCATTACCTCCCTGATCCCCTTGTTGGGTTTATTCCTTAATAAAAGTTCGCGCAGCAAATGAATGATCACGAAACCTGCCGCCGGAAAAAGAAAGAGCAGATATTTATGATCGGCCGCCTTTCCTGCCAGCAAATGCTCGTAATGTTCGGTAACAACCTTTAAAGTATCTGCAATGAGCGCCGATATAATCCCAATAACCACTGCGGCCAGTATTACCGCCACCACCCGCTGTTTCTTTGTTCTATGATACGTATTCTTATTAACCATTATGACGTGTTGTTGTAAACCTTCGTTTTCTCCTGCGCTGCCATATTTTATACCAATCCTTTCTGGCGGGATACTTCCTGTGTGCTGCAACATTATTAATCAATATGGCGACCAGCAGTAAAATCAAAACGCCTGAAAGTACCGGACTTACAACGTACCAGTATCCCAGGCTGGTAATTTTTTCGGAGCCGATATTTGCAATCAGTGCCGTGGCCCCGCCAGGCGGATGAAGCGTTTTGGTGATCTGCATGGCAACGATGGAAAGCGAAACCGAAAAAGCAGACGCCAGCCAGATCTGCCCCGGAATCAGATAATGGATACTTACACCAATGATTGCGCAAACCAGATGCCCGCCGATCAAATTACGTGGCTGGGCGAGCGGACTGTTCACAATGCCATAGATGAGCACCGAAGAGGCTCCAAAAGAACCGATCAGAAAGAGATTGTCGTTAGCTGCAAAATTTTCGCGATTGAGATATCCTATGATTCCGATACCCAGAAATGACCCTATAAAAGTCCAGAAATGATCTTTAAAATCAACAAGCGTCTCTTTGTAAATTACGTAACGGACCAGCCGTGCATTGCGTTTTATTCTTTGTCTCACTATAAACCCACCATTTTCTTAACCGAAACATGAAAATAGAGCTCCGGTTGTAATTCAGTCAAATACAGTATTGAAATAAAATTTATGCAATATCTCACTTAAATGAATGCAAAGCTAACCCGACCAGTGGATTAAAAATTTCCTCGTTGGCACAGCTTTTTGAGCATTAAAGATAATTAATTGGTACTATTGCGACAGGTACCGGCTTTTGCTTAGCATGAATTACCTCGACGAATTTAAAAAATTCATTTCCAGTCACCACCTGAGTACGGGAATCCGTTTGAGCTTGGGTGCCGTAGTACCCAGTCTGATTTTCCAGCATTATGGAATCCTGGGAGATCTCATCGCTTTTCCGCTGGGTACATTGCTCATTGGCAGCACGGATAATCCCGGCCCTTACCACCGCAGGCGCAACGCACTGATCATTGCCATTATTACCTGTTTTTCGGTGGCGTGCATTACAGGATTGCTCCGGCATATCCATTTTATGGTTTTTGCGGAAATTATAATTTTCGGAATGTTCTTCTCCCTTGCCGGCGTATACGGCAACCGGATTAACAGCATCGGATTAATATCGCTTCTTGTCTTCGTATTTAATATTGACGACCACCTGAGCGGGGAAATGGTACTCCGCACTGCCAGTATTTTCGCACTGGGAGGTATCTGGTACTTCTTTCTTTTTATGGTACTTGAAAAACTCCTTCCCTATAAGCTGATACAGCAACTGCTGGGCGAAAATTTTATTGAGCTTGGGAAACTGCTGTTCATCAAAGCACGGTATTATTTTGCAAAACCCGACTACGACGACCTGTTCGGAAGGCTGGTCCATGAGCAGGTACTTCTGCGGGAAAACCACGAAAATCTGCGGGAGATCCTCTTCAAAACCCGGGAATTTGTTACAGAATCCACCAATACCAGCCGGACACTCATGCTGATGTTCCTGGACAGTATTGATCTCTTTGAAAGAATTCTTAATTCTCAGCAAAACTACGAAAACCTGCATAAGGCTTTCGATCACTCTCAGGTACTCCGGCTTTTCGGGACTTACATCACCTGGCTGGCAGCCGAAATACAGCAGATTGGGATAGCCGTCCAGAGCGGATTTCCCTCCAGACCCAAACATGACCTGGACGAAGCCTTCAACAAATGCCAGTCGGTATTTGAACGTATGCGTGCCGAACAAATGACACACGACAACATTGAAGACTACATGATGCTGCGCCAAATCCTGAACAGCCTACAGGATATCACCGAAAGGGTAAAAAAACTGCACCTTGCCACCACCTACGATGTTTCTCTCAGTGCAGATTACAAACCCAATGTGTCTGTTGAAAATTTTATTCCGAAACAGGAATACCATCCGCGTATTCTGCTGGATAACCTGTCGCTGAAATCAAGCCATTTCCGTCATGCGGTACGGGTTACGCTGGCCTTGCTGATCGGATATACAGCTTCTTTATTTTTCGATTTGGGCCATGGCTACTGGATCCTCCTGACCATCGTCACCATCATGAAACCGGCATTCAGTATCACCAAACAACGGAATCTTTACCGGATCGGAGGGACTATGCTGGGTGTGGTTTCGGGGTTTCTGATCCTGTATTTCATCAAAGACGGAACGGCCCTTTTCGGGCTTATGATGATTGCAATGATCCTGGCGTACACCTTCCTGAAAACCAATTATTTCATTGCTTCCACCAGCATTACTTTGTATGTGATACTTTCTCTCAATTTCCTGAACCCTCATCACATTACAGATGTACTTCAGGACCGGGCACTGGATACACTCATTGGCTCTATTATTGCTTATCTCGTTTCTTCTTACGTGCTGCCGGTTTGGGAACATTCCCAGATCAATCAGTATATCAGTGAGGCGCTGGTAGCAAACCGTCAGTACTTTGACATAGTAGCTGCCAGATTCACCGGAAAGGTGCTTGATATTAACGAACTGAAAATACACCGTAAAAATGCGATCATTGCATTGGCAAACCTGTCTGATAATTTTGAAAAAATGTTGTCAGAGCCTAAGCGTCAGCAGCACAACATGGAAGAGTACCACCAGTTTGTGGCAACCAGCCACATGCTTACCTCCTACATAGCTTCGCTTTCCACCTATGCACAAACAATTGGTTATGAACAGTTTTCATTCGAATTTGAATTAATGATCCGCCAGATCGACCGGCAGTTCACAGCCGTACTGGATGTACTGGATGGTAAAATTTCCGGAAATCTGGAAATTGCAAGAGAAGCCTTGCCCCAAAACCAGAAACTGCTGGCTTTACTGGCTACCCGTAAAAAGGAGATCAAAGAATTAGGTGTTGAAAAATCGGCTCAATCACCCGCACGAAAAATGCTCTCGGACCTCAGAACGATCAACGGGCTTTTTGAGCTGATCAGCACCATCACTATTGATGAAATAAAAATCCTGCAAAAAATCCGGACGACCAAAGTCTGACCGGCACATTTAACTTTTCATTATGACAGAATTATCAGGAACCGAACGCAGAAACATCAGGCAGGGACTATCCGTTTCCATCGTCCTGAAACAGGACCAGCGAACCGGCAAACTCACCGACGGAATCGTCAAAGACGTTTTGACCAAAGCACCGGTTCATACCCACGGTATTAAGGTACGGCTCGAAAGCGGGCTGGTGGGCCGGGTGAAAGTCATTCATACATAACCCTGGGAATTTTAATTTCCTGGACATCCCTAACAGGAATTGTTTGGGCTTTGAGGCTGTTTAACAAGGTGTGGGAATCATTTACCACCATCCATTAAAATTCAAAAATATGTCTTCTTTATTTTCGCCGTACCAGTTAAAAAATATAACGCTAAAAAACAGGATTGTTGTCTCACCCATGTGCCAGTATTCTTCGGAAGATGGCTTTGCCAACGACTGGCATCTGGTACATCTGGGCAGCCGGGCCGTTGGCGGCGCAGCACTGATCATTACCGAAGCCACAGCGGTATCCCCTGAAGGCCGTATCTCTCCACAGGACCTGGGGATCTGGAAGGATGAACACATTGAAAAATTAAGGCAAATTACCGGTTTCGTTGAGGCGCAAGGAGCGGTTCCGGCCATTCAGCTCGCACATGCTGGAAGAAAAGCAAGTACCTATCCCGCCTGGAAAGGCAGAGGACAGGTACCTTTAGACCAGGGCGGATGGAAAACTTTAAGTGCATCGGCTATTCCGTTCCATGAAAATGAAGATGCTCCTGAGGAACTGGATCAAGCGGGTATTGAAAAGGTGGTGGCTGACTTTGTTTCCGGTGCGGGAAGAGCTGTATCAGCCGGTTTTAAAGTGATAGAAATCCATGCGGCCCATGGTTACCTGGTACATCAGTTCCTGTCACCTCTGAGTAACCTGCGTGAGGATGCCTATGGGGGCAACTTTGAAAATAGGATCAGGCTGTTAATTGAAATCGTACAAGGGGTTAAAGCAAAAATCGGTGAAGATGTTCCAATGGTGGTACGCCTGTCGGCAACCGACTGGGCAGATGGCGGCTGGGATGTAGAACAAAGCATCCGGCTTTCCGAGATATTAAAAAATGAGGGGGTGGATCTTATCGATGTCTCCAGTGGCGGACTAGCGGCACATCAGAAAATATCTGTCGGCCCCGGCTACCAGGTACCTTTTGCCGAAAGGATCAAAAAAGAAGCGGGTATACCCGTGGGGACAGTCGGGCTGATCACCAATGCGTCTCAATCCGAGGAAATACTTCAGAGCGGACAAGCCGACCTGATTGTTATGGCCAGGGAGTTACTCCGCAACCCCTATTTCCCGCTTTCGGCAGCGCGGGAGCTTGGAGAGGACATCCATTGGCCGGTCCAGTACGAAAGAGCCAAAATTTAGAATAGAACCTATTTATCCGGTAGAAGATCAATGGCCATACCCAACAAGCTATTGATCTTTTCTATCGGCAAATCCAGATTGGGGTCAAATTTAAGAACCCTCATTCGTTTGCGGTCTTCGGCCACCAGGTCCGGGTGTGTTATTAAATTACCATCTACAAAACCCAGATAGGCCTTGCCATTATCCTTTTCCTGCCACAAATAGCAGAAACGCCACCCGTTAAAACAATAGAAAGGCATGCGGTAACGCCACACTTCTGTAATGCCCGGATCATATCCTAAGATCAGCGATCTCAGTGAACCGAGTATACTTCGGGCTGGCTCTTGCCTGCTCAGAAAATAGTTATCGATGTCCCTCAACTTTCTTTTTTTAGCGTTTACAAATAAAAGGTAATATAGCGACTAATAATTGTTTTATGTCAATCCGGCTGGTACTGTACCTTTGTAGTAAATTATATCAGCATGTTCAGTCCCCGGATCAGCCTACTTATTGGCCTCATCAGTATCAGTATATTCCCCGTTCTGGTGAAATGGGCACCCGTTTCAGGGATTACTTCTGCTTTTTACAGGATGGCGATCGGCACCCTGTTGCTTTTACCCTATGTGTTGTTCTCCAGGAAACTTATCCTTCCAGCGGTGAAACTTTGGATACCTATTATCCTTTGCGGGATTATTTTCGGAAGCGATATCGCCGTATGGAATCTATCCATTCAGTACTCCAACGCGACACAGGCCACCCTGCTAACCAACCTTTCCCCGGTTTGGGTTGGTATTGCAAGCTTTCTTTTTCTCACAAAAAAGCCAAAACCCAAGTTCTGGGTTGGAACGGCGATTGCACTGGCAGGTCTGACGGTACTGATCGGGTTTGATACTATTTTAGAAATGCGCTTCGACAAGGGGTTTCTGATGGCGATTGCCTCCGGCATATTATACGCCTCCTACATGCTCATCAGCAAAACAGTACTGGATAAAATCAACATTATAAATTTTTTGATGTTCAGTATGTCCGTGTCTGCAGTATACCTGCTGACCCTTTGCTTATTGCTTGATCAGCCTTTATGGCATTTCTCCGCTATGGTGTGGAGTGTGCTAATGATTCAGGGGGTAATTTGTCAGCTGCTTGGCTGGTTTACGATCAGCTATGCCATCCAAAAAATGGATGCCGGACGGGTATCTCTCGGGCTTCTGAGCCAGTCGGTAGTGACCGGCGTCATGGCCTGGATGTTTATCGGGGAAAAAGTAACCCTTCAGATGATCCTCGGAGGGATAATTATCCTTCTGGGAATTGCTGTTACCTTTTACAGATCAAAAACGGATTCTCCCCATCCTAAGATTGCCGATCGGCAACAGGGAAATAGCAGGTAAAAGTGGCCCCTTCGTTTGGTCTTCCCGCGGCAGTAATGATGCCGTGATGATTTTCAACAATTTTCTTGCAGATCGCCAGCCCTATTCCCGTCCCATCATAGGCATTCCGGGTATGGAGCCGTTGAAATACCTGAAAAATCCGATCTTTGAACTGCTCCTCAAAACCGATCCCATTGTCGCTGAATGAAATAAACCAGAAAGGGCGGTTATCCCCGTTTTCCAGTTCGGGTATCTCCCTGCCCGAAATCGTTCCGCTGGTGATGGTAATAACCGGGGTAGTACCGGATTTAACGAATTTCAGTGAATTAGCGATCAGATTGGTAAAAAGCTGTTCAAACTGGTATACGATGATATTCATGACCGGCAGATTGTCGGAAACTATTACCGCGTTTTTCATCTGAATCGTATCGTTGAGTTGCTCTTTTACACTTCCCAAAACCACATTGAGATCTGCTTTTTCAAAATGTTTTTCGACGGCATTGGCACGGGAAAATGCCAGCAGGTCGGTGATCAGCTGCTGCATCCTGGTAGAGGAAGCCTGCATTCTGCCAAAATAATCCCTGCCTCTTTCAGAGAGGTTAACTTCCGTTTCTAGTATCCGGCTCGCAAACGTTTGTATTTTACGGAGTGGCTCCTGAAGGTCATGACTCGCCACATAGGCAAACTGAGCAAGTTCCATATTCGTCCTGACCAGCTCATCGTTAATGAGCGTGAGTTCCTGAGTTCTCTGTGCCACCTTGGATTCGAGCCCGTCAATAAAGAGTTTGGAGTCGTGAATATCGGTGCTGGTTCCTACCCACATGGTAATCACGCCGTCTGTGTCCTTTTGAGGAATTGCATGGCTGAGATGCCAGCGATACGCTCCGTCGCTTTTTCGGAAACGGTGTTCTACCAAAAAATCAGTACCCGTTTTCAGGGCTACATTCCATCGCCTGCGGCTCAGTTCAGCGTCTGCAGGATGAACCAGTGACAGGCATCCATCCTGCTCTATTTGTTCAGGGGAAAGCCCGCTGAAGGTACGTACCGACTGGTTGAAATAATTAAGATTCCCATTGGCATCTCCGGTCCACACCAGCTGTGGCATAGAATCTGCGAGGGTTCTGAACTTACCCTCACTGGTTCGAAGGGCCAAATCAGACTGCTTCTGCTCAGTGATATCCATCAAGGTACCCAGCATCCGCACCGGCTTTTGTTCATGATTATAGTACACCTTCCCCTGCGTCCTTACCCAGTGAATGCTCTCATCCGGGTGCACCAGCCGCGCTTCATAAAAATAGGTACCCGTTTCCATCGCTTTTGCAAATGCAGGCTCGATAATAGACCTTAGATCATCGGGATGCATTCGTTTGCGTAACTGATCGTGCGTCAGCATAACATGCTCCTCATATCCGTAAATCTGAGCGAGGCGGGGGGAGTAAATAATATCAGAAGTTATAAGGTTCAAATCCCACGTTGCCAGCCGGGTTCCTTCCGTAGCCAGTGAAAGACGCTCAACGGCATCACTGATCTCTTTTCTGAACTGCACCTTATCGGTTACATCGTTCACCGAAACCATGATTCCCGAAATACTCCCGTCGGCTTCAAACATCGGGGCATACTGAAAATCCAGGTAATGCGCCCGGGTACCTCCCGGACCGTCAATAAAAGCAAGCGCTTCATTTTCGCGGTATATCTCTCCGGTAGTAAATACATCCTTTAATATTTCCGGAAATCTCTGATTCTTTAATTCCGGAAATATATCCAGCAGTTTCCGTCCTTCCACTTCCTCTATTTTCCGCCTCCAGATTTTAAGAAGTGCCTCGTTAGCCACACTGATCACCATGTCCTCCCCTTTGAATATGGCTTTAGCAAACTGAGATTGTGTGACCAGGTTTCTGAATTGTACCTCGCTTTGCTGTATGGTTTGTTTGGCGTTTACCTGCGCCGTAACCTCTGTGGCTACCACTACAACGCCGGTAATGTCTCCGTTGGCCTCCTGTAACGGCTGATATACGAAGTTAAAAAAACACTGTTCCTGCCGTCCAAAGCGCCGGAGTGTTACTTCAAATTCATTTCCATGGTAGGGTATACCGGTATTGAAAACACTTGACAGGATAGGATCCACTGCAGCCTTAATTTCGGGGAGGGACGAATAAAGCGAATTACCTACAAAACCTTCCTCTGCCCTGTCTACAATCTGCAGATAAGTTATGTTAGCCATTTCCACTATCATGTCAGGACCTCTCAGGATGGCGATACCTACAGGTGCCTGTTTGACCACACTTCTGAACTTCTCTTCGTTTTCAACAGCCTTTTTGCGGACCACCGAGGTAGCCTCCATGTGTTCCTTAATACGCCTGTCCAAGTCCTGAAGCATGCTGTTCAGATCCCGCAGCTCTGAATAATTAATTCGGAGTTCTTCTATATCACCTTTCTGCTGATAATTCGGTTCTGCTGATACCACTTTTTTTTCTATAACAGCTAACAACCGCAGCAGCTCTGATGCCATTACTTCTATGGTCTGCAGACCATCTTTGGCTTCCTGTTCTCTGCCAATTTTATATAAACTGATCAGTTCACCGGCATATTGGTGAATTTTAACATGGACACGCTCAAGTTCACGTATCTCGGGGATATAGTCATACACAACCAGTGCATGGCTGTATATCCATTTACCCATTAAACATTTTGTAGGAGAAATTACCGTTTCCTCGTCGAGAGATGCCCCGTAGAGTATTGATCTCAATCTGGTCTTGAACAGCAAATGGCGCGCCTTGGCCCGTTCAAAATCAAGCTCAATTAAATTCATTAAACTTCCTGCTATCCTTGTTCATTAATCAGCATGTAACGGTTATCCCTTTTTCGCAAGGAGCATACGCATCATTTACTTAATACAAGTGGCACCAGACACCAGCAAGTTGGATATGACCTTTTACACCTTGTACACCATAGCGCCAAGATAGAAATTTAATATAAATATTGAAAATTTTCGGGAGAGAGCGACCAGGTATGCTGGCTCCAGTCGGTATCCAGGACTTGTCGTATGGCTTGCTTCAGTTTGGGAAAGGACCCCGGTTTCCTGATAAAATAATTTGCGCCGGTTTCATATACCCTTTTCACCATTTCCTCTTGTCCGGTGGTTGAAAATATTATGACGGGGATATCCTTCCAGGCCAGATTATTCTTGATCAGCTCCAGGCATTCGAAACCATTCCGCCGGGGCATATTCAAATCCAGAAAAATAACATCCGGTGGTGGCGGAACGGCCGTTTCCATCAGATGGATCAGCTCCACTCCATCATTAGCAGTGGTGAGCTCGGTTTTTGTACACACCTCCCTCAAGGCATCCTCAAACAACATACAGTCATCTGCGTCGTCATCTGCAAGGAAGATGGATCTGTTATGTTCGTTTTTCATGATAACCGGGGTTAATTAAATCACTCCCAAGAGGCGCTTAAGGAAAAAAGGAGCGAAGAATATTCACGATTTCTGTTACTCCACTTGATCAACCCGGTATCTAAGTTACGCACTTATAAAGTCAATAACCAGTAAAAACAAATAAAGTTTTATAATTGATTAGAAATAATACTACTTACAATGCAAAATAGTAACTAAATCTACAACCGCATATCGGCCATGTAGATTTAGTTACCATTTCTATTTAATCAGCAGAGTAGGTTAAACAGCTACCACAGGCCCTCAGACTGACTAAGTCAGAGGCAGGCAGGGACGCCAGGCTTAAAACTCTCCTTCCATTCCTTCCTTCGGCTTTTTCTTAGCCTGATGCAGCCGGTAATTGAGCGTGAGGTTCACCTGCCTCAGCCTTCCCTGGGAATTACTGACCGTATGAAAATTGGCTCCATCAGTGATCGAACGGTATCTTCTGGAATTGAAGACATCTATAACACTGAGGGTTAATGTTCCGTTATTTTTCAGGATGTCCCGGCTTGCTGCCAGGTCCAGCGTTGCCATCGCTTTTCTTTTGCCCTGTGGTGTCTGTTGCGGCGCTTCATAATTTCCTCGAAACTGCACATCGGTATTTTTCCATAAGGTGAAACGGGAAGTAGTACGTACGAACCAGCTGTAAGTATCACTCTGAAAATTTTCATCCAGACCTGTCCCATCGATCATCGCCCTGAAAAAATTAAAACTTCCGTCCAATTTCCACCACTGATACAGATTAAATGAGCTTGTAAACTCAGCCCCATAGGCGTCTTCCGTTCCGAGGTTTTCCGGACGCGTATACGAATTACCATTATCCTCCACCCTTCTGATACTGATAATCTTGCCATTGGTATGACGGTAGTATAACGAAGACGTGAGTGATCCCTTTTCCAGATATTTGATATGCCCTACCTCAAAAGCATTGGTAAACTCAGGATTGAGATCCGGGTTACCGCTCCAGTAATTCCTGTTATCACTGTAAGTCATGAAGGGACTCAAATCATTATACTGCGGCCTGCGTACCCTTCTGCTGAAACTGAGCTGCAGGGCATTTTGCTTGGGCAGTTCATAGGTCACATGGACACTCGGGAAGAGGTTTGCATAATTTCTTTCATTTACTTCCCTGGTCTGCCGGAGCTCGGTGGTCACACCTGTCCATTCCGCCCGCAGGCCCACCTGGTAGGAAAATTTCTTCATTTTATTTGCGATAATACCATACGCGGCGTTGATCCGCTCTTTGTAAAGGAAGTCGTTGGTGAGGCCGGGTAGGTTCACCCAGGTTCCGTCCTCATTTTGTTCCAGCACACTGTAATCGTTGGTCATATTGCGGCTGCTGCTTCGCAAACCGCCTTCCAGTTTTCCGTCCTTAGCGAACGGATGCACATAATCTGCCTGAAAAAGAAGCTGCTTTTCCGTTTCGTAATTAGGGGCTCTCTGAAACAAAGAGGGAATTCCCGAAGGGCTTCCGTCGGGCTTGTACACATTTTCTCGGTAATACTGATCCGAGTCTTCCCAGTTGTTGAGGTACCTTACGTCTGCTGTAAACTCCTGCCCTTTTCGGTTAAAAGTTTTTTTGTAGGTCAATGCATACTCGGAGTTGGGCTCCTTTTCTGTCTCATCCTGGGTCCGGTTGGTATGGCTCACGGGATTCGCCATACTTCCGATATAATCGTAATAGTTAAGATCAGAGAAACGTTTACCATTGCTGATACGCCAGGTATAAGCGGCTGTGAGGACATTTTTTTCATTGAAATAATAATCCAGCCCTCCCCGGGCGCTGTTGTTCTGCCCTTTGAGCTTGCTGGTCATGCTCCTTTGGGTAATGAAAGTACTATCATTGCGGTATAATTCCTGATAGATCGTGTTGCGCCCCGGTGTGTTCCTGAACGACATGGTATAGTTAATAAAGAAATTGAGGTTTTTTCTTCGATAATTGACGTTTGCTGCGGCCCCGTAATTCACAGGCTGCCCGGTGATAATGTCAAAAGACCCGTTAAAACCTTGTTTTCTTTCCTTTTTCAAAACAATATTGATAATGCCACCCATACCTTCTGCTTCATAACGTGCCGAAGGATTGGTGATAATTTCCACACGTTCAATCATACTTCCCTGAAGTTGCTGAAGGCCGCTAGCTCCTTTGATACTTACCAGTCCGGACGGTTTCCCATCAATCAGAATCCTTACATTCCCGCTGCCCCGCAGGCTTACGTTCCCTTCCACATCCACCGCCACAGACGGCACATTGGTCAGGATGTCTACGGCCGTTCCGCCGGCATTGGCCAGGTCTTTTCCAACGTTAAAGATTTTCTTGTCCAATGATAATTCCATGGTACTCTTTTCACCCTGAATCGTCACTTCTTCCAGCGACCTGGCCGATGCACCGAGCTTAATCATACCGATATCTACCGGAGAATTTCCAACCCGGATATTTGAGGTGGTGATTGCTCTGTAACCAATAAATTCGGAGATAGCATAATAATTTCCCGTTCCTACTTCCACCACAAATCCGCCCTTTTCATCTGAGATGGCACCATCTGCAAAGGTACTGTCTGCACTCCTGAACAACCGGATACTAGCATAGCCCAGCGCGCTGTTATTCTGCGCATCAATCACTTTTCCGGTAACCTTCACTTTCTGGCTGCTCTGCGCGAAGCTGTATTCCGAAATACAAAGTGCCATTAATAAATACCACAAGGTAGTGGCTCCGCCAAAATGTGTACCTCTTACGCTCCTTTGCAAACCTACGGGGAATTTCATTTTTAATAATTTCTTAAAGACTACGACTGAAGAAGATATCTCCTATAAAGCAGATAGGTGAATGTCATTTACTCCAAACAGAGCCGTGATATGTGCGGAATCATCCGAACTGCACGTCTGTACGGACATTACCAAAAGATAAAACTTCTTACCGGCATGACTCCTTTGCTTTGAAGTTCCCTATCTTTGCTGCCCGTTTTTGTTGTAGGCAGTAGGCAGTAGGCAGTAGGCAGTAGGCAGTAGGCAGTAGGCAGTAGGCAGTAGGCAGTAGGCAGTAGGCAGTAGGCAGTAGACGCTATATAGCTAACAGCTGACAGCCAATAACAACAATTCAGACATTTTGACCTTATGGTCGTGAATACCTCAGCCATGAAAGAAGAAGCATCACAAACTATTAAACTTGCCCTGCCCATTATTATCGGTGAACTGGCTCAGATGGCGCTCCATCTGATTGACTCTGCCATGGTAGGGGCTATCAGTTACAAACAGCTGGCAGCTGCCGCTCTGGTACTGAACACCATGAACATCCCGTTTGTGGTAGGTATCGGGATGACGATCTCCGTTTCGCAAATGGTATCGATGGCCCATGGCCGGCACGACAGCAAGCTGGTATCTCATTATCTTTTTAATGGTTTTTGCCTCTGTGCACTTACGGCCATTTTTATTTCTCTGGTCCTTATTTCGGGAGAAGATATCCTGCACCACCTGGGTCAGGATCCTGAGGTAGTCGAACTGGCCATACCTTTTATGAGGCTGATGGGCATTTCTATCATTCCTATGCTGCTTTTTATGACGCTCAAGCAGTTCACGGATGGTCTGGAGTATACCAAAACCGCCATGATACTATCCCTGGCGGGTATGCCCCTCAACATCCTGCTCAACTGGCTGCTGATTTACGGGCACTGGGGCTTCCCCCGTCTTGAACTGCTGGGTGCCGGCTGGGCAACGCTCATCACCCGCACCATTATCTTCACTGCCCTGGCTGTTGTTATTCTGAGACATAAAACGTTTCAGCGTTACATAACAGTTGGCCGGAACCAGTGGAAATTCAACCTGAAAACCTGGCGGGAGCTACTGTACATAGGCATACCGAGCAGCCTGCAGATTGGAATGGAAGCCGGGGCATTTGCCGTGTCAGGAATCATCATCGGCACACTGGGAGCCGTCTCACAAGCGGCTCATCAAATCGCCCTCAGTTGCGCCTCGTTTACCTTTATGGCTTCTATGGGACTCGCCCAGGCAGGATCCATCCGTGTTAGTAATGCTTTTGGAAGAGGAAACTGGGCCAAGATTCACCTCATTGGAAAAAGCACTATTTATACCGCCCTGATCTACGGCACCCTCTGTGCAATTGTTTTTGGTGTGTTCAGGATACAGCTCCCGCAAGCATTCAACAACAACCGGCAGGTACTTGAACTGGCGTCACTTCTGCTCATCTTTGCGGCTTTTTTTCAGATATCCGACAGCACACAGGCGATTACCGCCGGGCTGCTGAGGGGGATCAAGGATGTAAAAGCCCCAACCATTTTTATAGGTATCGCTTACTGGGTTTTAGGTATCCCAATCGGATATATACTGGCATTTCGATTTGATATGGGAGCATCAGGTATGTGGCTCGGCCTGATTGCCGGGCTCACCTTCGCATCCATATTTCTGATCATACGATTTTTCAAGATGAGCAGGAAGAATAACATTTCGAAAACGGTGTAACACCTTTGGCATTCAATCTGAGTTTAATTTATAAATTTGAAATTTCAGAGGCGCCTGACCTGTGCTTCCTATGGAAAGTGCAATTGGCTATATCATTTTCAGCTTTTGTTCAGGTGAGAAATGATATTCCATCGTCTTTATATCAATTACTCAGTACACCCCGGTAAACTGTCCGGGAGAAACCTAACAATTTTTTAATGACCCAAAGGCAATTTTCAGTTTCAAAACAATTATTGGTATGTCAATAATTGTCAAAAGGACAATTAACTAATTTTATTATCTTAATTTTTCAGAAATGGATTTCAACTCCAAATTATCCGGAATCTTTTACGCCGACAAAGATATCCCTACAGAATTTACGCTTCCGTCACTTGTTCACCAGCGTGAGTATCTAAGCAATGGTGAAATGCGGGAATGGAACGGTCCGGTTCATGAAGTTTTTTCTCCTGTTTGTATCCATACCGAAAATGGACTGGAGCGGAAACTCATCGGTAGTTATCCCGTGTGTACGGAAAAAGAAGCGATGGAATCACTGGATGCGGCTGTAGCCGCGTACAACAATGGCCGGGGCGAATGGCCGACCATGGGACTGGCCGAACGTATCAACTGCGTGGAACGCTTCACGGGGAAAATGATCGAACAGAAAGATATCATTGTTAAACTGATTATGTGGGAAATCGGAAAATCCGTTGCCGACTCCAACAAAGAATTTGACAGAACCGTTGAATATATCTATGCAACCATAGATTCACTTAAAAACCTTGACCGGGATTCGTCGGGTTTCGAGATTGTCGATGGTATTGCAGCACAGGTGCGCAGGTCTCCGCTTGGTGTGGTATTATGCATGGGACCTTTCAACTACCCGCTCAACGAAACCTTCACAACCCTCATCCCCGCGCTAATTATGGGGAATACAATTCTTTTCAAACCTCCGAAATTTGGTACATTACTCCATTATCCTTTACAGGAGGCATTCCGTGATTGTTTCCCCAAAGGGGTAGTCAATGTGATCTATGGCCGCGGCAATGCCATCGTACCGGGCCTGATGCAGTCAGGAAAAATCAATGTACTGACGCTCATCGGGTCCAGTAAAGTGGCCAATGAACTGAAGAAATCTCACCCTAAGGTTAACCGCCTACGCGCTGTTTTAGGACTGGATGCAAAAAATGCCGCGATTGTCACCTCCAATGCAGACATTTCTCTTGCGGTAAAAGAAACTTTGTCTGGCTCACTCTCATTTAACGGGCAGCGTTGCACGGCCCTTAAAATTGTCTGGGTACACCGAAGCAAAGTGGATTTGTTTTTATCCGAATTCAGTAAGGCTGTTGCAGAACTGAAATATGGCATGCCCTGGGAAAAAGGAGTTTCACTCACACCCCTGCCCGAAACCAATAAAATTGAGTACCTTAACAGCTGTATCGAGGATGCCCAACTGCATGGTGCACAGGTAGTAAATGAAAACGGCGGCCAATCGGCAGGCTCGTTTTTCTATCCGGCAGTTGTATATCCGGTCAATAACAAAATGAAACTTTACTATGAAGAGCAGTTTGGCCCTATTGTACCGGTTGTACCTTTTGACGACCTGGAAGAAACGATATCCTATCTGATCGAATCTACCCATGGCCAGCAGGTCAGCATTTTCAGTGAGGATGCAGGGGAGGTTGCAGCATTAATTGATCCGCTGGTCAACCAGGTAAGCCGGGTAAACATCAACAGCCAATGCCAGCGCGGGCCTGATGTTTTCCCATTCACGGGAAGAAAAGACAGCGCGGAAGGAACACTTTCAGTAGCCGATGCCATCCGTTCCTTCTCAATCCGGTCACTGGTTGCTTTCAAGATGAATGATTCTAACAAACAGCTGATCAACCAGATCGTGAAAGAGGATACTTCCAATTTCCTGAGTACCAAATTCATATTCTGATTTTACCCCTCAGAGTATTTGTATTAATATTGAAGCTCTGCCATCCAGGGGCAGAGCTTTTTTCATATCCGTGTTCAACAGGCGTGCCCAGTCCGGCAGGTTCGCAAATGCGCCAGGGCGGCTTCTATGATGTGCAAATGCAGAAAAAACGATAAATAAATGCTGCATTCTGTTAAAATCACCAACAGCCTCGTAATTTTGTAGGTCAATACGATAACCAGCAAAGGGTTATCAGCTTAATATACTACATGAAGAATATTCGCAATTTTTGTATCATCGCCCATATTGATCATGGGAAAAGCACACTGGCTGACCGTCTGCTGGAATTCACCAAAACGGTTTCTAACCGGGATATGCAGGCCCAGCTTCTGGATAATATGGATTTGGAAAGAGAGCGGGGCATTACCATAAAAAGCCACGCCATCCAGATGACCTATGCGTATCAGGGCCAGGAATACATCCTTAACCTGATTGATACCCCCGGGCATGTTGATTTTTCATACGAAGTTTCGCGGTCTATAGCGGCCTGTGAAGGCGCACTGTTGCTGGTGGACGCTTCACAAGGTACTGAGGCACAAACCATATCCAATCTGTATCTGGCGATCAACCATGACCTGGTGATTATTCCGGTACTGAACAAAATTGATCTGCCAGGCGCAATGCCGGAGGAGATCAAGGATGAAATGGTAGACATGCTTGGCTGTGACCGTGAAGATATTATTCCAGCAAGCGGCAAAGAGGGGATCGGAATTGAAGAGATTTTGAATGCGATTGTGGAGCGGATTCCCGCACCCGTAGGTGATCCTGAAGCGCCGCTTCAGGCTCTTATTTTTGATTCCGTTTTCAACTCCTACAGAGGAATAGAAGTAATTTTCCGGGTTAAAAACGGAAGTATAAAAAAAGGTGACCGTGTAAAATTCATGGCCACCGGAAAGGAATATTTTGCCGACGAAATAGGAACGCTCGGGCTCAATCAGATACCCAAACAAACCGTGGAATGCGGAGATGTAGGTTACCTGATATCCGGAATCAAGGTAGCGAAGGAAGTAAAAGTTGGTGATACCTTTACCCATATCAGTCGGCCTGCGGCCGAGGCAATTCAGGGATTTTCAGAGGTAAAACCAATGGTTTTTGCAGGTATATACCCTGTTGACACCAGTGAATTTGAGGAACTCAGGGAAGCCATGGAGAAACTTCAGCTTAATGACGCCGCCCTTGTCTGGGAACCCGAAACATCGGCTGCTTTGGGTTTTGGTTTCCGCTGCGGGTTCCTGGGTATGCTACACATGGAAATTGTGCAGGAAAGGCTCGAAAGGGAATTCGACATGACTGTTATCACAACGGTACCCTCTGTTCAGTTCAGGATCATCAATACCAAAGATCAGTTGCTGAACATCAGCGCGCCTTCCGAAATGCCGGAACCCAATCACATCAAATGGATAGAAGAGCCTTTCATTAACGCGCAAATCATCACCAAGTCCGATTACATTGGCCCGATTTTAAACCTCTGTATGGACAAACGGGGTATCCTTAAAAATCAGGTATACCTGACAGCCGAGCGCGTCGAACTTCAGTTCCACATGCCCCTTGCAGAAGTTGTTTTTGACTTTTTTGATAAACTTAAAACCATTTCACGGGGATACGCTTCACTGGATTACGAATTACATGGATACCAGGAATCCGACATGGTAAAGCTGGATGTCATGCTCAACGGTGAGGCCGTGGACGCACTTTCGGCCATTGTCCACCGATCCAAATCGTATGAATGGGGCAAAAAACTATGTGAAAAATTACGCGAGCTCATTCCGCGCCAGATGTTTGAAATTGCCATTCAGGCTGCCATCGGGCAAAAGATCATTGCCCGGGAAACCGTGAAAGCCATGCGTAAGGATGTATTGGCCAAATGTTATGGGGGTGATATTTCCAGGAAACGCAAACTTTTGGAAAAACAGAAAAAGGGTAAGAAACGCATGCGACAGGTTGGAAATGTAGAAATACCGCAGGAAGCATTTATGGCGGTTCTGAAAATCAACTAGTGCTGCTGGTGCGGGGACGAGCATAATAAATGGCAAAAGGAAGTGCTAAATTACCCTTTTGTTGTAATTTTGACAGAAATCTAATTTTTAGACCAAGAAACTAAAATACCTTAACAAGCGATATGGCAGAAGTAATCCGTATGCCCAAGATGAGCGACACCATGGAAGAGGGTGTTATCGCAGAATGGCACAAAAAAGTGGGTGATAAAATCAAATCAGGAGAAGTAATTGCCGAGGTGGAAACCGACAAAGCAACGATGGATCTTGAATCTTACTATGATGGTACGCTGCTGTATATTGGAGTCAAAAAAGGTGATGCTGTACCCATTGATGGCATAATGGCTGTGGTTGGAAATGAAGGCGAAGACTACAAGTCTTTGCTGGATGGAGGAAGCTCCAACGGTGCTGCCAAGGAAGAGCCAAAAGCCGAAGAGCCGAAGAAAGAGGAAACTGCTCCAGTCGCTCCTGCGCCCAAAGCGGCTCCGGCACAATCAACTGAAAAAATCAATGCGGTTGTGGTGCGTATGCCAAAAATGAGTGATACCATGGAAGAGGGAACACTTGTTTCATGGCAGAAAAAGGTGGGTGATCAGGTAAAATCAGGAGATATTCTGGCCGAAGTGGAAACGGATAAGGCGACCATGGAGCTTGAAGCATATGAAGACGGTACACTTTTATACGTTGGTATTAAAGAGGGTGAAGCAGTACCTGTGGACGGAATTATTGCGGTAATTGGTGAAAGTGGTGCTAATGTGGAAGCTTTGCTTGCCCGTGAAAACGGAGAAGGCGGAACGGAGGAAGCTACGGCCGAAAAACCAAATGCTCCGGCACCTGATGCCTCATCAGAAAAAGCAGTTTCTGTTGCTGATTCAGGAGACAGAATCAAAGCATCGCCGCTTGCCAAACGCATGGCAGATGAAAAAGGTATTGACCTTGCCAAAATTGAAGGAAGTGGTGATAACGGACGCATAGTGAAACGCGATGTGGACGAGTTCAAACCAGCCGCTAAAGCCGAAGCAGCGGCAGCTCCCGCGCCAAAAGCGGCGCCTGCTGAAGCAGCACCAAAAGCAACGGAAGCAGTTGCCTCAGGTGATTACACCGATCTGCCGGTTTCTCAAATGCGGAAAACCATCGCCCGTCGTTTAAGTGACAGCTTATTTACTGCTCCGCATTTCTATGTCACCATGGAAATCGTTATGGACAAAGCTATGGCGCTTCGTCCGCAGCTGAATGAAGTAAGTCCTGCCAAAATTTCTTTTAATGACATGGTCGTTAAAGCTTGCGCGGTAGCTCTGAAACAACATCCTGCTGTAAATTCAGCGTGGTTGGGAGATAAAATCAGAAGATATAACTACGTTAACATTGGTATAGCCGTAGCAGTAGACGAAGGTCTGCTGGTACCTGTAGTGCGTGATGCTGACAAGAAAACGCTGTCGGTTATTTCTGCTGAGGTAAAAGAATTTGCCGGAAAAGCGAAAGACAAAAAACTTCAGCCAAAAGACTGGGAAGGAAATACCTTCTCGATCTCCAATCTGGGAATGTTTGGTGTAGATGAGTTTACTGCTATCATTAATCCCCCTGATGCTTGTATACTGGCTATCGGCGCCATCAAAAAAGTGGCGGCTTTCAAGGAAGATGGTACTGTTTACCCAACCAACATCATGAAAGTTACGTTGTCGTCGGACCACCGTGTAGTAGATGGAGCAACCGCAGCTTCCTTCCTTCAGACAGTTAAAAAACTGTTGGAAGAACCTATGAGCATGCTGGTTTAGAACGATTTGTACAACACACACTATAGGAAATCAGAAGTTGGTGTTGGTTTGTCTAAATTAGCATAAGAAACTATTCTGGCATTGTTAAGCAATAATAATTAGTCCAGAGTGACTTTCAAACACAACAGCACATGTACAAAGTGTCAGGTTTTTAAGCCTGGCACTTTTGTTTTATATCCATTGATGAAAAAAATCCTGTCCAATTCCATATATGCATGCTTGAGATTACCCCATACCGTATCACTCAGCAGAATGAGCTTGTGAGCATGATTCTTGAAATCCAGCAAAATGAATTCAACATCCCCATCACGGCGAAAGACCAGCCCGATTTATACATGATTGATGCATTTTATCGGAAAAATGGGGGCGAATTCTGGACCGCAACGCACAACGGGACGGTGGTCGGCAGTATTGCCCTGATCAAAATCAGCAATCGCTGCGGAGTGATCCGGAAAATGTTTGTCAAAAAAGAGTTTCGCGGAAAAGAATTCTGTATTGCTCAGAAGCTTTTGGACAAACTTGTTGATTATAGTATCCATTCGGAAATCGGAACGCTTTACCTGGGAACCATTGACAAGCTAAAAGCCGCTTTACGCTTTTATGAAAAAAATGATTTTCTGTTAATCGACAAAGCCCAATTACCGATAGACTTTCCTGTCATGGAGGTAGATAACGTCTTTTGCCGCCGACATTTGAAAAGTCCCGTAAATAATTAGTATCATTTCACATCTATTAAGAACCATATTTTATGGAAAAAATACACGCTACAACTGTCCTTGGTATAGTTCACAACGGAACCGTAGCACTCGGAGCCGATGGGCAGGCTACAATGGGAAGTACGGTCGCAAAAAGTAATGTCAGGAAAATAAGGGCATTACTCGGAGGCAAAATACTGGTAGGGTTTGCCGGTTCAACAGCGGATGCTTTTACGCTATTGGAACGCTTCGAAGAAAAACTGAATGCCTATGGCGGAAACATGAAACGCGCAGCCATAGAACTGGCAAAAGACTGGCGTACCGACCGTTACCTGAGAAAATTAGAAGCCATGATGATTACGGCCAACGCTGAAGAAATACTGGTGATATCAGGCACCGGAGATGTACTGGAACCGGAAAATGGTATTGCGGCTATCGGATCAGGAGGGAATTTCGCACAGTCGGCAGCGGCTGCCCTGAAGAAACATGCCACACACTTATCTGCTGAGGAAATGGTAAGAGAAGGATTAACTGTGGCTGCAGACCTCTGTATTTATACTAATCACAATTTTATAATTCAAAAGGTACAGTCATAACCTATTAACATCCAGTCAGGAAAAAGCCGTTCAGAAAACAGATAATCTGTTATTTCCGAACGGCTTTTTCCTGAGTTTGAAACCAAACTGGTATAATACCCTGGTTATAAATTGTTATGATTTTTTGTTTCGAAAAAGAGACTGCCCTTTTGAAGACAGTCTCTTTTGTATATCTATTCAATGTTTTGCTCAATGCGCAGTAGCGGCAGCTTCAACTTTACTACCACGCATCCAGAAATACAGGAATGCGAAGGCAACGATCAGTATTCCGGGGAAAGCAGCCATGGTGCTCAACGTTGCCTGACCAGCAGCAAGCGCCAGTTCGTCACCTGTTAGTCCCTGAGCCGCCTTTTCCGCAGTGTCAGCATCGATCCAGCCTCCGATGATCGGCTGGAATATCGCGGTTGAGAACATACCCACACCACCAACGATAGACATCCCAAGTGCCCCGCTCAATGGCACGTATTGTGCAACGAAGCCAATCATGGTTGGCCAGAATAGCGCCACACCAAATGCAAAGACAACAGCCGCCAGGTAAGCAGTTGGGCCCGTAACCGTGCTGAGCAGATAAATACCCAAGGTCGCCAGAATAGCGGAGCCGAGTAAAATTCCAGTCGATCCCAGCGTCTTGACGATGGGTGCAGCAAAGAACCTCGTTACGGCCATTAAACCGGTAACCAAAGCCAGAATAAGCATTGGATTCGCGCCACTTTTACTCAAAATCAAAGAAGTCCATTGCTGCGGGCCAAACTCACTGATGGCGGTAAGGGCCATGCACAAGAATATGAAAATGAATAAAGGAGAGAACATCGCTTTTAAATTTTCACCGATAGAAGTAACACCTGCGATATGCGGCTTTGGAAATGTTTGTCCAAAAAACAGAACGGCATATATGATGGTAGGAATCATGATTACCCAGATTTGCGCCTGCCAGCCCAGGTTGGCATCGGTCATAAATTTGGAAAGTACCGCTCCAACAACAATTCCTCCGGGGAACCACATGTGAAACCGGTTCAGCATTTTGCTCATTTGTAAGCCCGAATAACTGTCAGCAATCATTGGATTACATGCTGCTTCTGTACAGCCATTGCCAATTCCGATAAAGAAAGTAGAAACCAGCAGACCAACGTAACCGCCTACGGCTCCTGCGTAAATAGTCATGATAATTCCAACTGCGTGGCAGAAAAATGCCACCTGCATGATGATTTTAGGACCAATTGTATGATAAACAAGCCCACCGATGATCATGGAGAGCGGCATACCCAGAAAAGCCATAGAGTTTATAAACCCAAGCTGCGCGGCGGTGAGGTTGAACTCGGTGCCAAGTTGGGCGAGTATACCCGCCCGTATACTAAAAGAGAAAGCAGTGGTAATGAGCGCAAAGCAGCTTGCATTAAAAAGCCGTGAGCTATTAACAGATTGAGTCATGAGATAAAAAGGGTTATTAATGGAAAGTTGGTTAAAGATTTTTTGTCCGGAATTTTACTAAGGATTTTCACAAAAAATACAAAATACTACCAAATCTACTGCTCTTCTTGCATCCGGTAATATGTTTTTATCCTTAGAAATTTATCTTTGTAAGAAGTAAGAGTAATATATACTACTCTTTTATAATGTAAAATCTTTTCTAAACACTAAACCAAGCGTAATGTCACGAAAGATAAGGATGGGTATGGTTGGTGGCTCCCTGGATGCATTTATAGGTGGAGTTCATCGCCGTGCTGCCATAATGGATGGAGAAATTGAACTGGTATGTGGTGCTTTCAGCTCTGACCCCGAGAAATCAAAAGAAACAGGCCGGGGGTTATATTTACCCGAAAACCGTATTTACAACAATTACGAGGAGATGATCCTCAAAGAGAAAGAGCTTCCTGAGGGAGAAAGGATGGACTTTGTGTCTGTGGTAACTCCCAATCATGTGCACTATGGTCCTTCTAAAATGGCGCTGGAACATGGTTTTCATGTTGTCTGCGACAAACCGGTTACCCTGAATACAGCCGAGGCCGAGGAAATTGCTGCCCTTGTTGAAAAAACGGGGTTAATCTTTTGCCTGACACATAATTACACTGGCTATCCTATGGTCAAAGAAGCGAAACAGATGATAGCTTCCGGGGCGATCGGAAAAGTACGAAAGGTTATCGTGGAATATCCGCAGGGGTGGCTATCCACTTTGGTTGAAGTTACCGGCAATAAACAGGCTGCGTGGCGCACAGATCCGGCCAAGTCTGGTGCTGCAGGCGGGCTCGGGGATATCGGAACGCATGCGGAAAACCTTGCAGAATATATAACCGGCCTTAAAATTACCCAGCTTTGTGCTGACCTCACTATTTTTGTGGAGGGCCGAGTGCTGGATGATGACGCCCATGTGCTGCTAAGGTTCGACAATGGCGCAAAAGGTATTCTGCAGGACAGCCAGATCGCCAATGGGGAAGAAAACGACCTCAATATCCGGGTATACGGAGAAACAGGCGGTTTGCAGTGGAAGCAAATGGAACCCAATACTCTGATCCACAAAACAAATCAAGGAGCCAGGATCATCCGGACGAGCGTTGGAAACCTGTCAAGGGCGGCGCAAGTACATACGCGTGTTCCGGCTGGCCATCCGGAAGGTTATTTTGAAGCGTTTGCGAATCTGTACCGCAATTTTGCTTTTCACGTAAGAGCAAGGCTGGAAGGAAAAACGGTTGATCCGGTATACGATTTCCCCACTGCAGCGGATGGTCTCAGAGGAATGAAGTTTATTGATACCGTTCTGGCATCCAATCAGTCAGAGCAGAAATGGACCGATTTCAATTTTTAACCAGATATTTGACCAATCTATTACCAGTAATTTGAAGCGGCTTCTTATCTTCGCCGAATTATCAATTTTCCTTTAAACATTATTAATTAACTATGAACAAAATTAAAGTTGGCGTCGTAGGTACTGGGTTCATCGGGCCCGCACATATTGAAGCACTAAGGCGTCTTCCGAATGTAGAAGTTGCAGCGCTTTGCGAAGTTACCGCCGAACTGGCTCGTGAAAAGGCTGATCTGCTCGGAATATCCCGTTCCTATGTTTTCGACGAACTTCTTCTGCAGGATGATATTGAAGTTATCCATATCTGTACCCCCAACTTCCTCCACTATTCCCAGTCAAAGGCTGCCTTACTTGCTGGCAAACATGTGATCTGTGAGAAACCGCTGGCAAAAGATCTGGCAGAAGCAGAAGAGCTGGTAGAACTGGCAGCCAAAACAGGGCTCGTTAATGCTGTTCATTTTAACCTTCGTTATTACCCATTGGCACGTCAGATGAAATCCATGCGTGAAAACGGGGAATTAGGAGAGATATATTCTTTCATTGGCTCTTACCTGCAGGACTGGCTGTTTTATGAAACAGATTATAACTGGCGGCTGGAACCAGATAAATCCGGTGATTCAAGAGCCATTGCCGACATTGGTTCCCACCTGATGGACATACTTGAATACATCACTGGACTGAAAACAACTGCCGTTCTTGCCGATTTCAATACCATCCACAAAACAAGGAAAAAGCCGTTAAAGCCTGTTGAAACCTATTCAGGCAAACTGCTGACTCCGGAGGATTATGCCGATGTACCCATTACAACCGAAGATCATGCCAATGTCCTGCTTCGCTTTGATAATGGCAGCAAGGGAGTGATCACCGTTTCACAGGTATCGGCAGGGCGTAAAAACCGCATGTCGCTGGAAATTTCAGGATCTAAAAAAACCTTCAGCTGGACATCCGAAGCTCCAAATGAAATGTGGATCGGCAACCGTGACAAGAGCAATGAAGTGCTTATGCGTGATCCTTCTCTTGTGAATCCCGATGTACGTTCGCTCATTACCTTCCCAGGCGGTCATAACGAAGGCTTTCCGGATACTTCCAAACAGATGTTCAAGGAGGTATATGCCGCTATTGCAGAAGGCAAACAGCCGGAAAATCCGACGTATCCCACATTTGCAGATGGATATCGTGAGCTTCTGATCTGCGAGAGAATTCTTGAAAGCAACAAAAAACAGGCATGGGTTGAAGTTTAGGTTCGATCCTTCCACCATTCAAAATTGATCAATATGAAAACAATAAAAGGACCCGGAATTTTCCTTGCGCAGTTTTTAGGAGATGAAGCACCGTTCAATTCACTGGATACCATTGCGCAGTATATGGCCGACCTTGGTTATAAGGGCTTGCAGCTTCCTGTCTGGGATCCAAGGGTTATTGATATAAAACTTGCCGCAGAGTCTCAGACCTACGCGGACGAACTAAAAGGCAAACTCCAGGACAAAGGGCTGGAAATAACGGAGCTTTCCTCTCATATCATCGGGCAGTTGGTGGCTTCTCACCCTGTATATGATGAAATGTATGATGGTTTCGCTATCCCCGAAGTACGCAAAAATCCCAAAGCACGTTCCGAATGGGCCACCCAGCAGCTTAAGTATACGGCCATTGCAAGTAAAAACCTGGGACTTTCAGCCAGTGCAACTTTTTCTGGAGCTTTGGCTTGGCCATTCCTGTACCCCTGGCCGCAACGCCCGGCCGGGCTGGTAGAAACCGCGTTTAAGGAACTCGCGGCACGCTGGAAGCCTATCCTTGACGTTTATGATGAAAATGGTGTGGACGTCGCTTACGAACTTCACCCTGGAGAAGATCTTTTTGACGGTTCTACCTTCGAAATGTTTGTCGACTATCTTGGCGGACATACCCGTGCCAACATCAACTACGATCCGAGCCATTTCGTTTTACAACAGCTGGATTATTTACAGTTTATTGACCTGTATCACGATCGTATCAAGGCTTTCCATGTAAAAGATGCGGAATTTAACCCTACAGGTAAGCAGGGCGTTTACAGCGGATTTGCCGGATGGGCCGACCGTGCCGGGCGTTTCCGTTCTTTGGGAGACGGACAGGTTGATTTCTCGGCAATTTTTTCAAAACTTTCTCAGTATGGCTACGGAAGCTGGGCAGTACTGGAATGGGAATGCTGCATCAAATCCCCGACACAGGGAGCGGCCGAGGGCGCACCTTTCATTGCAGACCATATCATTGAGGTTACTACAAAAGCTTTTGACGACTTTGCCGGAACTGGCGCAGACGAAGCCTTTAACCGCAAAGTATTAGGTCTTTAACAAATAATTGTTTTAACGACAAGTATAAAAAAAACCTATCGTTCTTATTGATTGATAGGTTTTTTTATACCAAAAATCAGAATCAAATCTAATGTTTCAAACTTTTTATCGGAAGTCCTTTCCCCTCCTGCGTTTCGTGCTTCAGCTGGTACTGTTGCTAACGGTTTTGGATGCCCATGCGCAGGTAGTTACACCTGAAAAACGTATCCTGGTATTTTCCAAAACGGCTGGTTTTCGCCATGCTTCTATTCCCGCAGGCCGCGCTGCCTTGCTGAAACTAGGACAGCAATTGAACCTGGCTGTGGATACTACTGAAAATGCCGGCCTATTTACCGAAAAGAATTTAAAAAAATACAGCGCTATAGTATTCCTGAACACCACCGGAGATATCCTTAACGAAAAACAGCAGGATGCTTTTGAACATTATATCCAGGCCGGAGGAGGTTATGTGGGAATACATGCCGCTGCTGATACGGAATATGACTGGCAATGGTACAATAAACTTGCAGGAGCCTATTTTGCAAGCCATCCTGGCAACCCTAATGTACAAGAAGGGGAAGTCTATGTTGTAAATGACAATCATCCGTCCATGAATGACTTTCCAAAAAAATGGAAGATCAAGGATGAGTTCTATGATTTTAAAAGTTTTAATCCCAAAGTGAATGTTCTCCTCAAAATCGATGAGAAATCATATAAAGATGGCAAAATGGGAGATAACCACCCGATGTCGTGGTACCACGAATTTGACGGCGGAAAAGCATTTTATACGAACTTCGGCCACGAAAATTCAACTTTTGAAAATCCTGTTTTCCTGAAACATCTTACCGGAGGGCTAAATTACGTAATGGCTTCAAGCCTCGATTACTCCAGGACACGCCCGGAAGAAAATCGATTCTCCAAAAAAGTACTGGCAAACAAGTTGGATGAACCCACCGAACTGGTGGTACTAGACGATCACCGCATACTTTTCACCGAAAGAAAGGGGAAACTGAAATTGTATAACCCCAAAACAAAGACCGTAAAGGTAGTTGCCGATGTACCGGTTTACAGTAAGCAGGAGTACGGGCTGATGGGCATTAATATAGATCCTAATTTTAAAACCAATAAACTGGTTTACCTGTATTATTCCCCTCCTTCCTCCGCAGCGGATACGGCTCAGCATTTGTCCAGATTCAAATATGATGACGTAAAAGATACGCTGCTGTTGTCAACCGAAGAGGTATTCCTTAAAGTACCGGTGAAACGTACGGATTGCTGTCACACGGGAGGATCCATTGCCTGGGATGCAAAAGGAAATCTGTATTTGTCCACGGGTGACGACGTAAATCCCTTCCAGTCAAACGGTTACGGACCAATTGATGAACGTCCGGGCCGTGAGGGCTGGGACGGGCAGCATTCCTCCTCAAATACCAACGATTTAAGAGGAAAGGTACTTCGGATTAAACCGCGCTATGGCGACCGCCGGGCCAATATGCCGGGAGGAACCAATCTTTATGATATTCCAGAGGGTAACCTTTTCCCTGCCGGCAACCCAAAAACCCGCCCCGAAATTTATGTGATGGGCACGCGTAACCCCTACCGGATTTCTGTTGATCAGCATACTGGATACCTGTACTGGGGAGATGTAGGCCCGGATGCCTCGAACGACAACCCCAAACGTGGCCCGAGAGGATATGATGAGGTAAACCAGGCACGAAAGGCAGGCTATTTCGGATATCCGCTTTTCATTGCTGACAACAAACCGTACGTAGATTTTAATTTTGCAGACAGTACTTCCGGAAAGCCTTTTGATCCGAAAGCACCGGTCAATAATTCCCCTCACAATACAGGTATCCAGGAATTACCTCCTGCTCAGCCTGCTTTCATCTGGTATCCCTATGCCGATTCGCCCGAGTTTGGAGCCATTGTAGGCAAAGGCGGGAGAAATGCTATGGCCGGGCCCGTTTATTACTACAATGATTTCAAAGACAGCAAGGATAAATTTCCGGAATATTACAACGGCAAATTCTTTGCTTACGACTGGATCCGTGATTACATCAATGTGGTGACCATGAACAAACAGGGCGACTTGCTGAACATTGAACGTTTCATGCCTAACGGGAAATTCAGCCACCCGATTGACATGCAGTTTGCTAACGACGGATCGCTTTACACGCTCGAGTACGGCCCTAACTGGTTTGCTCAGAACGACGAAGCCGCTTTGTCGCACATCACCTTCAATGCGGGCAACCGCGTTCCGGTAGCAGTTGCGGCAGCTAACAACACCATTGGTGCCGTTCCTTTGAAGGTATCTTTCTCATCCAAAGGTTCTCTGGATTACGACGGTGACGCCATCAAATATGAGTGGAATTTCGGAAAAGGATTACCCAAAAGCACCTCTCCAAACCCCACTTTTACTTATGCCAAACCAGGTGAGTACATTGCCGTGCTGAAGGTTACTGACAGCGCCGGAAATTCGAGTACCTCAGAAGTTACCATTAAAGCAGGTAATGCCATACCAAAAGTTGAAGTTGCGATTAAAGGAAACAAAACCTTTTACTGGAACGATAAACCCGTTCAATACGAGGTGAACGTAGCCGATAAAGAAGACGGAAGCGTGGCCAATAAAAAAATTCCGGAAGACGAGGTAACACTCACCATCAATTATCTGGAAGGATTTGACAAAACGCAGCTGGCGCAGGGCCACCAGGCTAACACTGGATTTGATACAGGAAAACGGTTGATTGAACTGAGCGACTGCAAGGCCTGCCACTCGGTAAATAAAAAATCCATCGGTCCGGCTTATATAGAGGTGGCTAAACGTTACGAAAAAGAACGTAACTCCGTTAAGACACTTGCAGAAAAGGTGATCAAAGGCGGTGGCGGAAACTGGGGCGAACAGGCTATGGCAGCCCACCCGCAGCATAAACCAGAGGAAGCCGAGGAAATGGTGAAATACATCCTTTCATTGGCGAAGGAGAAGGTTGTCGATAAAAAACCTCTGAAAAGTTCCTACGTTACGCAGGCGAAACAGAAAGAAGGCTCTTACATTTTCACTGCAAGTTACACAGATAAAGGCAACGGTCTGATGGGGCCGCTCACGGGCTCTAAAACCGTGGCATTACGTCCTTCAAAGGTGTTAGCGAATTCTTATGATGAGGCCAAAAACGTAACCAAATTCAAAACTCCGGCAGGCCTGGAAGCTGTAAACGGTTCTAAAAACGGAAGCTACATTGCTTTTGATGATATTGACCTGACGGGCATTAGCAGCTTAACGGTATCTGCCGGAGTCATGGAAAAATTCTCGGCAGGCGGTACACTGGAGGTACGTTTGGGCAGCCCGGGTGGCACAAAAATCGGTGAAACAAAAGTATCAGCTAACGGAACGCTGGATATTACGCTGAAAGCACCGGCAGGCAGTACTCCTCAAAAATTATTTCTGGTGTTCAGTAATCCGGATGCAGGCAACAAAGCCTTGTTCTGGATAGACTCTGTAACCTTTAATAATACAGCACTGTAAGGCGTAGGGCTGGTTGTCCCTCGCATTATTTTAAGTAATGTAAAAGACAGGCATGGTAACATTGATTACCGTGCCTGTCTTTTTTTAATTATATTTTAATTGAAACGCGAACCCATTCTTTGGCATATACGTTAACTTTACACCGTTTTAACATGCAGTGTTCTTTTAAAAAAAGAAATCATGCAGCATAGTGCCAGAACAACAAAAATACCTGTCTATCAGCAAACTTCTTCTTCTAAATAGTCATGAGAGTGTCTCTACTGTTGGTAACGCTGTTGGCCGTTACAACCCATTCTTTTAGCCAAACTTCCTTCGATAAAGTCAAACACAACGACAAAGGCAATTTTTTTATGTATTGGGGATGGAACCGGGGTATCTACACCAAATCCAATATCCGCTTTCACGGAGAAAACTATGATTTCACCCTGAAAAGTGTTGTTGCAAAGGATCGTCAGAGTAAATTCGGTCTGGATCCCTATCTCAATCCCGGGCGTGTCACCATTCCGCAATACGATTTCCGTGTAGGTTATTTCTTCCGTGATAACTATAGTATTTCTTTCGGTATTGATCACATGAAATATGTCATGAAGCAAAACCAGACGGTTGATATTAATGGAAAAATTGGTGAGACCGGAACCAGATATGATGGCATATATTCGCACGTACCGATTCAGCTTACAGAAGATTTCCTCAAATTTGAACATACCGACGGCCTCAACTATGTCAATGTTGAATTACGGAGATCTCATACCATCCTAAGCCCTAAGAGCGGCTTCAGACACATTGATGCCAGCCTGATCGAGGGAGTTGGCGGCGGGATGTTATATCCCAGAACAAATACTACCCTACTTAATTATGATCGTTATGACCAGTTTCATGTAGCGGGTTACGGCGTGGCGGCCGTTGTGGGGCTGAACATAACTTTCTTCAACCATTTGTTTATACAGGCTGAAGCGAAGGGCGGTTATATCAACATGCCTGACATACGTACCACCGAATTTGCTACTGACAGAGCTAAACAGCATTTTGAGTTTCTTCAGACCAATATCCTGGTGGGAGCACATTTCAGGCTTTGGAAAGCAAAATACCACTGATAACGAGGTAATTACAAAAATCAGAAATCCATCTTCGCACACTTTGTATCTTGAAATGATCAGCTCCCGGGGACGTTTTATCATCCCGTCAGGAGCTGATCGCATTTTCGGCTTCTCATCTTTGCGAGCTCATTATTTTGCAAAACCTTCGATACCTAACCCGAACAATGCAAAATCATACTTAACCGGGTCATCAGGATTCAGGAGCCTGAGAGAACCGGAAAGTTCAACGGCAGTTTGCCAGTCCGTAACAGGACGTTTTATCAGACCCAACAGGCGCGCTACCCGATCTACATGAACATCACAAGGACAAATGAGTTGCGCGGGGCTCAGCCGATTCCATAAACCAAAATCAACTCCTTTATCATCCTTACGTACCATCCACCGGAGAAACATGTTCAACCTTTTGCAGGACGACTTGCGTACCGGAGTGGCGATATGCTTTCGGGTCCTTTCCGGAAAAAAAGCTGAGTCACAAAAAAGATCATGAAAGCCAATCAACCCCTTTTCGGTATTGGGCTCATTAGCCGACATATTCACCAGGAATGCTTCTTCCAGTGAATCATGATTGCGGTAATACTCCTGAAAAAAATGGAGGAAGTAAAGGGTATCAGTAGCATTAAATGTACGGTGTTTAAACGACAAAAATGCCTTCAGATCACTTTCCTGATGGTTCCTGACGAAATCATAAGGAGCTCCATCCATCAGCGTGATTAGTTCCACGCATTTATTGATGATGGTCTTCCGTTGCCCCCAGGCGAGTATGGAAGCCCAGAAACCCATGATCTCAATATCCTGTTTGAGGCTGAAACGGTGCGGGATACTGATCGGGTCGTTTGGAATAAAGTCTGGACCGTTGTACTGTTCTGCCTTTGCTTCCAGTAAATCAGACACATAGGAAGAAAACACCGGGCTGTCAGCGTTTGGCATGCCCTCCTGTAAAAATATAGGCAAGTACGCTGGATATTCCGGAGAATATCATCACGATAGCTGAAAACAGAAAGGTAAAAACAGCTATAAATGGATAAAAGATGGAGAACATAATGCTCCATACTTTATATCCCGTCGTATTTTTGAGTGCTTCCCTCTCCTCTTCTCTTTTGGAACGGAATTCGGGTGAATGTTTCATAATTATTAAATTTTGAAAAGTTATCCGCTGAACTTAGTTTAGATGAAAACGCTAAACCATCACTCAAGATAACTTACCACAGCTCTGAATCGTTTGCTGTTAGGTGAAACCTTTTCGAACGCACGGGAAGAAAGTTTGATCACAATATCATCATTGATGCTGGTGTCAGGAATCCGGCCAATAATACGGACAATGATCTTTTCCTGATTATACTCATTGAGTACTTCCACCAATGAACCAACCGGTGCCGTACGGTGAAGTCCCAGAAACTTACTGGTACTTTCATCCGTCTCAATCATTTCTGCAAGGCCCGACTCGGACTTTCTTTTGCCCTTCACTACTTTCGGCGGCACAACCTCTTCAACAGGCTTTACAACCTTTTCAGCAACCGCGGTTTTCGCCTTCACCGAATCTTTCACAACAGTAGTGGTTACTACTTTAGCCGGCGGGGTGGTCACAGGAGCCGTAGTTGGTTTTCCGGCAGGTTTCTCGCTGACAATCAGCTCCTGGCCGTCCTGAAGGTTGTCATCCGTAAGATTGTTCCATTTTCTGAGATCGGCCATGAGTACACCATACTTTACCGCCACACGGTAAAGGGTCTGTCCGGGTTCCACTTTATGAATGCCATTGGGCGCCACGGAAACCGACGCAGTGGCACTTGGAGCAGAAGTGGAAGCTGGTGCGGGGGCTGTCTGGGTGGGAGCCGGTGTTGGCTTCGCTTCTTTCACCTCAGGTTTCACTTCCGGTTTTTTGACCTCATTTTTAGCAACTTTGGGTGTATAGGGTACTCTGATCATCTGCCCCGTCTGCAGTTGGTCGGGTATCCCGGGATTGGCATCCCGCAGAGATTGTATCGTCGTCCCATACTGTCTTACGACCGCGAACATGGTCTGTCCCTGGTTCACCTTATGTAGTACGTAAATTTTCCCTCCTACCTTCTCATATCCAACAGAATCCACAGTAATAACTCCGTTCGCCATTGTTTTGCTCACTCCGGCTTTTATCAAACATCCTGTTACAAGAACAAGGAAAATAACATACTTCATTAATTATGAAAGCTTTAAACTCGAAAATTCATTATTATTTTTGAGGTATACAAGCACCCTACCTTTCAGCAGCATAGTAGAAAGGCTGACAGCATCCCGTGGCTCACTGATCTTTTCGTGAAAAAGTATTTCTCTGTTTTTTGTGGCAATGAGCAAATGCTGTACAAACTTTTCCCCCGCGTAAATATAATAAGAAAACATCATATACGGGTCCTGATCAAGATAATCAATGCTTACCGGAACCGCTCCACCGGCTGCTGTCTTTACAAAAGCAGAAAGCTGATCAAAATACATATCTCCGCTTTTGTACCTTACAGGTTGCTTGAGATTTACGGTAATTGTTTCTCTTTCAGATCTCTCAATTAACGTAAATAATTCCCCCGTATTTGAATTCACTCCCGAATATTTAAGCTGTTCTCCAGAACGCATCAGAACCATTTCCTCACCTGGCCCCAGGTGCTCTACCAGTACCTGGTTGGGCAGTGCCCATGAAAGATGCCCGTCGATTACCGAAATACATAGGAGGTCCGTTGGCTCCGGAATATCCGGGTATCTGTAATTATGCAAAAAAATATGGCCCTCCGAAAAAGAGGTAAGGGACGTCCACCAGTCGGTTCCTTCGGGCTCCTGCTGCCATATCATCGCAGGTTTGTCCAGATCAATTAATGCGAAAGACACCTTCTTTTCAGAAATTTCGCGTAATTCGAGTGCCCATTCGTTTCTTGCAGGGTCCGGATGCGGTAGGATACGCCATATATTTTGTGAAAACCGAAAGGAAAAGAGTTTTTGCAAAATTTAAAGTTTATTTTGATACAAATTTGTAAATAATATCATTCAAACACTCATCAAGTGCAAATTTTAGGAATAATTCCCGCACGTTATGCTTCTACCCGTTTCCCCGCAAAGGCACTGGTAGACATTGGCGGAAAAAGTATGATCCAGCGGGTATATGAACAATCGGTACAGGCCAGCCAGCTTGCAAAGGTTATTGTGGCCACGGACGACGAGCGTATACTGGAACATGTACTCGGCTTTGGCGGCGAAGCCGTAATGACTTCAACGGCACATCAAAGCGGGACGGACAGATGTTATGAAGCACTGGTAAAAACAGAAATGAGTTTTGACTATGTCATTAACATTCAAGGAGATGAACCGTTCATTAGCCCAGAACCCATTGATCACCTCGCCGCAGTTTTGGACGGCGCTACTGAACTAGCCACCCTGGTTAAGGTCATTGATTCCGAAGATATCCTGTTCAATGTAAACGTTCCGAAGGCCATACTCAATAAACGAAATGAAGTGATGTACTTCAGCCGGCAAACCATCCCACACCTTCGGAATATCGACGAGAAAGAATGGTTAAAGAGCCATACCTTTTACAAACACATTGGTATATATGCTTACCGTGTTGACGTCCTTGCAAGGATTACCGAGCTGCCGGTTTCTTCTCTTGAAAAAGCCGAAGCACTTGAACAGCTTCGCTGGCTGGAAAACGGTTATGCAATCCGCGCGGTGGTTACCTCGGACGATTCCCATGGTGTGGATACACCGGCGGATCTGGATCGGGTCACCAGGAAATTCTTGTCCTGAAAGAAAAATGCTGGAATAGATTTTTTGATTACCACATCTTTCTTCTTTCGCGTACAATCTCTTAAAGAAAGTTAAAATTTAAACCGGGACTGGCACGAGAAGCATCAAGCACGCGTTAAACTTAATATCTATCATCAGATTTTTTATTTACCGACCAACAATTCATATGCAATACAATATTCTTTGGGCAGATGACGAAATAGATCTTCTCAAACCCCATATCATGTTTTTGACCAACAAAGGTTACAACGTTACTCCGGTAAACAGCGGAGCCGATGCCCTTGACCGAATCGAAAACGACCGTTTTGATATTGTCTTCCTCGACGAAATGATGCCCGGAATGACAGGGCTTGAAACTTTGGCCCAAATCAAACAACAGCAGCCGAACCTTCCCGTGGTCATGATTACGAAAAGCGAAGAAGAACACATCATGGAAGATGCCATTGGCTCCAAGATTGACGATTACCTAATTAAACCCCTTAATCCCAATCAGATACTACTGTCTGTAAAGAAAATACTGGACAACAAACGCCTGGTTACGGAAAAAACGACACTTTCGTATCAGCAGGAATTCCGGAACCTGGCTATGCAGTACCAGGACAGAATCGGGCACGAAGAATGGGCTGATATTTATAAAAAACTCATCTACTGGGAACTTGAACTTGAGAGCTCAGAAGACCAGGGGATGGCGGAGGTATTCAGCATGCAGAAAAGTGATGCCAATGCCAATTTCTGCAAATTTATTGAAGAAGAATATGAGGAATGGCTGAATGACCCGCGTTCCAACAAGCCGATCCTGTCGCACCAGCTGATGAAACAGAAGGTATTCCCGCACCTGAAAGGATCCGGAGAGCCGCTGTTTTTTCTCCTGATAGATAATTTCAGGTATGATCAGTGGAAAATGATACAGCCGATTCTTCAGGAATATTTCAATATTGAGGAAGAGTCGTCGTATTATTCCATCCTGCCCACCACCACCGGGTATGCCAGAAATGCCATTTTCTCTGGGTTAATGCCCAGTGAAATGGAACGTAAACATCCGCATTGGTGGGTAAGTGATGAAAACACTCCGGACGGCGAAGAAGGCCTCAACAATCACGAACAGGATTTCCTTCAGAAACAGCTGGATATGAATCATCTTAATATCAAGATGTCATACAACAAGATTTTGAATACCAATCAGGGAAAATCGCTGATCGATAATTTTAATAACCTGCTCAACAACCAGCTGAATGTGATCGTCTACAATTTTGTAGATATGCTTTCCCATGCCCGGACGGATGTACAGATGATCAAGGAGCTCGCGCCGGACGAAGCCGCTTACCGCTCTCTCACCCGTTCGTGGTTCCAGCATTCACCACTGCTCGACTTCATCAAAAAAGTAGCTGAAAAAAAATGCCGGCTGATTCTGACGACGGACCATGGTATGATCAGGGTTCAGAAACCGGTGAAAATCATAGGTTACCGCGAGACCAATACCAACCTCCGTTACAAACACGGGAAAAACCTTGGCTTTGATGATAAAAACCTGATGGTATGCCGCAAGCCGGAAAGGATATTTCTTCCCAAACCGCACGTATCGACTTCCTATGTTTTCACAAAAGAGGATTACTTCTTTGCTTATCCCAATAACTTCAACCAGTATGTGAATCTTTACCGGGATACTTTCCAGCACGGCGGAGTATCTCTGGAAGAGATGATCATTCCTTATATTGATCTGAAAGCGAAGTAAGCGTTTTCAGTAAGGTGGTTTACAAATACTACCTTCAACAACGCCAATAGCTATAAAAAAACAGTTCACTGTAATCAGGGAAAATACCTGCATACGGTGAACTGTTTTTTATAAACTTCCATAAACTACCCCTCCAGAACACTCCCGTTTTCACATTTCAATACCCTTGCCGGGAATTTTCTGAGAAATTCGTGATTGTGAGTGGCCATCAAAATGGCGGTTCCTGCGTTGTTAATGGTTTTGAACACCTGCATGATCTGGTCCGCCACCTCAGGGTCAAGGTTGCCCGTAGGCTCATCGGCAATCAAAATTTTGGGTTCGTTTAACATTGCCCGTGCAATTACGATGCGCTGCTGTTCACCGCCAGAAAGCTGATGGGGCATTCTTTTCTGGGAAGTACCCAGGCCTACCTGCATCAACACTTCGGCAATCCGTTTGGATATTTTGGATGGATTGGTCCAGCCTGTGGCTTTCAATACAAAGGCCAGGTTATCCTCAACACAACGATCAGACAACAGCTGAAAATCCTGGAAAACAATACCAATCTTTCTGCGCAGGAACGGTATGTCTGCTCTTTTGATCTTGTGCAATTCATACCCTGCCACTTTGGCCGAACCGGTATGAAGCCACAGATCAGCATAGAGCGTTTTGAGCAAAGAGCTTTTGCCGCTACCCGTGCGTCCGATCATATAAACGAATTCTCCTTCATTAATCTCAAAGTGCACATCGTTTAATACTGGCCTTTCACCCTGGTAGATATCCGCCCGGTCCAGTTTTATAATCGGCTCTGAATGATCAGTCATAGGAAAAGTTGGCAGTTTTTAGTTAACAGCATTTGACTAACCGTTAACAGATACCCTGATTTACTACTTTGAGCGAAGCCATGACACTTTTCTTATGTCTGCGACCTCGCTCAAACCATATTTTAACTCAAATTACAATCAACCTCAGGAATTTCCTTTTTGGTAATCGGAAAGGAATTTCGCCAGACCAATATCCGTAAGCGGGTGTTTCAGCAAGGCTTCAATTGCGCTCAGCGGGCCAGTCATTACGTCTGCACCAAGTTCAGCACACTGTAAAATGTGCATCGGGTGGCGAACAGAAGCAGCCAGAACTTGCGTTTCATAGCCGTAATTTCTGTAAATAGTAAGGATCTGCTCGATCAGCGCGATACCATCTGTTGAGATATCGTCCAAACGGCCGATAAACGGAGAAACATAAGTTGCACCTGCCTTGGCGGCCAATAAGGCTTGCCCCGCAGAAAATATAAGCGTACAATTGGTGCGTACACCTTTGCCCGAGAAGTACTTCAACGCTTTAACACCGTCTTTGATCATCGGGATTTTCACAACAATTTTTTCGTCGATTTCAATGAGTTCTTCCCCTTCCCGTATCATCCCTTCCAAATCGGTCGAGATCACCTCAGCGCTCACGTCACCGTCAACGATATCGCAAATTGCTTTATAGTGACGCATGATATTATCCTTTCCCGTAATTCCTTCTTTCGCCATAAGCGAAGGATTGGTGGTAACACCATCTAAAACCCCTAATAAGTGGGCTTCCTGTATCTCTTTAAGATTGGCAGTATCAATAAAAAATTTCATCGCGAAAATTGAATGGTTAAGTATATTCCACAAAAGTAGGAAACGCTTGTGAAAAGCAAAAAGAAAGGCAAAAATGAAAAGTGAGGAAACAAAAAAAGGCAAACCGAGAATCTCACCGCATCGACCACCTACCCTTGCTTCCGTCAGGACCTGGGGGATTCGGAAGGAGCTGGTAGTTCCGATTTGCCGTTGCAAAGATAAAGACATTTTATTGACAAAAAGAAAACATTCAATTCATCTTTCGTCTTACTTTTGCAAGAATCAACTCGTAATGAATGATTATGCCCCGAATATTTTTTTTATTTTTTTTATTTCTGCTCCATTCCTGTTCCCAATCCTCTGACGCTTTTCTCCAGAAAGGGAAAACTCTGATGAAGGAGGGCAAGACGAAAGAAGCCATTGAATTCATCAACAAAGCCATTGAAAAAAACACCTCCAGCGCCGAAGCCTTTAATTTGAGAGGGGTAGCTTATTATGAACTTAAGGAGTACGACAACGCATTGCTGGACTTTAATCAGGCCGTGAAACTGGCTCCGGAATCTTACCGTGCCTATTTCAACCGGGGTTTGTTATATACCGACGAGAATAAGTTGGATTCTGCCCTGAACAACTATAATGAGGCCGCCAGGCTTGCCCCTGATACCGCGGATATCTTCCTGAATCGCGGACAGTTATATGCTTTACTGGACCAGCCGGAGCAGGCAATACCGGATTTCGAAAAAGCAACACGGCTGGACGAAAACAATGCACAGGCATGGTATAACCTGGGTAATACTTACTTCCGCAGGAAAGACTATAAAAAAGCAACGCTGGCTTTCCGCCAAACCATCCGACTGGACGGAAAAAACGGAAAGGCGTTTTACGGCCTTGCGATGGCCCAATGGAACGACGGTGAAAAGGATATTTCCTGCACCACTTTCAGGCAGGCGCTTGACCTGGGTTATTCCGATGCTCAGGTGGCACTGGCGCAGTACTGCAGATAGTAACTTTGATCGACTTAATCCAATGGCGATAGATTCCGGCTGGCCCGCATCTATCGCCATTTTTGTAAAATCGAAAAAATTTAGCCCTGTCTGTGACATTTAGGTACTGATTAGCAACTAATACTGCTGAACGAAATTATATACTTGAATGAATTCCAGACTTCAGGAAGATTTTATCAGGACTATCAGGGAATATCAGGGAGTGATCAGCAGCATTTGCCTGGCTTATTATTCCGTGCCTGAGGATGTGAAGGATGCCAGGCAGGACGTCATTCTCCAGTTATGGCGCTCTTTCCCAACGTTTCGTGGCGAAGCGAAGATCAGTACCTGGGTCTACCGGGTAACGCTTAATACCATTCTGGCCAAAAGAAAAAGAGAAGTAAGGAGGACGGTAAGCGAATCGCTCTCTGAAACACACCTGAATAGTATCCCCGAGCCGTTATCACGTGATATCGAGGATACCCAGGAATTGGCTCTTCTCATCAGCCACCTGGACGACAACGACAAGGCCGTTATACTTCGTTTTTCTGGAAGGATACCACAATAAGGAAATAGCAGAAATACTTCAGCAAACGCCGTCGAATATCAGCACGAGGCTAACGAGAATCAGGATCAAACTTAAAAAACAATTTTGCAATGAAATTAAATAGCCTGAGACCAGCCTGGGACAGATATAAAAGGACCTCCCAGATACCAGACATCACGACCGATGAGATCCTTGAGGTGATTGGCCAGGATGTTCAAGCCGGTTACCAGGTCCAGCGCTTACTTTACAATACCATTCTCTTTTCATTTCTCATCGTTTTCTGCCAAACCTGCTGACCTGTGCATGCTTCGTTAATTACCTATATCCTTTGGGATATCCGCCCCAACATTTTTCCTGGGCTTGAAATACCCCGATGGTACGGTTTATTTTGGGCCCTTGGGATAACACTGAGTTTTGCCGTCATCAGATACATTTATAAAGCAGACAAAAGACCTGTTGAAGAAATAGATACCCTTGGTCTGTATGTGATGATCGGTACCATTGTTGGCGCAAGACTGGGGCATATTTTGTTCTACGATCCGGACTATTACCTAACCCATCCAATTGAAATTCTGCCGATCTCTCTTGAACCCGAACTCCATTTCACTGGATTAGCCGGGCTGGCAAGCCATGGAGGAGGTATCGGGGTGGTTTTGGCAATATTTTTCTATTCCCGCAATTACGGGATCCGTTTTTTGTGGCTTTTGGACCGTGTCGCCATCATTGCGCCTTTATCGGGAGTACTTATCCGCCTGGGTAATCTGATAAATTCAGAAATGATAGGTCTGCCCACGACCGTCCCCTGGGCCTTTGTATTTGTCCATACCGACCATATTCCGCGGCATCCGGCACAGTTATATGAAGCCATCTATTGTCTGATCCTGTTTGTCGTGCTGTTCTGGCTCTGGAAAAACCGAAGCGGCAAGATGGCCGAAGGAATGCTGTTCAGTCTGTTCATTACGCTACTTTTCACACTCCGTTTCGTAGATGAATTCTTCAAAATCAATCAGGAAGAATTTGAAAATGCGCTTCCACTGAACATGGGCCAGCTATTAAGTATTCCATATATCATCGCTGGCCTCCTGATGCCTCTGGTAATCCGAAAACAAAAAATGCCGGCTGACAAGTTACCTCAGTACTGAGGCATCCATTAGTGCGGTATACAGAATGTTAAACCCAACAACAATATTTCCATATTTTCGTAATGTTATAAAGAAGTATGTCAGGCGGCACCCTGCTTAATTTTGATCCGATACGAAATGAAAATACGATTTGGCTTAATCATTTTGACCTCACTGGCTGTTTCCTGCGGAAAAGAATCCGGCTCCATATCGGGAAGCTGGGTAAGGGATATGGACGAACAGCCACAGTTCAAGCAGGGTTTTACCTTAAAAGATGATGGCAGCGCATTGGCCATCAACCAGTTATCCAAAACCTACGAAACCTGGGAAAAACAGGGCAATCTGTTGATAATCACTGGCAAAGAAACAAGCCAGGAACCTGCCCTGCTGATCAGAGATACCCTGAAAATTATTTCGGTCAGTGACAGTACCCTGATACTGGAAAATGCCGGCCAGCGACATACCTTTTCGCGGACTGCCAATCCTACGAAAGCGGTGGAAAACTTTGAGACTTTCTCCTGTTATACCTACACCTTCAAAAAGGATACTGCCTTCATGAAATTGAACATCACAGATACCATCGTGACGGGCGATCTGGAATATTCACTTTTTGAAAAAGATAAAAACGATGGTAAATTAAAAGGAACCCTCAATGGCGATACCCTCTGGGCAGCCTATAGTTTTATTTCAGAAGGGGTAGAATCAACGAGAGAAATGGTATTTCTCAGAAAAGGAGACGACTGGCTGGAAGGATTCGGAAAAATGGAAGACAAAGCGGGAACGTCAACCTTCGCAGATAAAAATCAGTTACGATTCAGAAAAGGGTTATTGTTCAAAAGAACCGAATGTCCCTGAAAGCTCTGCTGCTTTTTAGCTGCCGATATCCAAAATACACACAAATATTCCGGCACTGCTGACATACCCTTGTCATTAAAAGACCGGATTTTTGTCAGGTACCAACAAATACCAGCATGACTAAACTTGATCTGACCAAAGCCTACAAGGCCTACTTTTCGGCCAAAACAAAACCTGAAACAGTTGTAATAGAGACGGCAAAGTTTATTTCCATCCGCGGTAAAGGTGATCCTTCGGAATCTGCATTTGCGAAAACTCTCCAGGCCTTGTATGCCACAGCTTACGCGCTCAAATTCCATTATAAAGAAAGCGGTGACGATTTCACAGTATCCAAACTTGAGGGCCAGTGGTGGTTTGACGAAGAGAAATTCGGGTTTCCGTCCATTTCAGAAACACCCAGGCTGGTTCCCCGGAGGGAATGGGACTACCGGATGCTGATCAGGATGCCGGTGTTTGTTACAGAGACGGACGTAAAAAAGATAATCCAGTCTGTTAAACTGAAAAAAGATATTCCTCTCATCGAAACCGTAGCCTATTATGAAATGGAAGAAGGCTTATCAATCCAGCTACTGCATGTAGGCCCATTTGAAACCGAACCCGAATCTCTTTCCAAAATCCAGGAATATGCCACGGCCCACAACCTTGACAAAAACGGCCTGCATCACGAAATTTACCTTTCCGATTTCAGGAAAACACCGCCCTCCAAACTGAAAACAATTTTGAGAGAACCGGTTAAAGTAAAAGCGAATTAGGTTCGTTGGCACCCAACAAATGTACATTCCAAGTGACTTTTAAAGATTTCACCTCACCATTTTGCAATCGTAATCTTTAACTATATCTTCGTTTTTTCTCACATTTTCTTAATTTTAACCAGGAAAAATGAAAAAGCCTCTTATAGGTTTGTACCTTATCGGACTGTCCTTTATAATACCTTCTCTGCTGTCAGCCCAGGAATTATCCTCTCAAAAAGTACCCCTGGACCCTGACGTGAAAATGGGAAAACTCAAGAACGGACTTACCTATTATATCAAAAAAAATCAGGAACCTAAAAACCGGGCGGAGCTCAGGCTTGCCATTAAAGCAGGCTCCATTCTGGAAACTGACGCTCAGCAGGGGCTGGCGCATTTCATGGAACACATGAATTTTAACGGCACCAAGAATTTTCCAAAAAACGAACTGGTTAATTTTCTTCAAAAAACAGGTGTCCGCTTCGGTGCAGATCTGAATGCTTACACAGGTTTTGATGAAACCGTATATCAGCTTCCGATACCAACCGACTCTGCCGGGCTGCTGGACAAAGGATTACAAGTACTGGAAGACTGGGCTCACAGTGCGTTGCTTGATCCGTCGGAAATAGATAAGGAACGGGGTGTGGTACTGGAAGAATCCCGCCTGGGGCGCGGCGCACAGCAACGGATGCGCGACAAGTACCTGAAGATGATACTGAATAATTCAAGATATGTACAGCGGCTGCCTATTGGGAAAGACAGTATCCTGAAAACTTTCAAGCCCGAAACCATCAAAGCATTTTACAAAGATTGGTATCGCCCCGACCTGATGGCCGTTATCGCGGTGGGAGATTTTGATCCGGCCAAAGTGGAGGCAGCAATTATTAAAAAGTTCGGGTCTATCCCTGCGGCTGTTGCGCCTAAAAAACGCGTGGAATACACCATACCCCTGGACGGAACCAACAATATTGCAATTGTTACCGACCCTGAATATCCCCAGAATGTAGTACAGCTTATTTACAAACTTCCTGGCAAACACGAAAAGACGTTAAAAGATGTGCGCGACAATTTTGCGCAGGCGCTTTACAACTCCATGATGGGGCAGCGGATTCAGGAACTTACCCAAAAAGCAAATCCACCGTTTTTGTATGGCGCGAGCCAGTACGGCGAGTTTCTGGGGAATCTTGATTCCTACAATTCCATTGCACTGGCCAAAGATGCGGCCTCCGTGGAAACCGCAATTACCGCTTTATTAAACGAAAATATCCGTGTTCAGAAATTCGGCTTTACTGAGCCTGAGCTGGAACGTGCCAAAAAGGATTTCCTAAACTCTGTGGAACAGTATTATAAGGAAAAAGACAAAACCAAATCGTCCAGCCACGTTCAGGAATATCTGGATCATTTTCTGCATAAAAAGCCATTTATGGGTGCCGAAAGCTATTACAACTTTGTTCAGAAACACCTGGCAAGTGTGAAGCTCGAGGAAATAAATATGTTGGCGAAAACATACATATCCAAGAAAAACCTGTCGGTGATTGTGATGGCGTCCGACAAGGGCAAAGATGTTTTGCCTACCGAGGAAAAGATAAAAGAACTGCTGGCTGATGCAGGAAAAGATGTAGCCGCCTATGTAGACGACGCCGTGAACACTCCCCTGCTCTCTCAGGACCCGAAACCCGGAAAGGTGACGGCAGAAAAACAATTGCCCAAGCTCGGCACTACCGAACTGGTACTGTCCAACGGTGTGAAGGTATATCTGAAACCCACCGATTTTAAGAACGACGAAATCCTCATTAAAGCAACCGGAAAAGGAGGATACTCACTGTTTCCGAACGAACGGGAAACGGGAATGTTTACCAGCTACCTGATACGGGCGGGCGGACTTGGGCCTTATAACCAGTCTCAGCTACAGAAATTCCTTGCTGGCAAAACGGTGAACGGAGGCCCGTACATTGGGGAACTGACCGAAGGAATAGAAGGAAGTACCAGTCCCAAAGACCTGGAAACAACCCTCCAGTTACTGTATGCCTTGTTTACGGAACCCCGGAAAGATGCAGATGTGGTAAGTGGGATACTTTCCTATCAGAAGTCTTATCTTGAAAACATGCAAAAAACGCTCACTCCGGAAAAAGTATTCTCTGATTCACTGAATGCCGTACTAACCAGCAACGATCCCAGAAGAGCGCCTCTTAAACCTGAAAGTATTGACAAGGTAAATCTGGACCGGGCTGCTGAGATATATAAAGACCGGTTCTCGGATGCCTCCGATTTCGTATTCACCTTTGTTGGCGCTTTTAGCATTGAAGCAATCAAACCATTACTGGAAAAATATCTGGGCGGGTTACCCTCCACCGACCGTGACGACACCTATAAACATCTGAATATTTTCCCGCCAAAAGGGCGCATCGAAAAAACGATCTACAAGGGACTGGAACCGAAAAGCCGCGTCATGATGGTGTATAGTGGCGAATATGATTACAGCCCTGAAAATAATATCAAAATTGAAGCCCTGCAGGAAGTTCTGCAGATCAAATTAATCGAAGCGCTTCGTGAAGAGGAAAGCGGAGTTTATGGAGTGGGTATTTCAGAAAGTACCGACAAGATACCGACCGGTCATTATCGGTTTAATATCAACTTTGGCTGCGGGCCTGAAAACGTTGATAAGCTTGTAAAACGTACTATGGAGGAAATCAGCAAGGTAAAACAGAAAGGTGCGGATGCACGTGATATCGAAAAATTTGTAGCCGAAACAAAAAGAAAAACCGAAGTTGCACTTAAAACCAATAATTTCTGGCTGGACTATATTGATGACAATATCTTTTTAGGAGATGATCTGGAAGAAGTTTTCCGGCAGGATGAACTCCTGAAAACGATAACGCCCGCCAGTACTAAAGAAGCGGCCGAAAAATACTTCAACGACGCGAACTTTATCAAAATGGTGCTTATGCCTGAGAAAAAATAGCTAAAACCCAGGGCTGAGGCAGAAAGCCTGTTGCATTTCCTGCCTCAGTTCATTTAAAGTATTCAGATCAGCACTATTTTCGATATATCCTTTTCAGACCATCAATAAGAAACATCAGGTCGTTCAGGCGGATCTGATACATGGTACTTAACATCATACCGAGTTTACCGGCAGGGAAGCCTTTATTATCAAACCATTCGAGATAAGAAACCGGGAGGTCGGTTATTAACCAGTCCTTATACTTCCCGAAAGGCATCCTGTAAACAATCAGCTCCTTAAGCATTTCAGGGTCCGGCTGTGATAAGTCTTTCATTGATATTCTAATTTATTAAAGTACTTCTTGCATTTCAATCTCAATCCCCTTCCCTAAGCTTTACAATAAGATCTGTTTTAAGATCAAATAACCCTTTTTCCAAACCAACAGGATAAGTATGCGGGTTCACGAAACGTTTGATACCCTTGTGAAAACAACTTAGCTGCTCCCGAACACGCTCCCGACTGTCATGAACCGTGGGGAGATTATATATCAGCTTACCGCCTGCAAAAATAGGAGTCAATAAATCCTCAAAAACAGAAGTTTCTGAAAAAGAACGGTTTCTGGTAAAATCATAAGGATCTACCATTGTTGTTTTCCCGGCAGGTGGTGCTTCTATGTTAAAAATCATATCAGAAATAAATCCTTTATTATCCCTGAACCGCCTTACCTGCTGGATACCCGGTGTCGAAATTTTGATGGCCTGCTCCGATAATTTCAATTTATAATCCCATTCTCCCGTCTCATTCCGGATAGCAGCCAGCTTATAAACGCCCCCGAGTGCAGGCTGGTCGTAGGCAGTCACAAGCTTGGTCCCGATCCCCCAGATATTGATACGCGCACCCTGGATTTTCAAACTGTCCATAATGTATTCATCAAGATCATTACTGGCAACAATGCTGGTTTTTTCGAAACCTTCTTCATCCAGCATACGCCTGGCTTCAATACTGAGGTATGCCAGGTCTCCTGAATCAAGCCTGATGGCGCCCAGGTCATAACCTCTTTCACGAAGTTGCTTTCCGACCTCAATAGCGTGTTTTACCCCTTTTAAAGAATCATAAGTATCTACCAGAAGAGTAACATTGTTTGGCATATACCTGGCGTATGTTTCAAATGCCTCCATTTCAGTATCAAATGACATGACCCAACTGTGTGCATGTGTACCCTTCACAGGTATGCCATACAGTTTACCTGCGAGTACATTTGAAGTAGCATCAAAACCGCCGATATAAGCCGCCCTGCTGGCTGTCATCCCGCCGTCGGGTCCCTGTGCGCGACGGAGCCCGAATTCCAAAAGCGTATCGTCTTTGGCCACAAGCCTCATGCGCGCAGCTTTTGTGGCTATGAGCGACTGAAAATTGATAAGGTTTAACAGAGGAGTTTCCAGTAACTGGCACTGAAGTATGGGACCCTGGATGCGTATCAGAGGTTCATTGGGAAAAACCACGGTACCTTCCGGAATCGCATCCACACTACACTTCAGCTTCATCGCTCGCAGATATTGTAAAAACCCAGGTTCAAAAAGCGGGCGGTTATCCGAGCCCGTCAGAGAAGCAATGTATTGAAGATCCTGCTCATCCACACGGTATTCATTCAGATAATCTATTACGCTGCTCAGTCCGCAGGCAATGGTAAAACCACCCTGGAACGGATGCCTCCGAAAGTACAGATTAAATACGGCCTCTTGCTCTGCCTTTCCAGATTTCCAATAGCCGTAAGCCATGGTAAGCTGATAAAGATCAGTTAACAGGCCCAGAGAAGTGTCGTATAGCTGGTTAATCATATCACTGAAACAGGGAAATAACAACACTAGTTAATAAAAATTCCCGGCTAATTCTAAATATCAGCATACCGTCAGCCTTGAACGGAGCTACAGACACAGGCCCTTCTTGCTGAATCACCGAAGTTTTGCTTTTTTTTAAGCCGTTTAATCTTTTTAGCCCCGTTTGTCGTATGTATGCAAGTGCCCCGGAGGAATAGAAATACAAATTATTAAGTATATGAATAAAGAAGTAATTGAAAAAACAAAATTAGTGGCAGGTAACATCAGGAAGTTAAGGGAATACAGAGAATACACACAAGAATATATGGCTATGAAGCTTGGTATTTCTCAAAATGCTTATAGTAAAATTGAACTCGCTTACACCCGTATTACACTTGAGAGAATGATACAAATCTCCATCATCCTCAATATTGACCTGGTTGATCTGCTGAAGGGAAATCTTGAAGACACTATTGTAGCAAAGGCCAATAAGATAAAATAGAGGCATTAAAATTCATTTCACCCGTTGTTATGTTACCGTAAAGTACAATACGGAAACATAACCCCTTTTTATTTGCATACCGCTTACTTGGCAACGGCTCAGCAGGCTTAGCGGCCCCCAAAGCTTTCCTAATTCCGGATACAGAAATTTTTTATCTACTTCATGCAACTTTTGTCGTGAAGGTGCATCTGTTTGTCAAGGACACCGGCTTCTCCGTTCATACAGCAGAAAAACCTTTTATGTAATCTAAGGTTCTATGTTATGCAAAGTACTTACTTTTGCAATGTACCGAGGAGCTGGTCAGTGATAAAAGCAGAAAGATATCGTTCTGACTTTCACACTGAGCCCCTGACAAAATCAATAGCCATGAAATACTTATTAAGCCTAACTGCAGCATTCTTGCTGAGTGTAAACCTGGTGTTTGCCCAAACACAAAAAGGGAAAATTATGGGAAGCGTTCTGGACGAAAAAAATCAGGCATTCCCTTTTGTGAACGTCTTACTTCTTGCTCCTAGAGATTCCTCACTGATTCAAGGACTAGCTGCCGATGAAAACGGAAAGTTCGTTTTTGACCAGATAACCGAGGGAAATTATATCATAAACGTTTCAATGGTGGGTTATGCAAAAGCTTTCAGTGAAACGGTAAAAGTGAACGGAAACACCATAGACCTTCCTGCTTTTGTGCTCAAACCGGATGTTCAGGCCTTAAATGAAGTTACTGTGGTTGCAAAGAAGCCATTCATTGAACAGCAAATTGACAGAACCGTAATTAATGTTGAGAATAGCATTGTTTCAGCAGGTGCCACGGCCCTGGAAGTCCTGGAACGAGCACCCGGAGTCACTGTTGATCAGCAGAATGAGCAGCTTAAACTCCGTGGAAAAGAAGGAGTTATTGTGCAGATAGATGGAAAACAAACCTTTCTTTCTCAGCAGGAACTCATCAATCTGCTCCGCAATACACCCAGTGATAATATTGAAAAAATTGAACTGATCACCAACCCTTCAGCCAAATATGATGCCGCTGGTAACTCGGGCATCATCAATATTAAAATGAAACGGAATAAAAATTATGGTACCAACGGCAATGTCAATCTGGGGTTTGCTCATTCCAGATATGCCAGGGAAAATGCCTCGGCCACCATCAATCACCGAGAAGGGAAAATTAGTACGTTTGCTACGGTAAGTACCTATTTATGGAAAGGTTTTAACAATAACGACATTTACCGCCGGATTCCTTATGACGGAAAAGTTACCATTTTTGACCAGCACACCGAGCGTACCAACAAAGGACAATACCACAACCTGCGCGCCGGACTTGACTTTTTTGCAACCGAAAAAACGACAATAGGCGTACTGGTTTCCGGTTTTGTGAATGACTGGGACAACCCGTTCGGGCAAACCAATACGCGCATCTTGAATGAAGATCTTACGCTTCAGAGGACCTTTCGTACCAACGTCTATAACGGGGGAAAAATGAATAATTACAACGCCAATTTTAACCTCAAACATCAGTTTGACAAACAAGGCAAGGAATTAACTTTTGATGCTGACTATGTTTCATACTCCGGCAAAAACAACAGTACCCTTGACACCCGGTACTTTTTACCGTCTGGTGAATCCAGCGGAAATCCTGAAATTGTCCGGAATAACATGCCGTTCAATATCAGGATAGGTGTAGCCAAAATAGATTATACCCAGCCTTTGTGGAAAGGGAAATTTGAAACCGGTGCCAAGTCAAGCTATGTCAGTTCGGACAATAATATGGTTTTTGAAACAAAAGCAGATGACTGGCAACTGGATCCGACTCGCTCGAATCGTTTCAAATACACTGAAAACGTTAATGCAGCCTATCTGAATTACAGCGGAGCGATCTCTAAAAAAATAAAGTATCAGTTGGGTGTTCGGGGAGAACATACGCATTCGGTCGGCAATTCCGTTACACTGAACCAGATACGGGACAGAAATTATATCAACTTTTTCCCCAGCGTATTTTTATCCAATCAGCTGGACACCAATAATGTTATCAATCTTTCGTACAGTCGCCGGATCGACAGGCCCAATTACCAGTCATTGAACCCTTTTGAGTTTTACCTCGACCCATATACTTTCCAGAGAGGTAATCCTAATCTGAAACCGCAATACACGCATGCCTTTCAGCTGGTACATGTTTATAAAAGTTTTCTCAACACCACACTGGCATATAGCAGGATTAAGGACATGATCGCAAATGAGCTGCCTCAACAAATCGCATCAGAAAACAAAACTTTTGTAACCTCTGAAAACCTTGAAAATCAGGACAATATCAGCCTGACGGTTTCTGCACCTATACCTATCAGAAAATGGTGGAGTGTCCAAACTAACTTTAGTGGAGTATATAATCATTATAAGTCTTTTTATCTTGATGAACAGCTTGATATAAGTCAGTTTAGCTGGAATATGTATGCCAACAGCCAGTTTACTTTACCAAAAGGGTGGTCCGCAGAGCTTTCTGGATGGTACAACAGCCGTGCGTTTTATGGTTTGTATGCTGCAAAACCAATGGGTATGGTAAATGCGGGGATTCAGAAAAACATTTTACAGAAAAAGGGGACGATCCGCCTGAACGTGAATGATATTTTCTGGACCAACAAATTCAGAGGATCTGCAAATTATAAGGATATTGATTTTCAGGTCAGGTCGCAATGGCCAAGCAGGCAGTTCAGAATAACCTTTACTTATCACTTTGGCAATCAGAATGTGAAAGGCGCACGTCAGAGAAATACAGGATCCGATGATCTTCAGAAACGTGCCGGAGGCAATTAAGAAAAAATCCCTTTTGAGGGTTAAAATATAAATTAGTTAGGTTTGTTATGCAGAAAATCCACCTCGCGCTTGCGGGGTGGATTCCTTATTTATAATATTCAAAACCTAAAGCATACTATGCCTGCAGTGCAGCAACTCCAGGCAGAATTTTACCTTCCATATATTCGAGCAGCGCACCACCACCTGTAGAAACATAACTTACGCGGTCGCCGTACCCTGCGTTATTGATGGCAGATGCGGAATCTCCTCCCCCAATCAGTGAGAATGCGTCATTTTCTTCAGTTGCCTTCACAACAGTTTCCGCAATAGCGTTGGTACCTTGCGCGAAATTGGAAAATTCAAAAACACCCATCGGGCCGTTCCAGAGAATTGTTTTTGAAGAAGACAGAATCTCAGAGAATAATTTTATTGTTTCGGGACCGATATCCAATCCCTGCCAGTCGTCAGGAATTTCGCCCGCTTTTACTACTTCTCGTTTCGCGTCATTACTAAATCCATCAGCAATAACGGTATCAACCGGCAGGATCAGATTTACGCCCTTACTTTTTGCCTTTTCAACAAGTTCAAGAGTAAGGTCCTGCTTATCGGCCTCAAGTAACGATTTTCCTATTCTCCCACCAGATGCTTTCGAAAAAGTGTAGGACATTCCGCCGCCTATGATCAGATTATCCACCTTATCCAGTAAACGCTCAATGATCAGCATTTTATCGGATATTTTCGCCCCGCCCATGATCGCAGTGAAAGGATGTTCCGAATGTTCAAGTAGCCTTTCCGCATTGTCCAGCTCGGCCTGCATCACATAGCCACAGACCTTATCGCTGAAAAACTTGCCGATAACGGCTGTGGAAGCATGTGCCCGGTGCGCTGTCCCGAAGGCATCCATCACCCATACGTCTCCCAGTTTTGATAATTTTTCCGCAAACTCATCATTTCCCTTTTCCTCTTCTTTATAAAAACGCAGGTTCTCCAGCAGCAATACTTCGCCTGGTTTCAGGCTGCCTGCCAGCTCGGTTGCGCTGGTTCCAACACAATCATCTGCAAATTTCACCGTTTTACCCAGTATCAAAGACAGGGGATTGACCAGATGTTTTAAAGAATATTTCTCAGAAGGACCATCTTTAGGGCGACCCAGGTGTGACATCAGGATTACGGATCCGCCGTCACTCAATATTTTACTGATAGTAGGTATTGTCGCACGAATTCTGGTATCATCCGTAATTTCAAATTTGTCATTAAGCGGTACGTTGAAATCAACGCGAACCAGCGCCTTTTTTCCGGAAAAATTGTAAGAATCTAATGTAGTCATGGGCTCGTAAAGTTGTTTTCCATTGGAAACAAATGTAATTTAATTCTTCATAATATGCTACGCAACCTCAAAAACCTCAGGACCGCACTTATTTAAATCCAAATTAAATTAAACATTATGATATAAATTATCCACTATTTCGGATTCGGCCGAATATTTTAATGCTTATTTAACACCAGTCCGAAGGACGATACCGAAACAGGAATACCGAATTGGCAATCCACTTTCAAAAACTCGGGCTTCCGGTGTTTCTCTTACCAATCTGCATTATCTTTGTTGATTGATCCGTATGTCCGACACTTCATTACATAATCCGCAGCATGTGGAATTTCCGCAGGACTTACCTCCAAAATACTACCATGCCTATTTTGCAGATGTGTTGAATTTTGTGAGAAAAAGGTATCTGCCTGTGCTTACCGAAACAGAATTGCATTTTCTTTCGGAATATGACAAACTCTCGGAAGATGCCCAATGCCTTTTTATACGGTTCAGTAACCGACGAAAATCATTTTTCCGCAGCAACACACTGTCATATACCGAAATCAGCGATATTCCCGCTGTTCTAGAGGAATTACTTGCAACCGGTTTCGTGGAAATATTTCAGGAAGTGCACCGCGACAGGTTGCCCGAGGTGATGGAGCTTTTCACAAAAGAGGAGCATCTGAACTTTACGAAACAATTAAAACCGGATGTATTACCGGCTAAAAGTATACGCAAGCCCGATCTGGTCCGCTGGCTGATGCATACCTATGATTTCAACACCCTTGCTGCTCTCCTGGGAAGCTTTGAACCAATCGTGAAAGTATGCTTTGAGGCCGAGGTCATGATCATGAAATTTCTGTTTTTTGGAAATCGCTATGCCGATATGACCGAGTTCGTGGTCAGGGACCTGGGGCATGTCAGATTTCAGTCTTTCAGTGATGAGCATCTTTCCATTCAGTTTGAGACCCGGAAAGACCTGGATGATACCCTGATGCTTTCACTCATGAAGGAGACCTTTGATAGTATTAAAAATGAGCTTCCACCAGAGGAAATATTTGACTGGTACATGAACTGGCAGGCTGGCGCGACCGGCAATCTGAGTTTAAAAGCACTTCCCTCCTTTCATCAATTCACTGTGAAAGTGGCTGGATGGCTTGAACGAAAGAAAATGCTATCCCAGGCATTGAGTGTTTATCAGCTCACCCTCGATGCTCCGTCCCGGGAGAGAAGAGTACGCTTGCTTTACAATCTGGGAGAAACCGAGGAGGCTCTGGCCTTATGCGAAGAAATTTCTGAAAACCCTCAAAACGCTGATGAGCGATATTTCAGCCAGGACTTCACAGAAAAAATTAACAACAAAAAAAAGCGGGTGGTAAAAAGAACAACTCAGGCGCTCAAAGCGGCAGATTGCATAGAATTACCGTTGTTTTACAGACACCGTGTTGAACAGGGGGCTATACAGTATTTCCAGGAACTTGGCTACCACGCCTTCTTTAGTGAAAATGAGCCGTGGCGTACGCTCTTTGGCCTACTCTTCTGGGATATCATATATGATACCAATGTACAGGCCATTCACAATCCATTACAAAGGGTGCCATCCGATTTCTTCCTGCCCGACTTTTACATCAAACGGTCCGTTCAACTGGCGGACCGGATAAAAGATTGCAGCTCTAGAGAAAATATTGAAGAAATTGTCACCAGAACTTTTGCGGAGAAATATGGCACCACGAATGTACTGGTATCCTGGTATGAAGGCTCTCTTGAAAAAGTGCTGGCTTTGATTGCCGCACTTTTACCAGAACAGATACATGCCGTGATGAAGGAGATCGCCGTAAACCTCAGAGAAAACACCCGCGGCTTTCCCGACCTTTTTGTCTGGACGGGTAGTGAGTACGCTTTCATTGAGATAAAATCTCCTACAGATCATCTTTCCTCACAGCAACTGCATTGGCAGCATTTCTTTGAAAAACTTGGGATTACGAGCAGGATCGTAAGAGTAAAATGGAATAAGGGGATTACAACCTAAAATTCAGGCACAAAAAATGGCCTCCCCAAAAAGGAAGGCCATTGCGGTCAGTAACTCTATTTCTTTTGCTGGACAGGTTCGAAAGTACCTGCTTTGCCTTTCCTCACAGCAGCCTTGTAGTTCTTTTTGGTTTTACCCTGTGGCTCATTACAGTTGTTACCAATCACCGTGGATTCAACCGCAGTGTATACGGTTTTGGCCCAGGCCGGTATTTTGATATTACCTTTTGCAATTTCATCATTCAGGTTCAGGGCAGAGGCTTCACAATGATCCAGTTTTACGGTACCTAACAGATAGTACTTGGGCACCTTTTTGGTAACCGTGTCAACAGGGCAAATGCAACCCACACACGTCGTGGGGCTTTTTCCATATACCACACGTTTGCTGCTGATCATCTTATAGGCATACACTTCAAGATAACATTGCTTGAAACAGATTTCCTTCGCTATCTGTACTGTATCCGGTATTACCACCGAGAAACCTGTTGTGCTGGCTTCGCTTACACAGGAAGCGCAAGCGGATGTCTGGTTGCTTTGGACGGTAACATAATACTGCCCGTCCAAAGGACGCCCAAAACGGTTAAGGTACTCTGCGGGCCACAGCATTTCGTTTTGTTTCTGGCACACCACCTGCCCGATCACCTTATCCATTCCGCCATTGAGCTGGTGAATACGGGCTGTAAAAGTTTCGGTTTTGGTACTGTCCAGAACCGAATTGGATTTCCATGTAATTTTGATTGTATCAGCCTGCGTGGTATCTCTCAAAGGATTATAAATCATCCCTTTCATGGAAGTCTGTCCCATTTTAATATCCAGGTCAGGGGCTACACAAATGAGCGCAGGTGTCGGCTCCTTTTTAACAGGTACGTCCCTTATAAACTTACGTCTCATGGCAATACCGCCACTAAAACCGCCATGCTTTCGTTCAAACGGATAAATGGTTGCGCCGGGGAAAATATAGTTCACTTTGGTCCTGAATCCGATGGCTTCCACACCCCAGGCCCATAAGCCATTTTTACTTGGTACAAAAAAGCCCAGCGTGGCCAGTAAGCCTGCATGATACCTTTTTTCCGAAGCCGTCACCGAATAAATATTATTTCCGGTAACACGGTCATAAACGAAAATGGCGGCGGGGGTGGTCCTGAAAATCCCTCCACGAACGGAAGCTTCCAGATAGGGTGACCGGGGCTTACCAGTAAAATTAAAGTTCAGAACAGGCCCTACTGCCAGATAATGGTCTTCTGATGCGCCTTTTTTAATAACCGCCTGACTATATCCTTCTGAAGCGATGATCCTTTCCAAAAATGTGTCCAGATCTTTCCTTAAGAAAAAAGTCTGCAGGCCTGCCACGCCCCCAACCCCAAACTGAAAACGATTATTCTCTTTTTTATTCTTGAAAAAATAGTCAGCATTTAGTAGCGCATTGTATCCCACACCATTGAAACGTGATTTGTCACGGTACTTGTTTGAATTAAAGGTATTTTCCCAGCTGCCGCAGAAAGCGAACGCTGGCCCCAGAAACCCGCCGATTCTCCAGGGACTGACCTTTTTCTCTATCGCAATGGTATCGCACCCGCCGGCAGGATTGGTACAGGTTGCGGACACATTATCCTGCGCATATACATGATGGCTGGCGAAGGACATCATAACTAAAAACAGTAATTTCAGTAAAGTTTGATTTTTCATAAACTTACGGGATAGTGTGCTTTTGGCTGAATTAAGAAAGAAAGAAATACGACTTTGTCTCCTTAGACGAACTCTTCAGGAATTAGTAACGGTGGTTGCTATCTGACAAATCCCTCACAGGCAGGGAATAAAAAATTCCATGCGGAACGAACTGCATGGAATATATGTAACTCTCTCTCAGTCAGAAATTTAAAAAAGCACTTCCAGTTCGGAGGTGACAGGAAGATGATCGGACGCATACTTCTCTTCGATTACCCTGGTAGACTTAACCCTAAAATGTTTTTTATCTTTGTAGAGTATAAAATCAATCGCTTTATCCGGCAGTTCCACAGGAATAGTCGGTTTACAGTCCAGGGCACAGGTTCGGCTGAAATGCTGATTAAGATATTTCATAACGCTGCTTTCCGGGACCGCGTTAAAATCTCCGCCGATAATCATGGGCAGATCGTTTTTTTCGAAAGCAGAGACGATCCTTTCCGCCTGCAACAGCCTGTTAGGCTCTTTGAGTCCCAGATGTGTACTGGCGAACAGCAGTTTGCGGTGATCCGGCAACAGTACAGTTACGGCTGCAACAGTACGAAGCTCTTCCGGCATGTCCGCATGCACCGGCAATGCATATCGGACGGAATCCAAAATAGGGAACCGCGACAATATCGCCACGCCATAGTCTCCACCACCGTGGTCAATGGCTTTGGAAAAATAATAATGCATTCCTGTGGCTTCAGCCAGCTGCTTTGCCTGGTTTTTACCCTTCCCTGACCGCTCAGTGTTGACATCCACCTCCTGCAACGCAACCAGGTCTGGCTTTTCAGAATTGATCACCCTGGCAATTGCCTCCACATCTATCTTAGTATCATGACCGGGCGGATTACAATGATGAATATTGTAAGTCATCACTTTGAGAAGAAACTTTTTTCGTATTTCCCGGTCAGAACTAACGGTAAAACCGGTGAGGATCAAAAAAGAAAACAAAACGAAATAACAAACTGAAGTTTTCATAGGTATAAAATTACCTGAGTGTCTGGTTTTATAAAAAATAACGGATAATATTGGTTTCGTTCACCGGGATTCCATGCAAATATATGCTGCCGGCTCTTTTGATATAACCATAATACTAACGTTCCCTATACATAAATTTTTAAGATACATGCAAATAAGAAAGTTGTTGCTCGGTGCCGCTTTATTGATGGGCTACGGCAGTTCCGCACAAACCAGCCCTGAGGACGTTAAAACCTTCACTTTGGGAAACGGGATGAAATTCCTGGTACTGGAAGACCATTCCATTCCCAATGCCAACATGTACCTTTTCTGGAAGGTAGGCTCCAGAAACGAAGTACATGGCATTACCGGACTCTCGCATTTTTTTGAGCACATGATGTTCAATGGCTCCAAAAATTATGGTCCCAAGCAGTTTGACAGGGTTATGGAGGCAAGCGGCGGCTCCAACAATGCCTATACCACAGAAAATGTGACGGTATATACCGACTGGTTTCAAAAGGATGCGCTGGAAACGATCTTCAAACTGGAATCGGACCGCATTGCTTCGCTAACCATTGACCCCAAAATGGTTGACAGTGAACGTGGTGTGGTACTTTCTGAAAGAAGTACCGGGCTGGAAAACAGCAATTATCGGGTGATAGGAGAACTTGTCCAGTCGGTTGCCTTCCAGGAGCATCCGTATATGTTTCCGGTTATCGGTTTTGAATCGGACATAAAAAGCTGGACGCAGCAGGATCTTGAAAACTACTTTAAAACTTATTATTCACCCAATAATGCAACGGTGGTGATTGTCGGAGATATTACGGTTGACCAGGTTCGTAAGCTTGCTGAACAGTATATGGCACCGATCCCCGCGCGCGGCCTGCCTCCTAAGATCCGTACCATTGAGCCGGAACAGAACGGTGAAAGACGTGCGACGACCTATAAGGATATTTCAACTCCCAACGTCCTGCTGGCCTACCATATCCCTCAGGCGAGCCACCAGGATTATTATGCCCTGGATCTTTTCAGCAGTCTTTTGACTTCCGGAAACTCTTCCCGTCTCACGAAGGCGCTGGTGATGGACTCTACGATTGCCTCGCAGGTTTACACCTTTATGGAGGCATCCTTTGATCCCAATCTTTTTAGTATCTACGGAATCGCAGGAGATGGCATCAGCGCACCGGAGCTTGAAAAAGCAATTTTGGCCCAGATCGATCTTCTAATCAAAAATGGGGTGACCGAAACCGAACTGCAGAAAGTAAAAAATCAGAAACTGGTTGAACTTTACCATACGTTGGAAACCATTAACGGAAAAGCTAATAACCTGGGAAAGTATGACGTTTTTTTTGGGGACTACCGCAAAATGTTTGAGGCACCTGCTTTGTATCAAAAAGTAACTACTGAAGATGTAAAACGCATAGCCGCCACTTATTTCAAGGAAAGAAACAGGACGGTAGGTTATCTGCTGCCCGAGAAAAAAGATTAAAACAGCGTACGGATTAAGAATATATCAAAACTGACTACTCAAATGAGAAATATACTACTAGCATTGCTCCTGATCACCGGACCTGCCGTGCTTGCCCAGAAGGAATTTAAACTGCCAAAGTATGAAAAGTTCAGGCTTAAAAACGGGCTGACCGTCTATCTGATGGAACAGCACGAAGTGCCGCTGATTAACGTATCGTCGGTTTTTGATGCAGGAAGTATCCACGACGGTGACCGTTACGGATTGGCGAATCTTACTGCGGACGCCCTACTTTTTGGAACTCAAAAGTATACCAAGGCCCAAATAGAAGAAATAACTGACTTTGCAGGCGCATCCCTTTCCACTTATGCCGGCAAGGATTATTCGGGCCTCAGCGCCTCTTTTACCGTGAAGGATCAGGACAAGATCTTTGATATTATTCAGCAGATACTGGTTTATCCGGTGTTTGACGAAGCTGAATTCAACAAACATAAGCAACGAACCATACTTGAACTTACCCAGCAGAAAGAAAGCCCGCGCAGGGTGATCGGCAGTTATTTCAATGCCTTTGTCTTTAAGAATTTCCCCTATGCAAATCCGGAAGGCGGAGTACAGTCGACTGTTGAAAAAGTGAGCCAGGGAGATGTAAAAGCATTTTACAAAAGTAACTACACCACCGGACGGGGTGCTATAGCCGTGGTGGGAGATTTTAAAACCGCTGAAATGAAAAAAAGGCTGACTACTCTTTTTAGTAATTGGAAAACCGCTGAATCCCGCATGTATAAAAGAATAGCCCCTGATCTGAATTTTGAAAAAAGCAGGGTACTGCTCGTCAATAAAGATGACGCCCGCGAAACAACTTTTTATATCGGCGGCAAAGGTATAGACTATAATTCGGCCGATTACATTCCTGTCATGGTAGTGAACACAGTACTGGGCGACAGGTTTACCTCCTGGCTCAATGATGCGCTCCGTGTGAACTCAGGACTGACTTACGGTGCAGGAAGCCGGTTTAACCGGTACAAATATGCCGGTACTTTCATGATCAGTACGTTCACCAAAAACGAGACAACCATTCCCGCGGTTGATATGGCGCTTCAGGTTTTGGACAGCCTGCACACCTACGGCCTTAACGAGGAAATACTGGCCTCCGCCAAGGCATACGTAAAAGCCGACTTCCCGCCCCAATATGAATCTGCCGACGCACTTGCCGGGCTGCTTAGTGAAATGTTTGTCTATGGGTTTGACGAAAATTTCATCAATACCTTTCAGGTCAAAGTTGACGGGCTCACAACTGTACAAGCAAAGGAGATCATCGCACAATATTTCCCAAAGGACAAATTGCAATTTGTATTTATCGGGAAAGCTTCAGAAATCAAAAATCAGGTAGCCAAATATGGAGATGTAACCGAGAAACAGCTAAAAACGGAAGGATTTTAGCACTCACAAAAGTATTTCTTGTACCCAATCCACTTTTGCAATCACCTATTCAATCTTGATCCGGAAGAACTATGAAATCAAAAAAATTATCAATGCTCGTGACGGGCTTTCTGCTTGCGGCAGGGACCTGCGCCCCCACATTCGGGCAAAAGGCGGTTTATACCAATCCGATCGGAATGCAGGCCTACACATTCCGGGGAAGCTGGCCCAACGGAATTGAGGCGACCCTGGATACCATCAAATCACTAGGGGTGACCGAAATGGAAGGAGGGCCCATTCAGGGCATGACTACCGAAGAACTCCGCAAGCAACTGGATAAACGGGGCATTAAAATGGTTTCTATCGGTGCGGATTATGCCGCTCTGGTAAAAAGTGCGGACGAAACGATCAAAAATGCGAAAATCCTGGGCGCAAAGTATGTGATGGTTCCCTGGATACCTCATCAAAAAGGTAATTTCACGCTGGAAAATGCGAAACAGGCTGCGGCGGACTTCAACAAAGCTGGTAAAATACTGAAGGAAAACGGGATCACCCTTTGTTATCACAACCACGGTTTCGAATTTGTACCTTATGAAGACGGGACACTGTTTGACTACATCGTAAAAAATACCAATCCAGAGTATGTTTCCTTTGAGATGGACATGTTATGGACCTTTTTTCCAGGACAGGATCCTGCCAAGTTACTGGATAAATATGGCAGCCGCTGGAAACTCATGCACCTGAAAGATTTGAAAAAGGGCGTAAAGGGAGACTTATCAGGTGGCACCCCCAAGACCAACGATGTAGCACTCGGTACAGGGCAGATAGACGTAAAGGCGGTACTGAAAGCTGCTAAAAAAGCAGGTGTGAAGCACTACTTTATTGAAGATGAAAGTCCGTCGTACCTGAAACAGATACCTCAGACCCTCTCCTATATCAAAAGCCTGAAAGAATAATATTCACAGCTCCCCTGAGGACTTAACACCTTTTGCATCATGGTATGTGAAAGGTGTTTTTGTTTTACTACAGAAACCTTCCGCGGTGAAACATAATACAACTATCTCATTTTCAAATATATAAACAAATACCCCCTCCTACAAAAACCCGTGACAGGTTCATTCAGGAAAAGAATTTTTAGAGTTTAATTTTAAAATATTTCCGGATCATGTGACTAAAAACGTAGCATGCCGTCTTAAACTAAACATTTGCACTATACATATTTATTGTTTCACACACTTAATAACCATAATTCAGCCACAGGCTAAAAACCAATAAAAATTTTACCAATATCATTACTTCACTTCATCAACCAATTAAAATTCACACACTACGCTTGCTCCCGTCTGGCTCCTGCCAGGCGGGATTTTTCTTTTGCCAGCAACCACCTTTTAACCATTAGTAAATAATAAAATCCGTTTGTGTACTTTAAAATTCTCCATTGAGTATCCCAGGATACATTTGTCGTGTTACAAGAAAATTATTAGCCATTCTTAAAAATCTATTCAGCCAATGAAAACTTTATTTAAGTCAGTTGCCTTGTTCGTGATGCTCGCCTCGCTTTCTTACACAGCCTCCGCGGCTGACGTAACCCATGCAGAGAAAAAGGGTTTTGAAACGGGTATTTTCTGCGACAAATCCGGGAAGCTTAATGTGAACGTGGATAAGTACAACCGGGCCAGTACCGTTATCCGGATCGTAAACGACAAAGGAACGGAAGTTTACAGAGAAGCGTATGGCAAAAATCAAATGAAACTGAGGAGCACCATCGACCTCAATGAATATCCGAACGGTAATTACACGCTGGAGATTTCAAGTGATGGGCAAAACCAGGAAAACAAATTTGAGATAAACCACCTTCAGCCCAAAAGAACTGTTTCGTTCGGGTAAGGTTTTGTTTCATTTATCAAAAACGGCGCCAAGAAAAATTCCCGGCGCCGTTTTTGATATAGTACCTCATAAAAAATTATATCACCACATTCACAATGCGTTTGGGGACGACGATCACTTTTTTAGCCGCCTTTCCTTCCATCCATTTAATTACCGTTTCATTGGACAGCACCTCCTTTTCAATATCCGACGAGGATGTATCCAGGGCGAAAGGCAATGTCACCCTCACTTTACCGTTGATCTGAACAGGGTATTCGAAAATAGCGTCCACAACATATTTCTGTTCCCATTTAGGGAAAGCGGCTTTGGAGACAGAACCTTCATTACCCAGTGCTGCCCATAGCTCCTCGGTGATGTGTGGCGCATAGGCAGACAATAAGATAACCAGTTGTTCCAAAATTTCCTTTTTATGACATTTCAGCGCTCCCAGCTCATTGACGCAGACCATAAAGGCACTTACGGCTGTGTTAAACGAGAAATGTTCGATATCCTCTTCAATCTTTTTGATTGTTTTATGCAGCACTTTCAGCTCCTCCTCTTTGGCGGCTTCATCTTTTACCAGCCATTGCCCGGTTTCACTGTAAAATAATCTCCAGAATTTGCGAATGAAACGGTAGGTTCCATCAATCCCGTTGGTATTCCAGGGTTTTGCCTGTTCAAGCGGGCCAAGAAACATTTCGTACAAACGGAGTGTATCAGCGCCGTATCGTTCCACAATATCATCGGGGTTGACAACATTGAATTTGGATTTCGACATCTTCTCCACTTCCACACCGCAATGATATTTACCATCTTCCAGGATAAACTCTGCCTGAGCCGCACCGATATCCAGTCTTGTTGCCTTGAATTTTTCGACATCAAGTATATCGTTTTCAACAATATTAACATCAACATGTAATGCGCTGACATTGTATTGTGACTTCAACCCGGCACTCACAAAAACGGGCTTGCTGTAATCATCACTTTTCACACGAAAGACAAAGTTGCTCCTCCCCTGTATCATACCCTGGTTGATCAATTTTTTGAAAGGCTCTTCTTCGGGTACAAATCCGCGGTCTTTCAGAAATTTGTTCCAGAAACGGCTGTACAGCAAATGCCCCGTTGCGTGTTCGGTACCCCCGATATATAAGTCAACTGCTTTCCAATAATCAATAGCATCCCTGGAAGCAAACTCATTTTCATTTTTCGAATCCATATACCGGTACCAGTACCAGCTGCTTCCGGCCCAGCCGGGCATGGTGCTTAGTTCATAAGAATTCCCTGAACCGTGTGCCCAGCCTTCCGCTCTTCCCAAAGGAGGCTCACCGGTTTCAGTAGGCAGGTACTTGTCAACATCCGGCAGGTTTAGCGGCAGTTCATTTGCGTCCAAAAGATACGGCAGTGGCTGACCGTTGCTATCATTTTTGTAATATACCGGAACAGGCTCTCCCCAATAACGCTGGCGTCCGAAAACCGCATCCCTTAACCTGTAATTGACCTTTCCTTTCCCTATGTTTTTTTCTTCCAGAAAATCAATCAATACCTTGTTGGCTTCATGGAAGGTCATCCCGTTGATCATTCCAGAGTTGATATACCGGCCTTCCTTGGTGGGGTCCGCCTGCTCTTCAGTATCTTTCTGAGCGTCCAGTATAGGAATAATCGGGAGATTAAAATGCCTCGCAAAGTTCCAGTCACGCTGGTCACCAGACGGCACGGCCATCACCGCGCCGGTTCCGTATCCGGCCAGCACATAATCCGCAATGTATACCGGAACCCTTTCACCGTTAAACGGATTGATCACATAAGCACCTGTAAAAGCACCGGACACAGTTTTTACATCCGACACCCTGTCCCTCTCCGATTTCTTCCTGGTGTTGTCCAGGTATACATCGATTTCAGCCCGCTGCGCTTGTGTAGTAATCACATCCACCAGCTCGTGTTCGGGTGCAATGACCATAAATGTTACTCCATAGATCGTGTCCACCCGGGTTGTGAAGACTTCTATGAAGGAAGATGACGAGGGTACACCGGCAGAAGCATCCGAAAGTTTCTCCCCTTCCTCCCTATTCCCTTCTCCATTCTGATCTATCTCAAACCGTACCAGCGCTCCCACCGATCTGCCGATCCAGTTTCGCTGCTGTTCTTTCAGCGAGTCCGTCCAGTCAATGGTATCCAGGCCGTCCAGTAAGCGCTGTGCATAGGCGGTAATACGCATCATCCACTGGCGCATCAGTTTCTGGATCACCGGATACCCCCCCCTTTCGGACACTCCATCTTTTACCTCGTCGTTTGACAAAACGGATCCGAGCTCCGGACACCAGTTCACGGTTGCATCGGCAACGTAGGTGAGCCGGTACTTCAGCGTCATACGGTATTTTTCTTCCTCGGGCCAGCTATTCCATTCCTCTGCGGAAAACGCCGGAGTATCTTCGTCGCAAGGAGCGTTTACATTTTTATTACCATTGTTTTCAAACGCAGCAACAAGGGTTTCAATTTTTTCAGCCTGATTGGTATCGTTGTTGTACCAGCTCTGAAAAAGTTCGGTGAAAATCCATTGGGTCCATTTATAATAGGAAGGGTCGGAGGTACGGACTTCCCGGCTCCAGTCATAGCTGAACCCCAGATTTTTGAGCTGTTCAATATACCGCGCAATATTTTGCTTTGTATTAACCGCCGGATGAACGCCCGTCTGGATGGCATATTGCTCCGCAGGTAAGCCGAAGCTATCAAAACCCATCGGGTGCAACACGTTAAATCCTTTCAGCCTTTTATACCTTGAGTAAATGTCCGAGGCAATGTAACCAAGCGGATGCCCCACATGCAGGCCTGCTCCTGAAGGATAGGGAAACATATCCAGAACGTAATACTTGGGCAGTTCCGACTGATTCTCAACTTTAAAAACCTGATTATCCTCCCAATAGGCCTGCCACTTTTTCTCAATTTCGCGGTGATTGTATTCACTCATAACTTTCTTCTTCTTGTCTGATTTCGCTGGTCGCCGCCGTTGATTCCATAATGGGACACGGCCTTTTTTACTAAAAAATAAAATTGCCCGCAAAATTAGTGTTTTTGATTGTATTCAGTGTCTTTCTTGACTGAATACCTGTGCTTTTGTTACAGAAACCGCTCTGGGGAAACTAATTCCCAACATTGAAAAAAGATACCGGATACAATACGGGCATAACTTTTTGGTTATATGAAGCAATTAAAAACCAGTTTTATCACTTAATCAACTTACTCCAATGAAAAAGTTAACAATTGCGCTCTTTGCTATGGCAATAAGTTTCACTGCTTCTGCACAATATGATCCTGCATTTCGCTTTGGAATAAAGGCCGGAGCCAATTTGTCCAATATCAATGGAAGCAATGATTTATCGCTGTCATCTGGAGGAACTGCGTTCAATTTCAAGGATAACTCCGACCGATCTCTAGGGTTTTCTGGCGGGGTATTCTTCCGTCTTGGCCGTGATTTTTACCTTCAGCCCGAATTTCTGCTTTCACAAAAGGGGGGTAAATTTAATGTCTATGAAGATGGTATCCAGAATTCAGATGGAAAGGTGGATGTACGATTTACCAATCTGGACGTGCCCGTACTCTTTGGTGTAAGAATTGCCCGGTTTTTCAGGATCAACGCAGGACCCATGGCTTCGCTGCGTATGACAAGCAACGGTAAGATCGGTGATTCCTTCGACAAATTTACCGGCGAAAATGCCAGCACAGAATTTAAGAACAGGGTAGCCTATGGCTATCAGGCAGGTGTAGGTGTTGATTTCGGAAGGTTAAGCCTGGATGTGCGCTACGAAGGAAACTTTACAGATGTTGTTAAAATTAATTTTAACAACAACACCACCGCTTCGCAGTTTGGCCGGAAGAGCAACCTGTTCCAGGCAACGCTCGGACTGGCAATATTCTGATCTAGAAAAAGAGAAAAAGGGCTGGGGTCAATCCAGCCCTTTTTCTCTTTTAGCTACAAATAAGGCCGCTATTTTATACTTTTGCGTTTCTTTACAACGCGTGAAGTAGAGAAATTTCGTCTATAGCTTTATCCAGCAAACCTGCACTTTATTTTATCGTGGCCCTTAATACTGACAATGTTCGACTCGTTTTTGGACTTAAATTAAAACAGCTTCGTCTGGACAAAGGACTGTCGCTGAACGAACTATCCCAAAAATCCGGATTGTCTCTCTCCTATATCAATGAGATTGAAAAAGGAAAAAAATACCCCAAGGCAGACAAAATCATCGCGCTGGCCCACGCCATGGACGTGGATTACGACACGCTGGTATCCCTTAAGCTGAGCAAACGGCTTGAACCGATCAGTGAATTACTGGATTCAAATGTACTGACCGAGTTACCCTTAGAACTTTTCGGTATCGATCCGGCCAGTTTGCTGGAGATCCTCTCAGACGCCCCTACCAAAATCAGTGCGTTTGTGGGTACGCTCATTGAAATTGCCAGAAATTACAACATGTCTATTGAGAAATTCTATTTCTCGGCGCTGCGGACCTATCAGGAAATGCATGATAACTATTTCGAGGATATCGAACTTGAAGCGGAGCGGTTTTTGAAAGAACATAACGTCCCAGAGAATGTGTTGCTTGGTGAAAACGAACTGTTCGAAATTCTGAAAACAGATTTTAATTATAAAATAGAACATATAAACGAAAAGGCCAACCCGGAATTTTCCAGCGTCCGCTCCCTTACCATCACAGGACCTTCCAACAATAAATTACTCATCAACAACCAATTATCTCCTGTTCAGCGGGCCTTTATTTATGGCCGTGAAATCGGTTATTTATATCTGAACCTTAAAAACCGACTACACACCACGGCACTGGTAGAAGCCGAGTCTTTTGAACAATTACTGAATAATTTCAAGGCGTCCTATTTTGCAAGTGCAGTCATTATCAAAAGGAGTTTGCTCGTTCCGCGGCTCAGAGGTTTTTTTGAGCTGAAGCAATGGCAACCTGATAAACTGCTGGCCCTCATTACGGAATTCAATACCACGCCTGAATCCTTCTGCTACAGGCTGAGCAATGTGATGCCCAAGTACTTTGGTCTGAAACAGATATTCTTTTCAAGGTTTAATAATTTTGCGGGTCAGAACCTCTTTGACATGTCGAAGGAACTCCATATTTCCAGAAAACATTATCCGCATACGGTCCGCGATGAGCACTACTGCAGGCGCTGGGTTGCACTCACCATTCTGGACGACCTTGCTGAGCTCACAAAACAGAAGCAATATACGGGTACGCTTTGTAAGGCCCAAAAATCCACCTATCTCGACACTCAGGACCAGTACCTGGTGGTAAGCCTGGCACATCCGACAGTTACCACGGCCAATCTCAATGTGAGCCTGTCTATGGGTATTTACCTGGATGAGCATGCAAAAAAAACACTTCATTTTCTTAACGACCCCGCCATTCCGCAAAGAGAAGTGAACCAGACCTGTGAGCGATGTGCTCTTTTTGATTGCCGGGAACGCATTGCTGCGCCAACCATTTTACAGAAAAAACACAAAAATGAGGAGTTGCGCAAGGCTTTGCGGAAAATGATCAGCTGAGCCGGGATTTGCGAAAAGAATGATTGTAACTTACCTTTCGCCCAGCATATCAGGAATATATTCGGAGACTATATCTGCCTTGATTATATTTGCTCCTGATGATAGTTTTACAGATATTTTATATTTTTAGGATTAGAAATTTCTTAAAAAAGTAACATTCAAACGAACACCAGATTAAGCGGATTATATTTGCCAAAATTTAGACACGGTTATGCCTGGTACCTATGGATTGGAGGACTTGATTTTAAAACTGTCAACTCCCTTTTACATTATGCTGATAGGTCTGGAGATTCTTTTAACCAATCGCTCCGACCGCAAAAGTTACTCCTGGAAGGACTCCTTCACCAATGCTATGCTGATGATTTTCAACGGCGGTATTGACCTGCTGTTTCGTGCTGTGTATGTAGGTATTTTGGTCTGGATGTACAATTACAGGCTTTTGGAGCCTGTTGAGAATCCCTATTTGTACTGGACCTTGCTCTTTTTGCTGGAAGATCTGGCTTTTTACACCCTGCATTACGTTGATCACAACAGCCGGTTATTCTGGGCAGTGCATGTTACACACCATTCTTCCGAACATTTTAACCTGACGACCGGCTTCCGGTCATCCGTTTTTCAGCCACTGTACCGTTTTGTTTATTTTATTCCGCTCGTACTGCTGGGATTCAACCCGGCCGATATCGTTGTGATGTATTCGGTGACTCAGATATACGGGATCATTGTACATACCGAATACATTAAAAAGCTGGGCTGGCTCGAATATATTCTGGTAACACCCTCACATCACCGGGTGCATCACGCGAGCAATGTAGAGTACCTGGATAAAAATATGGGCATGTGCCTAATTATCTGGGACAGGTTATTCGGTACGTTTCAGGAAGAGAGGCAGGACATCCCTACGCGTTACGGGCTTACGAAACCAGTTCACCACGACGGACTGGCACAAACCGTCTTTCATGAATGGAAAGAAATTGGAAGAGATTTCAGACAACCCACCGACTTAAAAACAAAGCTGAAATATCTTTTCAAAGCCCCAGGCTGGTCACCTGACGGTTCGCGGCAAACAACAAAGGAGCTTCAGAAAGAGCAGATAAACCACATGGCATAAGTGCCTGCTGCCAAATAGGATGCCCTCTGGACACAATTCTTATTTTGATTTGCGTTCAGATGTACGTCAGCTTGCGTTTTGAGTTTTTAATATCAAACCTCTGCTATGAATCCAGAAACCATCCTAGAGCTGGACATCTGTAACAACCTCATTGGCTCGCAAAAAAGGAAACCCGCCTAATAATCTGCTCAACTACGGTTATGCCATCCTTCAGGCGATCGTCGCACGCGGCCTTGTCTCATCCGGGTTACTGCCAACGCTTGGCATTCATCATCACAACCAATAATACAATGCCTATTGCCTGGCCAACGACATCATGGAGCCTTACCGCCCTTTTGTGGACCTGATCGTACTTGAGATCATCGATAAAGGAGAAAATTTCCTTCAACTGTCCACTCCGATCAAATCCAAATTGATGCGTATCGCTTCCGAAGATATCACGATCGACAATCAGACCAGTCCGCTTATGGTCGACCTGCAGCGTACGACAGCTTTGCTGGTAAAATGTTACGAAGGCTCCCTACGAAAAATCAGTTATCCAACAATTCCGTGCTGAGCCACACATAAAATTTTGCCGCATCCGCTTCTAAATCAAGTTCATCATGCGTCTAAACAAATACAGAATTTTACGGTCGGCCGCTGCCGTGGATACTCGTACTTTTTGATCTGTCAACCGAAACAAAAAAAGAAGAAAAGGCGCATTCGCAATTCCGCAAGGACCTGCTGAAAGACGGTTTCGCCATGTTTCAGTTTTCGATTTATTTGAGGCATTGTTCAAGCCGGGAAAATGCCGACGTACACATCAAACGGGTAAAAGGATTTTTGCCAGAAAAAGGTGAGATTGGAATTTTAACGATTACCGACAAACAGTTCGGAATGATGGAACTATACCAAGCCAGGAAGATAAAAGAACGGCCCAATGTACCGCAGCAGCTTGAATTATTTTAGAACAGGATTAAAAAAATGGCAAAAAAACCAGAAGTTAATGTTGGCGTCCCGATTTTTTTGCCATGAGATATCCCCACAACACACTGATTAACAGAAATATAAAACAAGGCACGTTGTTTCCGATATCTCAAAGTACGGAGCGGGCCGCCACCGCGGTTTACTAAAGATCCTGTTCTCTAAAATAAAACTGGTCAAACCTATGAAATAAATGGCCTTAGTCTGCTGTCACTAAAAAAGAAAGTGTCGGATAAAAATTGTTTCACCCACATTTAACGCAGACAACTACCGGGGGCAGTTTCAAAGAAACCTAAACCATTTACATCAAGGCTCTATCCTCTGTTTCCACTTATAACATTTGAAAATTTACTCTTATATCTCAGAAAAAAGGATTCGTAATATCTGTATGAAACACTTGAAAAAAATACTGTTAATGAAACTATCACCGGATAGATAATCCAATTAGATACAAAGTTTACACTTTTACAAATAAATAAAGCTATGACAATCACTATTGGATGATACATATACAATCCATACGAAATTCTACCTAGATAATTAAAAACATCATTTTCTATTGAAATTTTATTTCTTGCGTTACTGGCAAAATTTAAGATTAATATTCCAAATAGAATAGAATAGAATTCATAGTGAAATATCGATATATATACACCTTTTGCAAGTAGAAATATCGTAATAACTATGACAACATAGAACAAAGTATTATTTCGTAAAAGTCCCAATATTTTACTATTTTCAAACAGCAATATTGAGAAAATGCCTCCGATTGCCATACAATCAATATTAAATGTTACTAAAAATGCCTGAATTATATTCTTGAAAGGAATAATATCTGCATGATGCGTCGTCAAAAAATAAGAAAATGACACATAAAATGATATAATAGAGATCATCAACCAGATTCGGTATTTTTTAAAATAATTTAAAATAACCGGCCAAATAAAATAAAACTGCTCCTCTGTTCCGATAGACCACGTATGAGAAGCGTATGGAACAACCCCTAAAAAAGACAGTACTAAATTTGGAAGAAATATTGCATATAAGAATAATTTAATGTACAAATTAGAATATATAACATCCTTACTATGACCAGGTAATACGAACAAATTAATATGTGGAAAAACAAAAAAAGCTAAAATAACAATCAAAAAATATAACGGCCAAATGCGTAACATTCTTCTTATGTAGAATTTAGCGACGCTAATCTTCCCAAACATATATTCCTCGGCTAAAAGAAGATAGGTAATTAAAAACCCACTCAAAACAAAAAATAAAACAACACCAAGTTTACCAATAATATCTACAAAGGGAACTTTACCCCAATAATTATCAAAATATAGAATTGACTTAAACTGTTCTGTATGATGAATGATTACTAGAAACGCTGCAATAAATCTTATTCCATTTAGGTTTGGAAAATAAACTCCTTGTTTGTCCATTGTCATTTGACAGTCCTGTTTTAATTTTTGTTCAGAGATTAAGATGACAGTCGACAGTAAGGTTCGACGAAGTCAAAATAGAATTTCACGCTGTGGAAGTACCAACTGACTGAAAAACTGATAGCGAAGGTAATGACAAAAAACTACACATAATTCTGATACGCTCAAACACATGCGAAATATCATTACCCAATGCTCATTGTTATTTCTCCCCTTGATTTAAACCAATCCCTAAGTTCTGGGTATAAGCGGAAAGAGCAATTTCTCCTACTCACTGGTTTGATCAAATTTTTGAGTGGTTAATTGCATTGCGCAAGCCGCAGTTAATCCGCAAACTCTCCCTTTGAGGCGGCATATTTCTTATTGTTCAAAGACCGCTGCATAGCGGTGATCACCTATTATACTGCCTACCAAGGCTCTATGCATCACCCTCCGTGCACTGTTTTCATCACTTCCAATCGCACCAATCCAAGCCGAAAAACAATCTTCTCCCGCTTTATAATTCATATCAGTTTCGATTCATCAGCTTAACCATTTTGCAAATACCTTATGCGCCATGGCCAGGTCGGCTTTATGCGCTTCAACGCCATTCATGGTTTTGGGTGATGTCTTTTCAAGGCATTGCTCCAATACCAGGTGAGGTTTGACATGAAGAGCAGACAGAGCGCTTACCAGTCGTGGATAATCAATATCTCCGTCCCCGAAAGTTTCCTGCCAGATGCCATCTTTGGACTGCCGGATATGCAACTCCACTATTCGTTTGCCGTATAACTTCACGATATCAAACAGGGCAATCTGGGAATTTCCCGAACCTCGGTACACCCAGTGTACATCCAGGCATAATGAAACGTTTTTGGGATCCGTGGCCAGCAGCATGTGATGAAATTCCCGGGCGGCGGCTTTCAACTCCACATCATGGGTATGGTATGCCAGCTTCATTCCTCGTTTTTTCAGCTCTGCACCGAGTTGGTCCAGGCTTTGGGCTTGTACGGCCAACTCCTCATCCGACTTAATTTTATCACTCCCCCATTTGAGCGGATTCGGATTGGTCACAATAATTTTAGTATTGGCGGGCTTAAGGGCATCAGCTATGGCCAGTAAGGACCTGATGGATCTGGTCGCTTCCTCCTTCTGGTGTAATGAGCTGTTTACATATACCGATGGCATCGACAGATTGTATTTCTTTAAGTAGGGCAGTATTTTACCCACCTCCTCCGCATTGTTGAAAGCCGGTTCATAAGCAGTTAATCCGGCAGAGGCAAATTCTCCCAGCGAGATATCCGGGTCGGTGTTCCAATTTCTGCCTTCTCTGGCAAAAAAAGTTATCCAGGAATACTGATTACAGGATATCGGCCAGGCAGATGGAGTCATTTGCCCAATATTATTAAAATCTAACATTCCGGAGCCAGCAGTTAATGCCAGGCTTTTAACAAAAATTCGGCGGTTTAATGACATATCGGGCGCTTTATAAAACATCTAAAATTACAATCAGATAACTATAAAACACCAAATAATTCTAATAAAATTATTACTGAAATCCTTATTTCATTTTCAGTTTATAGGCCAGTGAAATAACGGCCGGATCGGTGGCTCCGCCAACAACAGCTTTGTCTGCAAAAACGGAAAGATCAAATGAATTACGTTTATTCAAAGATATGTTACAGCCAGTTTTATATCTGATCTGTTCGAAACCCGTGCCCAGTAAATAAAAAACGTCGACCGAAACATAAGGTGAGAACCTGCTTTTATTCTTATAAGTAAATTCAGCCTTATGACGAAAATAACTTCCGGAATTAATAAGCCCGGACTCGTCATCCTTAAACTGATCCTGATACCGAAAACGGTAATCAAATTTCAGCCATTTGGTAAGTTTGTACTCGAAAGTAACGTTCCCATAAAAGCGGTGAAACGAACGATAGTAATAATCCTCAGAGCTCTTGTCCTGCTTCCTTTTACCAATATAGCGGTAGTAAAGGCTTGCCCCAAAATATTTATTGAGCTTGTATTCCAGGCCAGCTTCGCCCAGGTATGACTTCAAAACATTTGCATTATCCGAAAAGCGCGTTTGTCCGCTTACATTTACAGAAAAAGATTTATTCAGTTTTTTTTCAACATGAGCAGACGTCCATAGCCCTATCCCCTGAGTATTTCCCAGAAAGGGCATGCAGATTAAAATAGCAATCAGAAAACTTTTCATACATGAATGAGATAGTTTTTTAAACCAAAGTTCAGGGATAATAATAGACCGTAAGCCGGGTGGCATCTTTGAGAAAATCGATATCCTCGATTTCGACGCGGTGGACGTTCAAACCGGTACGCAAACGAAGATCTTCAAGCAGTTCCGGGCGGCGGTCAGGGATGATCAGATGGATATTTTCATAGATTATCATTTTCCCACGCTCCTTCCTGATCAGCCAGTCCCCTTCCAGCAAATGTGTTACGACCAGAATTATAAGACAAAACAAGCATAACTCATCCCACCCTCCTTTACTGATTGCAGCAATAAGACCAATAGCAATAACCAGGAAAAGGTAAGTCATATCCTTCGCGGAGATCCCTTCGGTACGGTAACGCAGCATAGAAAACACAGCGAATAACCCGAAGGCCGCACCCATTGACATTTCCACTTTGTTCAACAAGTAGGTGATCATAAAAATGACCATGTTGAATACAAAAAATGTAGTAAAGAGGTCGGTACGCTTATAATTACGGTAGTAAACAAACCTGATGAGGATGAAAACGGAAGCAAAATCAATAAGGATCCTGACGAAAAATTTGGCAGAAATTTTGTCGAACAGATCAGATGAACTGAGTATGTCGGACAGGTACATGTAAAGCATTTTGAGACTGGAGTTTATGAAGAAACTTTACTTTTGATTTAAAACGATTATGTTTAACGCCACTAAAAATGCTGATCATTCCAAAGCAGTATTTACTGATCCCTCCCTCCCGGAATCGTTGTCTGCGCATCATTTCGAGGAAAAACGAAGCTGAATTCTCTTTCTCATGCTTCACTTCCACAATGGCGACATATCCAAATTCCCGACTCCTTCCATCAGAAGAAAAAGTAAGATCCAGATCAATTGTGATTCGTTCGGTGGTGTATATACTTACCAATGTAATCCTGCCGTAATGAACCCAAAGGGTGGGTTTCAAACGATCCGGATTCAGATTGGTAGTACCTCTCAAAAACGATCCGCTATGCTCGTCCAGTCCGCCACAGCCTCCCATTTCTCTCTTAATCCTTGTTTTGATCGTTCTCCCTTTGTTATTTTTCAGCTTTATTTCAAAGTACGAACCTTTGGTATCCACGTAATTTCTGTGTCGGATCTTGTAACGGTTCAAACGGCCTGCCTGATGCTGATGATACAGCGTGAGCTCACGCGTGTCGTAATACAAAGTTTCATAGGTGAAGATCCGTTTACTTTCCATTTCCAGCACGCGGTAATGGCTTTGGACAAGAGACAAAATGTAGGATAACCTGCTCACGGGTATCATAAATTTCAAATCGGTCCTGTCCATGAGTTTAACCGAATCCATCTCCGCCAGCGTAATCGGATCAAAATCAGAAACTTGCTCTGCTATTTCAGAAAAAATCACATGATCCATTGTATTCATCTTAAAAATGTTTCAACTGCTGCATTTCTGGTAACAACATGGCTTTTAAGCGTTGTAAGATCTGTGTCAAAAGATGTTTTGCTGGTCAGATTAGAATAGCCGGTTTGCTCAGGTTCTGTTCCGGTCACATAGGGCTGGATCAGATTATGATACTTGTCAAAAAGTGCATTAATCTGAGTGGGGATGAAAACATTCTCTTTGAATTCCTTTACATAAGTTTTGTATCTGGCATAATAAGTTGCATCATCCGCAACATACCGCAGCAATGGCCAGGTACTTGATACCTCAGTCATCGATAAAGACACTGCCGTCATACCACCTCCGCCATTCCCACCGCCGGAAGACGTTGTCATCGACATGTTAAAATCCCAAGGAATCCATGTCAGCTTACCTGCCGGTGCATTGTACAGATAATGGTTATGTGCCTTTGAACCGTAACAATCCCAGTTTACAATTGTATTATTAATAGCGAGATATTTCAGAAAGTGGTCCACATTAAAGGTAGATTCGAGGCTGGTGCGCCACTGTAGAGGATTACTGGTTCTGACAGAACTATTGAGCGCCGTTATAAAAGCCTGCACATCCGTATAATCCGGTGCGTCTTCGTTATTCTTTTTCTCAAATTCAGATTGGGCAAAAGTTTTGAAATAAGATTCCGGTTTGTAAATGTTCCCATCATCTTCCCCGAACTGATCCTGCACCATGGTATCATCAATCACTTCCACGGAAGTGTATACACCACAGTATTTTAATCCTTCACCAAAATTGATATACACCTTATAAAACGCAGTACGGGCTGCAGCAACACCGCCTGCACGAAAAATGTCAGCTACTACTTTTTCCCGTAACAAGGAATTATCACTATATCCTGGCGACATAGAAAGCTCCTTGAAACCATAAAACCGCTGATTTTTTATACTCGGATAATCGTCTTCGAACTTGTCAAAATGAAGCCTAAAAGGAAGCTTGTATATCCCTGCACGCCAGATAGACGACAAACTGGAATTCCCTTTCAACCGGAAACCCACCTGGTTCCAGGTTTTTCCGTTAAATTTTAAGGTTGCTGCAATGTATTCCGGATCTTCTCCAAAACCTCCACCCCCACCCTGTCCTCCACCGGAGTTACCTTGCCCGAAAGTACCCCACGACTTAGCCGACATATCTGCCTTGATGGCTGCCCAGTCAGCAGCAGTCATCGTAATTTCAATGCTGTTCACTTGATCCTGGGGAAATATTATATCATAATCAGGATCTACATCATTGCCATGGCTTTCCGCTGTCCAGTCGGAATTTGCTTCAGCAGGATCGTCAGATACCTCTACGGATGAAGGTATTTTACAGGATGCCGCAATGAAAGATGTAGCTGCAAGAAGCAGAATAAGAAAATGTTTATGTCTCATGGGTGTCAGGTGCTAACTAACATCCATTACGCCATAAGGCAATTATTTTGATGCAGGAAGAGAAAATTTACTTTTCAGCCGCCCAAAGAACGGCATCCCGAACCAGCACTGCATAATCCGGATTGACACACAAAGATGCATCATGTCCAATCCCTATGTATACCATACGCCGGTACTTTTCATTCACCCAGATGAGCGGATGATCTCCCATTGGCTTGTTTTGTTTGTAGGTCGACTCATCAGCGGTGGCAAGAACCCGGACATTCGGACGCGGACTTTTATCAAATTCGTACCACTCGTCCGAGATCTCCATCTTGTCCGGCAGGTTTTTCGTAACCGGATGTTTATGATCTTCGATGATCAGCGTACCTTTTTGAAACTTAGGGTGCGGGGTATATTTCACGCCGCCCATGGCATCTTCAAACCATTGCCAGTATTTCTTTTCCGGATTGGTGTATAAAGTCCCGGTTAACCCGGCAGCATGTATCCCTACCCAGCCCTTCCCGTCCTCAATAAACTTTTGAACGGCTAACTGCTCCTGACCCGACAAGTCAAAAGGAGCTTCCTGCAACTGAATAAATACCTGATACTTACTAAGATTGGCATCATTCACCAGGCTGTTGTCATCTGTAATATCCACGGTAAAATGATTTTCCGACGCGATTTTTTCCAGGAAAGGCCTTGCCGCAGTCATCATTTTATTGTGGTCTGCCGCCTTGGAAATTTTCACAAAAACCTTAAAACTTCTTTTTTGACTGGCAGCAATTAAGCCAACAGCAACAAATGCAGTCATTAGCACCAGCATCAGGTTTGGTATTCGCGTTTTCATCATTTTAAGTTAAGAGGTTTACCTAATTAAGCTTTACAAATTTCATTTATGATCCGTGGCGGCAACGGATAGCAAATACCAGGCAGCATGTGGCAACCATTGCTCTGCCCAGCGCCAGTCATTATCCTTCCCTGTTTGTGCGTAAGAAAGATTAAAATCGATATCATCTTCATTGTCAAAGCCCCCTGTCACGCCGTTAGCAATCCCTCCAGGGGCATTTGTGTATTCAAAACCACCGAAAAAACCATACGCCGGATTGTTGTGCCCTGCACCTTGCAACATGCTGGTATCGTATGGATTCAGACCCAGTATCCAGTTCATCTGGTTTACAGCAAAATTTCTGAGTTTGTTTTGAAATACCTTATCGTCTTCAAATAAGGGAATAGCGAGCCGGGCTGCCGAAGCAACAGAGGCAAGCCGGGCATTTTCGCCCTGCCACCAGGGTGAAGCATCACTGCCATGCGGAAAGAAAAATACAGCTTTCCTGTTTCCAAGCGTGTCCTGGGTATATTGCCGGCTATAACCAAATGGATTATTCACCTCTGCTGTGATATTCAATTCAAAATCCAGTGATTTCCTGATCGTTTCTTTAATCCAGGATTTTTCAGGATCCGTGGCAATTGTATTATAATTGAGCAAACTAATGACTGGTAACCCGGCATCGGACGGATGGAAAAACGGACGGTCCCTATCATCCGCACGCCAGTGTCCGGTGTATTTTCCGGCAGACACCAATCTTGCCAAAAGATTTTGTGCCCGTTTCTTTGCCGCCAAGGTATACTCTTCTTTCTTCGTAGTTTTGAAAAGCTCCGTCGCCGCACTCAGCGCACAGTAATCATCAACAATATTTTCCTTCCCGTCATTGGTCATCTTTACATTTTCCTTTTCGAGAAACCGGAACGCATTTTCAGCCGCTGCCAGATATTGCCGACTGGAAAAATCGCCCGAGGTATCCCTTGCCGCAGCAATTGCCAGCGCAGCAATACTCATCCCTCCTCCTGACCGGTAACTTACCTGATAACTTCTCCAGCTATCAGAATTATCCGTATCGTTGAAAGACTGATCCTTATTCTCTTTGATACGATAGCTCTGCTCCTCCGCCTGAATCACCCTGTCCTTTGCCATTTTCCCCGCACCCGGCGCCGACACCGACCGGTAAAAAGATCCGTTACGCGCCTGAACCCTGACGAGGTAGTCAGCACCATGCATTGCCTCATCCAGCAATCGGCGGTTATACTGGCGAAAATCGCTTCCCGGCCTTTTGATCAGTAATTCAAATGTCTTAAATAAACTCCACACGGTAAGCGGGATTTGCTGCGGGTTGAAATAGGACGAAAAAGAAAGATGAGACAAATGTTTGCCGTAATCTCCGGAGGCATCGTACCAGCCGCCATGTGCATCAATGGTATCTTTAATCTGCCTCTTCAACACTAAATGACGATCTGCAATATCCAGTAATCCCGAGCTTCGCTGGCCTTTGAAATAATAGACAACATCCGAAATTGTAGCAGATTCCAATACGTTCCTCCCAATCCTGAATGGATAAGAAACGATGTTTTTGCCAGGAATTTTTGCCTGAACGATATAGCTACCTGCTTTCTGAAAACTGCTGAAATCCATTTCCCAAAACAGCCGGTTCCTCCATTTGCCCACAGGTCCTGAATACCTTGTTTTACCCTTAAAAACCACTTTCCCTGATTCCTGATCAATCAACTGAAATTCAGTTATCGTTACTTTTTGGTCTGATACAACTATAGCCCGTTTAGGATTATCCTGCTCGTAACCAACGTGATTGATGAGCACTTTTATTTTCTGACTAAAAGCCCGATTACTGCAAAGCAAAATCAGGAGGATCGTAAAACGAAAGATGTTCATGACGTCGGAGAAAGCTATGGACAAGGTTAAATGTAAGACAAAATTTCTAGCTTCCTCCCCCCACCTGCTCCACTTTAAGGCGCTTTCCGCCGAAACAATTATCTTTGCACGATTAAAGGATAAATCCCTTTCACATGCGACATACCTTACAACTTACACTTCCTCCTGAAATAGCACTGGATGATCTCTCGCTGGAACAGTATATTGGAAAAAAATTAAAACTCCGCGCGGGAACCCCAACAATCATCCGGAAAACCAGGCAATCCATTGATGCCCGGAGCAGGCAGGTAAAAATCAATCTGCAGACCGAAGTATATATCAACGAATTACCTCCGTCACTCATTGAACTTTCTCTTGATTATCCCGACGTAAGCAATCGTCCCCAGGCGCTGATCGTCGGCTGCGGGCCAGCTGGGATGTTTGCTGCGCTGCGCCTGATAGAAATGGGTATAAAACCCGTCCTTTTCGAAAGAGGAAAAGATGTTCGTTCGCGCCGCCGCGACCTTGCCGCCATTAACAAAGAACATATCGTTAATCCTGAATCAAACTACTGTTTTGGTGAAGGAGGTGCTGGTACTTACTCAGACGGCAAGTTATATACCCGTTCCAACAAACGCGGGGATATCCGCCGGGTGCTGGAAATTTTCGTGGGACATGGAGCCAGCGAACAGATCCTCATTGACACCCATCCGCACATTGGTACCAACAAACTTCCTTTGGTGGTTGCCAACATGCGCGAAAGTATATTAAAGGCCGGCGGAGAGATCCATTTTAACACCAAAGTAACTGACCTTATTATCCGGGATCATGTAGTAAAAGGGGTGATTGTGAATGATAAAAAGGAATACACCGGCGTTGGGGTCATACTTGCCACCGGGCATTCGGCCAGGGATATCTATGATCTTTTGTCCCGCAAAAACATACTGATTGAAAGTAAATCCTTTGCAATGGGTGTCCGCATTGAGCATCCGCAGCGGGTGATCGACAGCATACAATATCATTGCGATAAGGACCGGGGCCCTTACTTACCGGCCGCTTCTTACAGCCTTGTTACCCAAACACGCTTCAATGGTATACAGAGAGGGGTGTTTTCCTTTTGTATGTGCCCCGGAGGGTTTATTGTTCCGGCTGCCACGGCCCCGGGCGAGGTGGTGGTCAACGGAATGTCACCTTCCCGGCGCGATTCGGCCTTTGCAAATTCCGGGATCGTAGTAGCCATTGAGGAGGCTGACCTTTTGCCTTATGCAGATTTTGGCCCGCTGGCCGGCCTTCAGTTCCAGAAAGAGTTTGAAGAAACTGCCTGTAAAATAGCTGGAGCTACCCAAACAGCCCCGGCACAGCGTGTAACGGATTTTATCAACAAAAAAACATCTCCGGAACTGAACGAAACTTCGTACCAGCCAGGGTTGAAATCGGTGAATTTATTTGATACCATGCCTGCCAGCATAGCAAACCCATTGAGAGAAGGACTCATGGATTTCGGAAGAAAAATGAAAGGATATATTACAGATGAAGCGCAGCTGGTAGGTGTGGAAAGCCGGACCTCCTCGCCCGTCAGGATACCAAGAGAGCGCGATTCCTGTGAGCATCCGCACCTGAAAGGACTTTTCCCATGTGGAGAGGGAGCGGGCTATGCAGGAGGAATTATGTCCGCGGCTATGGACGGTGAACGGTGTGCAGAGCAGCTTGCCAGGCTTTACGCCAACAAGGAGTAAGCACACTTTGATTGTCTTCAAAAAAATGTTAACATTTGTAGCCTGACTATTACTCACCAACACCAATTATAAGCCTATATGGGCAAAGAATCTTTTGATTTTTTTACGGATGAGTTATATAAAAAATTAAAAAGTCCGCTTCCGGGAGAATCGGCTCACCGCCCCATGCAGGCTACTTCCAGGCTGCGAATGAGTTTTAAGCCTAATGCCAAAACCCGGAAAAGTGCCGTACTGATCCTTTTTTATCCCTATCAGGACGAAATTTATTTCCCGGTTATACTCCGCCCCGCTTACGATGGAGTGCATTCAGGACAGATTGCCTTTCCCGGCGGACGTTATGAACTATCAGACGAAGACCTGATCCGTACGGCCTTACGGGAAGCACAGGAAGAAATTGGTTTACGGCTTACCGATGTAAAAATCCTTGGTGTATTATCTGAGCTGTTCATTCCTCCGAGTAATTTTTATGTTCTTCCGGTGGTGGCAACCATTCCCTACCGCCCGGATTTTTACCCGGACATCAGGGAAGTTGAGGACGTTTTCGAAGTTCGGCTTAAAGAGATTATGGATACCAGCATACTCGGTGAAAGTGTGATCATCGTGAGAGGAGAACAGGTCAGGGCACCACACTATGCTGTGAGAGGTTATAAGATATGGGGCGCCACTGCGATGATGATCAGCGAATTGCTCACGGTCATGAATACGCCGGATTCAAGTAGCGAAAATTAAAAATATCTGCTTTATTTGCTATATTAGCAGGATTTTCAATTATAACTTCCAGAAATTCCTCTGAAAAACTGCTCTATTCAGGCTGGTTTTACAGACATTGGGATGCGGCACGGAAGGAATCTTACTTAATCGATTTACCGGATATTTTAAAAAGTTTCCTCCTCAATTTATGGATGAAAACGATGCTACGAACAACGTAGGAGACAGCGAACTACACGAAAAATTACCCATTTCAGGTCTTTACGAAAGTTGGTTTCTTGATTATGCATCTTATGTAATTCTGGAGCGGGCTGTTCCGGCCATTGAAGACGGGCTGAAGCCGGTTCAGAGGAGGATCATGCATGCACTGAACGAAATGGACGACGGCCGTTTTAACAAGGTCGCTAACGTCGTAGGTTCATCCATGCAGTACCACCCTCACGGTGACGCTTCCATTTATGATTCCATTGTCAACATTGGTCAGAAAGAACTCCTTTTTGACACCCAGGGAAACTGGGGCGACATACGCACCGGAGATGGCGCCGCGGCTGCGCGGTACATTGAAGTAAGGCTTTCCCGGTTTTCCAAAGAAATCGTTTTTAACGACAATACCACGGAGTGGCAGCTGTCCTATGACGGACGCAAAAGAGAGCCCGTTACCCTTCCAGTCAAATTCCCGCTCTTACTTACACTGGGTGTGGAGGGAATTGCGGTGGGCCTCTCGACCAAAATATTACCACATAATTTTTGCGAACTCATTGAAGGTTCAATCGGGATCCTGCAGGGTAAGGAGGTGACCATCTATCCTGATTTCCTGACGGGCGGCCAGATCGACGTTTCCAATTATAATGACGGGCACCGAGGGGGAAAGGTACGGGTAAGGGCAAAGATTGAGGAAGAGGATAAGAAAATGCTCATCATCCGGGATATCCCTTTCGGAACCACTACCACATCCATCATTGATTCCATCGTAAAGGCGAACGATGCTGGTAAAATCAAGATCAAAAAAGTAGTGGACAACACCGCTGCGGATGTAGAAATACAGGTTCACCTTGCGCCGGGGGTATCACCGGATATCACCATGGATGCGCTTTACGCATTTACCGAATGCGAGGTTTCCATTTCGCCCAACGCCTGTGTGATCATCGCCGACAAGCCTCACTTTGTTGGCGTCACGGAAATACTGAAATACAATACTCAGCAAACGGTAGATCTTTTACGGCGTGAGCTCGAGATCAAAAGAGCGGCCCTTCTGGAAAAGATACTGTACGGTTCGCTGGAAAAAATCTTCATCGAAAACCGTATATACAGGGATATTGAAGAATGTGAAACTTTTGAAGACGTTATCCGCACGATTGACAAGGGGCTCGAACCCTATAAGCCGCAGTTTTACCGCGTGATCACGGATGACGATATTGTGGAACTTACTGAGATCAGGATCAAAAGAATATCCAAATACGACGGATACAAGGCGGACGAACTGATGCGAAAATGGGAAGAAGAACTCGCCGAAACAGAGGACAATCTTGCCAACATCGTCCGTTTTGCCATTGAATATTACCGGGATCTTCTGAAAAAATATGGTAAAACCCGGGGCCGACGCACGGAGATCAGGGCATTTAACCAGATTTCAGCAAATATAGTAGCTGCAAATAATCAAAAACTGTATGTAAACCGGACGGAGGGTTTTATAGGATACGGCCTCAAAAAGGATGAATACGTGATGGATTGCTCGGATATCGATGACGTGATCGTGTTCAGGAGCGACGGAAAATGTCTGGTCACCAAGATCCAGGATAAGGTTTTTGTTGGGAAAGATATCATCCATTGCGCCGTTTTCCTCAAAAATGATGAACGCAAAGTGTACAACCTGATCTACCTTGACGGCAAAACAGGGGTGTCCTATATCAAGCGCTGCCAGATCACAGCCGTAACCCGCGACCGGGAATATGACATGACCCAAGGCACTCCCAAGTCAAAGATTACCTATTTCACCGCCAACGATAACGGCGAAGCCGAAATCATTACCGTTAACCTGACCGCCCAAAGCAAAGCGAAAGTAAAACAGTTTGATTTCAACTTTGCCGATCTCCTCATTAAAAACCGGAGCGCCATGGGCAATATCCTCACCAAGTATCCGGTAAGGAAAATTACACTCAAACAGGCGGGGCGTTCAACCCTCGGCGGTGTGGATATGTGGTTTAATCCCACCATCGGCCGGCTCAACAGGGATGAACGCGGAGAATATCTTGGTAACTTCGGAGCAGCTGACAGCATTCTGGTGATTTACAAAGATGGTACCTATGAGCTCACCAACTTTGATCTCACCAATCATTATGTCCCTAACGAGGTACTACTGGTGAAAAAATTTGACACCAAGTTACCCGTTACCGCTATTTATTATGACGCCGGGCAAAAACAACATTTTATAAAGAGATTTAATATTGAAACGACGTCCCTGGATAAAAAATTCCTTTTTATCAGTGATACCAAAAACAGTAAACTGTTACTGGCCAGTACCGACAAACGTCCCCGGTTTGAGATGATATTGGCCAAAAATACGTCCAACGAACCCTCCAGCGTAGCCTATGCAGTGGAAGACCTTGTGGATTTGCGGGGGTGGCGGGCCTTGGGGAATAAACTTCCAAACGATAAGTTCAAAGACATTCACTGGCTCCCACCGCTTCCTGAAGAGCCGGAAACGGTGGAAGAAGACCTTCCTGATGAAGGAGAACACAGTGAAGAAACAACAGAGGCCGAAGAAGGAGAAACTCAGGCAGCAGCCGAAGGAATAACCACAGCTGATGAGGTGGATATGGAAATTGTAAATCCCGAAAAATTAGCTCCCTCTGCCTCCGGTGAGCCGGAAGAAGAGCAAAAGCCTGACGGTAAATCCAGAAAAGATCCGAAAAAAGGTCCTGATTCGCCTAAAAGCCAGCTAGGTTTGTTTGAATAACTTACTAAAACGGAAGTAGTGAAATGTATTTTATCCTTGTCAGCAACAAAAAGTACAGGTTCAGACGTACAGTTATAAAATAATATGTGACTGTATCTCGAACCGGAATTCTGTTATCTGACGTTTAACAAGGACAACCAGAATTACAATAGTGAAAAAACTGATAAAAGCTGCGATTATTTTAGCCTTTGCCTGCTTGGTTTTTATCCTGCTGTGTAATTTCTGGATCGTGTATAATACCAGGCAGTACAATTATTTTTCAATAGAAAGTTTACCGTCCAATGATGTGGCACTGGTTTTAGGCACCAGCCGGAACACAGAAAGAGGTAAAGAAAACCTGTTTTTCAGATATAGGATGGAAGCCACAGCGCGGCTTTTTAAAGAAGGAAAGATCAAGTATATCATATTGAGCGGAAATAACGATTCGCAGTATTACAATGAGCCGCTTGATATGAAAAGAGCTCTGCTGAACCTGGGAATACCTGAAAATGTGATGACACTGGATTACGCTGGTTTCCGGACTTTTGATTCGGTGGTGAGATGCCGGGAAGTTTTTAATCAGAATAATTTTACGATCATATCTCAGAATTTTCACAACGCAAGAGCTCTTTATATTGCTCATAATGAAGGAATTAATGCCATATCATTCGCCGCTCAGGACGTTCCTGACGGCTATTCTTTAAGAACATTGATCAGGGAATATCTGGCCCGGCCAAAAGCAGTACTGGATGTACATCTGTTACGCCCCACCGCCGACCTGACTTCCAATATCGAGATAAAACGGAAATGAGGAACTTCATGGATGAAAAAAGGATTTTACAGCCAGACGCCATGAAAACCAAAATGAAAAAAATATTACTTTTCTTTTTTTTATTTGAAGTATTCTCTCTCTGCCAAGCAGCAGCGCAACAGACATATGTCATCAAAGGACGCGTAACTGACGCGACTACCGGCGATCCGGTACCCTTTGCAAACATTGGAATAAAAGCTTCATTATCAGGAACAACTACTAACTTTGATGGCTTTTATGTTTTAAACTACACTCCCCCCGCCGACTCCCTCAGCGTCACCTATGTGGGCTATGATACCCGCACCAAAGTAATTGTACAAAACCTTGCTGAACAAGTGCTGGATTTTCAGATTTCCCCGGGCAGTCAGCAATTAAGGGAGGTAAAAATCTATGCAGGTGAAAACCCGGCATTTGCCATCATGCGCAAAATTGTTGCTAACAGGAAGAAAAACAATATTGAAAGCCTGAGTGCATACGAATACGACAGCTATAACAAAATACAGATTGATATCGACAACCTTTCCGAGAAGTTCAGGAACCGAAGGGCTGTCAGGAAAATGACCCATATTGTAGATCAGTATGATGAAGTAAAAGGCGAGGATGGAAAGACCATTATCCCCATTTTTATTTCGGAATCTGTTTCAAACGTCTATTTCAGGAACGACCCTAAAAAGAAAAAAGAGATCATCAATAAAACAAAGGTATCCGGGGTAGGACTAACCGACGGGAGTTTCGTTTCCCAACTGGTGGGATCGTCGTTTCAGCAATATAATTTTTATCAGAACTGGCTGAATTTGCTGGAGAAGGATTTCGTGTCACCCATCGCCGACAGCTGGAAACTGTACTATGAATACTATCTGGCAGACAGTGTTGCCAATGGTGCTGTACACGATTATCTGATCGAATTTGAACCAAGGCAAAAACAAGACCTGGCCTTTACGGGGTCATTCTGGGTGGATGGTACCACTTTTGCACTTACTCAAATGGATGCAAGTGTAGGCAAAGAGGCCAACCTTAACTTTATTGACAAAATAAAAATTCAGCAGTCGTACGACCAGTTGGATGATCATGACGCCTGGGTGCCTGCCAAAACGAGGGTGCTGATAGATGTGGATGAACCTACCAAACAAACGGCCGGGATGCTACTGAAATTCTACTCGGCCAACTCCAAGTACATTGTCGACAAACCCAGGAATGGGAAATTTTACGATACGGCAATCGAATTAAAGGAGGATTATATGGATCATGATTCGGCATACTGGCAGAAAAACCGCCCCGAATCACTCACTAAACCGGAGATACTGAGCTTTCAACTGGTTGATTCACTAAAAGTTTTACCTGTTGTAAAAACCTATACCGAATTACTGAACGTATTTGTAAACGGGTATAAAAAAATTGATAAATGGAATATTGACATTGGCCCTTACCTCTTCCTTTACGCCAATAATGCGGTCGAAGGTCATCGGTTCAGGCTGGGATTCCGTACAGACCCCGGTTTTAGCCGTAAGTGGATTTTGCATGGATATGGCGCTTACGGCACCAGAGACAATGAGTTTAAGTATGGCGCGGGGGTGGATTATATTTTCTCGCGAAAGCCCTGGACCATGGGCGGCTTTTCCTATTCCAAAGATCTTGAAAGACTCGGACTTTCCGCGGAAACCATTGGCCCTAATACCATTTTCGGCGCTTTTTCCCGCTTTGGTGCTTTCAGAAGAGCCTATTGGCAGGAGGATTTCTCGGCCTATTTCAAACGAGAACTGGTAAAAGGGCTCACCGGAAGTATTCAGCTCAGACACCGCGACTTTGTCCCTCTTTTCCCATTTGCTTACCGTAAAAACCCTGCTCAGGGAGAGGACTCCCCGCTTGGAAGTTCCTATGATATAACGGAGATGAATTTTGAAACCCGTTTGGCAAGAAATGAAACCTTCCTGCAAAATGACAATGAACGCATCAGTATGGGCAACGGAAATTCGCCTGCTTTTACGTTACGATACACGCTGGGTATGAAGGATTTTCTGGATGGAGATTTTAAATATCACAAGTTCTCACTGAATGTTAAACAAAGTTTCCGTGCTGGTTTTCTGGGACGTACCTATTACAACCTGACACTGGGATATATCCCCTCCACCCTGCCGTATACACTGCTGTACAACCCGCTCGGAAACGAGTCTCTGTTTTATGTTGACAATGCATTTAATATGATGCGCTATTTCGAATTCATCAGTGACAAGTACCTTGTGCTACGGATGGAACATAATTTCGAAGGCCTCCTGTTAAACAGAATACCCGCCATCCGGCGTCTGAAATGGCGTATGCTTGCTACCGGAAAAGTATTTTACGGCACAGTGAGTGAAGCCAATAAGGCCATCACCCCTACAGAGGATGAAGCAGGAAATGCGATGCCTACGTTTAACTATCTGAGCAATGCCCCTTATATTGAATTGGGCTACGGCGTGGACAATATCTTCAAAGTAGGCCGCATTGACTTTGTGCATCGTCTCAACTACCTGAATAACCCCAACGTAACACCATTCGCGGTCAAGATATCTTTTTGGTTCAATTTGTAAGTGTCATTGGATGTGCCGTAAATCTCGGGCTCCATAGGTAAGGAAAACTTCCTCTCCTACGTTCATGTCATTTCGGTTTCGGTAAAAAGACAGGTACCCTTCCTGATTTCGGCAACGGATTTCCCAATGATTTCCATGGAACCGTATGGTTTCCACGGTTCCATGCCACTTGCTTTTTTCAGGAAATTGGGTGCGTTTTATCTTTTCCGGACGAATAAAATATTGCTTTCCATCCGTTTTATTCAGCCAGTTTATGTCGCCTGTGAGCTCGGCCACGTAGCTGTTTGCCGGTTGGTTATAAACCTCTTCAGGTGTACCGATCTGAATTATTCTGCCATTTCTCAGCACAGCAATCCTGTCCGACCACGCCAGCGCATCGCCCGCCTCATGCGTCACAAAAACGCAGGCTGTTTTCTTTTGGGTACGCAACAGTTCAATCGCGTCGGCCAGTACCCGCCGGTTGTGGTTATCCAAATGCGCAAAAGGTTCATCCAGGAGTAAAACCAAAGGCTCCTCAGCCAGAGACCGGGCAATTGCTGTCCGCTGTTTTTCTCCACCGGAAAGCAATTTGGCCTTTTTATGACGAACATACCCTAAACCTGTGATTTCCAGCAGTTCCGTTACTTTTTCCAGCCTGTACTGCGGATTATAAAATCGGAGCGCGTAGGAAATATTTTCTGCGACAGTCTGGTTTGGAAACAGTTCAAATTCCTGATGGATCAGCCGGATAGCCTCATGCCCCGGGATTAATTCATTCCTGACAGGCGGCAGCTCCTTCTTTCTAAATAATACCTTTCCAGCATCCGCATCGGTGAACCTGCCCAGGATACGCAGCAATGTACTTTTACCCGAGCCACTTTCTCCCAGGATCCCCAGCCATTCTCCTTCCGAAAGTTCCAGGTCAATGGCTGACAAAACTTCTGTTTCATCATAAGACTTGGTTATACCTTCTGCCTGCAGAACGCGTTTTGATCCGGCCATTATTTTATCCAGGTAACCTTCTCTTCAATAGGGGTTCTGCGGGCAGCCGCTTCAGGCGCCTGATGATAGCCCATAAAAAACAATCCCAGGCATTTCTGATCTTCAGGTAAACCAAGATACGCCCCCAACTCTTTCAGTACGCCCGGGCTGCCCCAATAGGCTCCTATTCCGTAAGCCGTTGCGGTGAGCCACATATTCTGGACTGCACATGCTACGGCAGCAGTTTCTTCCCATTCGGGAATCTTGTCCGTATGTACTTCCATGTTGATCACAATCACACAATTCGACTTCATTACTTTTTCACTGGCTGCTTCATAACGTGCCTGCGAAAAAGCCTCGGGAGGGGTTATAGCTTTGTAGCGTTCCGAAAAAAAAGACGCCAGCTTCACCAAACCCTCTCCCTTGAAAACCATGAACCGCCAGGGTTCCGTAAGCTTATGCGTTGGAGCATAATTGGCATTCTGCAAAATGGTATGGATGATCTCTTCCGGAATATCCTGGGTGGTATAACTGGGTGGGAATATGCTTCGGCGCGAACGGATGAGCTGATTGATAACTTCTACTGAATTTTCCATTTACTAAAAATGATACTGATACTATTGAATAATGACAAAGCTACACATTAATGCGATTGCTGAATAAATCCGGATTTGTTTAGTTAAAAATCAAATGCATGGATATGTTTGTAAATCATCGCTAATATCCGTAATCTGCATAAGCCAAAATTTTGCCTTTTGGTACCGTTAAGCATAATTTTAAGTGCAGCCTCGCAAATTGAAATAACTTGCAGTCCCATTTATCCTCTTAATTTCAAAGATAACCACATCATGCTCGTAACCACTACTCCGAATATTGAAGGTAAAAAAATTTTGAAGTACATAGGGCTTGTCAACGGAGAGGCGATCATAGGCGCCAACTTTGTTAAAGATTTTCTGGCAGGCATCCGCGACGTGGTAGGCGGGCGTTCCGGCGCTTATGAACAGGGGCTCAGAGAAGCTAAAAGCATTGCCATCCGCGAAATGATGGAACAGGCGCAAAGACTGGGTGCAAATGCGATCATCGGGGTAGACCTGGATTTTGAAACTATAGGCGGCAACGGTTCAATGTTAATGGTAAGCGCTAATGGTACTGCCGTGCTGACAGAATAATTTAATATCGACTTGTCATTTTATTGATGTTATCAACGAGGGTGGTCCGCTCCGCGGGATTCTGTGTTATCTGAAGGCAGGCGTTCATCCCTCAGGTCAAAACAAAAAAATGGCCTACCGCATAACAGTAGGCCATTCCACGTAAACCCTCCTCTATCAGTGTTCGTCAAAAATGTTATTGGATGTCTGACGGGCGTCAGTTCCTGAACAACAATTTGCTTGACTGAAAACTAATAACTAAAATTCTGTGCCAAAGTATTAAGTTTATTTTTACCGAACAAGGAATCATGAAATTATGTGTGAAAATTGTAGCCCAAATACTACAAAAAATGAGTAAAGTTTAATATTTATTCGATATTAAAGAAAAAATAGTAAGACGACCTGTATATTTTTTCGACAAAAATGGGAAAAGTATCTACAATATTATCCACATAATGTGGTATTATTCGTTAAAAACACGCGTCATTTCAATATGTTCTATATTATCCTCCAGATAAATGCTTCCCGACTGCCGAAAATGAAAGGTTTCATAAAACTTTTTCAAATATAGCTGGGCACCGATTCTGATATTTCCTTTTCCGTAGAAATTATCAACACATTGTATCGCTTTATGGACCAATTCAACACCATACTTCCTTCCCCGACCCCGCGGAGATACCACGATCCGTCCTATGGAAGGAAACTCATAGGAAATTCCCGGAGGTACAATCCTTGCCACCGCCATTAATTCCCCGCAGTCCCAGCCCAGCAAATGGTGACATTGTTGGTCCTTGTTATCCATGTCCAGAAAATTACAGTTCTGTTCCACCACAAACACTTCGCTTCTTAAACGCAACAGCTGATATAATTCTTCATTCGACAATTCCTCAAAGGTTTTAAGCGTCCAGTTCAGTTGATTTTCCATATGCATCAAATTAATCGGGAAAGTTTTTAATTTTTATCTGATTTAGCTCGTCTTTTATAAATTTGCAGCATAATTAAGTACTCCCTTCCGGAAAACACCAGCATCAAACCCGGTATTTTCCGGAAGGTTTAAACACAAGCCTGGTTAATAGTAAATAAAAAATTGCATGGGAAGAGCATTTGAATATAGAAAAGCACGCATGTTCAAGCGTTGGGATAAAATGGCCAAGACCTTTACCAGGATAGGTAAAGATATTGTACTGGCCGTAAAAAGCGGCACTGCCGACCCAAATACGAATGCCAGACTCAGGGTACTTCTTCAGAATGCCAAGGCTGCCAACATGCCAAAAGAAACGGTGGAGCGGGCGATTAAAAGAGCCAGCGCCAAAGACCAGGACGACTACAAGGAAATGGTATATGAGGGCTACGGGCCACACGGTATTGCCATACTGGTGGAAAGTACCACCGACAACCCCACACGTACTGTGGCCAATGTGCGCAGCTATTTCAATAAACTGGGCGGCAGCCTGGGTACAATGGGTATGCTGGACTTCATTTTTGACAGAAAGTGTATTTTCAAGGTAAAAAATGACGGCAAAAAAGATGTTGAGGAACTTGAGCTTGAATTGATCGACTTTGGAGGTGAGGAGGTGTTCATCGACGAAGAAACCAACCAGATCAATATCTATGGTGAATTTACTTCGTTTGGTACGCTACAGCATTACCTGGAAGAAAATGGCTATGAAATTGTGGAGGCCGATTTTGAAAGAATTCCGAATGATACCAAACAACTATCAGACGAAGAGGTGGCTGAGGTTGAAAAACTCATAGAAAAGATTGAGGAAGATGACGACGTTCAGCGGGTTTATCATAACATGGGCTAACCCCGCCATTACCAGTATGCAGGTGACGGTACAGCGTTGGCGGGTTGCCAGGCTTACTTAATTTCAGATAAGTCCGGTAATATGCTGGTTTTTACCCATAAAACTGAACGTGTCGCCGGAGCTTTTGCCCATCAATGCCACTCCGATCGGGGAGGAAGATGAAACGGCCATGACCGTTTCATCTTCATAGCTTATTTTACCCAGACTTACCGCTACAATGAACCTTCCGGCAGTGGTGTTCACAAGGGAACCAAGCGCTACCCGCTCCGTAACTTCATTGGGATTTATCCTTTCCAGAAGTACCCGCTCCTGCCGGGCCGACTCATATTGACGGGCAAACATATCCCTGTCCAGCTGCCCCATGGAGCGGGAAGTTTCATACTTATCTCCCATGGAACTCTTCCCCTGCTCGTTTGCCGATTCCTGTGCGGCCTCCATCGCTTTCCAGGCAGCCTGCATCCGGGCATCCAGCGTCATTTTTAAGTGTTCAAGCAAAGCCGCTTTATTCATCAGTTGTTTCATCGTTTATAAACGCAAAGAAACAAATTATAAAGCTTCATCCCCAATCCGGGCCGCGGCTGTATGAAAACGCTGAGTCATCAGTATTTCACAAACTTCCTGACAACCGTATTTCCCTTTTCATTTTTAATTTCAATAAAATAATGCCCCGGCACCAGGGAGGAAACATTAATTTTTTCAGTGTCAGCACTTTGAAGAACTGCCGTACTGCTAACATCCAGGATTTTCAGGCTTTTCAGTGTTCCTGACTGAAATCCTTTTACCTCCAGCATATCCCGGACCGGATTAGGATAGATATAGGCATTTTTATCCTCTGCATCTCCATGAACCGCTATGATTCGGGAATACTCAAACTGTCCGTCCAGATCAACCTGTTTCAACCGGTAATAAGCCACAGGCGCAAGAATTTCATCCGTAAAGTTATAGTTGCTGACCATTGTACTGTTACCTACTCCGGCAACCTCTCCTATCTTTTCAAAAGAAATACCATTGTACCCCCGTTCCACTTCGAAATGGTCATTATTTCTTTCCATGGTGGTGGTCCAGGTAAGCCGGTTTCTGCCATTTGCAAGATTTTGTCCCTCAAATTTCAGGAGGGTTACAGGAAGGGGCGATTCGGGCAACGGAGGCGCAGAAGCCATAAGCGGCTCTGACTCACTTAAGAAATTGGGACTTGTACTGGTGATTGCCTCAAACCACTTTTGCGCCGCGGCAGCCTGCCCGTATGTACTGAAATGCAGCCCGTCGTAACGGAATTCAACATCTTTCGGTACTCCATTCTCCATCACCGTCCCGTATCTTTCTATACTGTTGAGGTCGGCTCCTTTAAAAATATTGTTGGACAGGTCGACCATTTCATTCTGGGCCTGCGCTATTCTTGAGCTCACCCCATCATTATTTCTACAGGCGATCGCTATCATCCACGCCAGATCCTGATAACCCGCTTCGGAGCGCGACTTCTCAATAACTTTCCCATTGTTGAACTTAAAATTGGTACCCTCCTCATCATTACCTTTTATGTCATTAACCCCATGTCCTGAAAGTACCCCGCGTAATCCCGTCCGGGGAACGAACCTGTTCATACCATTCCGTACATTCGCGTAAGGCATTCTCAGATCATATTTAATAAAAGAGTGCTCAAAGGGAATGTCATAGGCCGATTTATAGAAATACTCTATATTACTTCCTCCGAAAGCCGCGCTGTAAAACAGAACAGGGACACCTAGCGCATTCACGAGCTTATCACCTAGCTGTGACCAGAACCAGGGGATATCCGCGCTCGGCGACATGCCACACGTTTGGCATAACTGCGAAAACTGAAGAGGTGGTAAATTATCCGGGTTTGCGGTCAGCCAGTACTGATCCCACAGGGGCTTATTGGTATTAGGATTAATGGAAGAAACCTGATCACTGGTAGCCCCAAGAGATGGGGACAGGTCTGACCCGCCCGAGGCATTGGAATGCCCCACAATGTAAAACACTTCTCCGATGCCCACCTTGGAAATAAACTGGATTGCTCCTACCTGCACATCATTCTTTAATCCTCTTACCTCAAGGTCATAACGCCCTCCTTTAAGCCCGATATTTCCTGAAAAAACTCCACTGACCGGGTTCGTTGCGATGGTGGTCCACCCAATTGACGTTCCGCTCTCACCTGCACGCGAAGTAGCTCGAGCCTCCACCCTGTCAATAGGTGAAGTAAAAGTTCCGGTAATATAGATATAGCCAAAATCCTCCTTATTTCGTTGAAAGACAATTCTTTCCGGAGGAAATGATACAGCGAACTGAGAAAATGCCCGGAGGCTGAAAAGCAAGAAGGCAATCAGAAAAGTAAACTTATTGTGTTTCATATAATTAGTATGGTGTGTTTTTCAATAACCCGGAGGCCGAATGCGGGAAGTAAAAAATGTTCGCACCCAAAATCAGACAAAAGCCTTCTTTTGGAACTGACTGAAAATCTGAAAAAAGTGTGGGTACTAAACTGGCAGCCTTACATACATTTATGATGATTTTCAACAGAATGAATTTTTCAAAGAAGTATCAAAACATTTTTATTGAAAATATTCTACAAACTAGTTTTATAGTAGTAGAATATTTTGTGATTTTTACAAAAATATAACTACTTATTTAAGTTCCAATACTACAACCCGATTAAATATGTTACAGCAGCGATTGCGTAAAGGGAAAAGGGTTTTGCCTGATGCTGCTTTGTCAACCGTTACACGGTGCTGATCCATGCGGGATGAACTAAAAAATTTGATAGTTTTCAGGGGTGGCGTCCTTCTGCCGGGCTGTGCGGCTGATCAGATAAACCAAGTCGGGATAAAACCGAGTGAAGGATTGAGCGGGATCAATCCTTTCAAAAAATAAAAGTTTGTGCTTTCCGAATGCGCCTTCCTTATTATCTTTGCCAAACTTTCTTGCATATCATCAATGACAAAACTTTCGGTCCGGCACTTACTTGGAATTAAAAACCTGAACGAGAACGACATCCAAACTATACTGGAAACAGCCACGCAGTTCAAAGAGGTTATTAACCGGCCGATCAAGAAAGTCCCCTCTCTAAGGGACATCACCATTGCCAACGTTTTTTTTGAAAATTCAACCAGAACCAGGTTATCCTTCGAACTCGCCGAAAAACGACTGTCTGCTGATGTAGTCAACTTTTCGGCATCGGGCAGTTCCGTAAAAAAAGGGGAAACCCTGCTGGACACTGTAAATAACATTCTGGCCATGAAGGTGGACATGATTGTGATGCGCCACAGCAGCCCCGGAGCACCGCATTATTTGGCAGACCGCATCGCCGCTAACGTGGTCAATGCAGGAGATGGTACGCACGAACACCCCACACAAGCTTTACTGGATGCCTTTTCCATGAAAGAAAAACTGGGAGATCTGGCAGGTAAAAAAATTGCCATTATCGGTGATATTACCCACTCCCGCGTTGCGCTGTCAAATATTTTCTGCCTCCGCAAGCTGGGCGCCGAAGTAATGGTCTGCGGACCTTCTACCCTGATTCCCAAACACCTGGCCGAGCTTGGCGTTAAAATATCCCATGATGTGAAGCAGGCATTACAATGGTGTGATGTTGCCAATGTGCTCCGGATACAACTTGAAAGACAGCAGATCAAATATTTCCCGTCACTCCGCGAATACGCTCTCTTTTTCGGGATCAGCAAAGCAATGCTGGATGACCTGGGCAAAGAAATCGTACTCATGCACCCTGGGCCCATTAACAGAGGTGTCGAACTTTCTTCGGATGCCGCAGACTCCCGCCATTCCATTATTCTGGATCAGGTAGAAAATGGTGTAGCAGTAAGAATGGCTGTCCTTTACTTACTAGCCCAGCAATAATCCCGGCCTGCAGGATCGCATTTATTTGTAATATTATATGTTAAAATTTTTATATTTGTCGAATAGTATGCTTGCATAATAATCACTTCCTGTTGTTAAGATAGCATCCGGTATGACTTATAAAACTTTGCTGTTTCATGTTGAGGATCATATTGCCTTTGTATCTTTCAACCGCCCCGAAAAAGCTAATTCCCTGGATCAGGAATGCTGGACAGAATTAAAGACAGTTTTTCAGGAAATAAATGAACTAAGGGAAGTACGGGTAGTGATCCTCGCTGGTGAGGGAAAACATTTTTGCTCAGGAATAGATCTTCAGCTATTTCAAAGTCTTATAAGTTCCCAGGAGGAGAGCTGCGAGGCGCTAAAATCGGAAAAGCTCCTGAAAGCGATCACCTCCTTGCAAACAGCAGTGATGGCCATAGCAGATTGTGCAAAACCCGTTTTGGCAATGGTTTCAGGTGCCTGCCTCGGTGCCGGGCTCGATATCGCCAGTGCCTGTGATGTCCGGTACACAAGTGAAGATGCTTTTTTTGCCATTAAAGAAATTGATTTAGGCATGGTCGCAGATTTGGGAACGCTACAGAGATTACCCCGGCTGATACCGCAGGGGTATATCCGTGAACTGGCATTTACTGGCAGAAATCTGCCAGCAAAGGAAGCTCAGCAAATCGGGTTCGTGAATGCATGTCTGATCAATAAAGAAGAATTACTACGCCACGTGTCCGGTATTGCTGCCCAGATAGCCTCCAAATCACCGTTGGCTACTCGCGGAACAAAGCATATACTGAATTACAGTATGGATCATTCCGTTGCCGATGGCCTGCAGTATGTTGCTACCTGGAACGCATCCAGGATGGTTTCCGATGATTTGAAAGAAGCTTTTAGGGCCATAGCTGAAAAACGGGCACCACAGTTCAAAAACTAAAAGGAAATGTATGCAACACCTTGAAGGAATGTTAAGGGAAGGATCCCTGAAAGATAAAACCATCATTATCACCGGAGGTGGAACGGGGCTGGGAAAATCAATGGCCGGTTATTTCCTAAAACTGGGTGCCAATATTGTCATCTGCAGCCGTAAATCCGAAGTGCTGGAAGCCACAGCAAAAGAATTAACCGAAACAACGGGTGGTAACGTATTAGCCCTGCCCTGTGATGTGCGAAAACCCGAACAGATCGAAAACGTTATTTCCTTGGCGATCGAAAAATTCGGACAAGTCAATGGGCTGGTCAACAATTCGGCAGGTAATTTTATAAGCCCAACCGAGAGGCTTTCCTATAAGGCCGTCGATGTGGTAGTTGACATTGTTTTACGCGGCACGTATTATTTTACACTTGCGCTGGGTAAATACTGGATTGAAAATAGGATCAAAGGTACAGTCCTCAACATATCCACTACCTATGCCTGGACAGGTTCGGGCTGGGTGGTCCCTTCGGCAATGGCGAAGGCAGGTGTACTGGCGATGACCAAATCGCTGGCTTTTGAATGGGCAAAACACGGGATCAGACTAAATGCCATTGCACCAGGCCCTTTTCCCACAAAGGGAGCATGGGACAGGCTGTTTCCGGAAGAACTTTCCAGGAAATTCTCTTTTGAAAACCGTATCCCACTTGAAAGGACGGGAGAGCATCAGGAGCTGGCAAATCTGGCGGCTTATCTGGTCTCAGACTTTTCGGCCTATATGACTGGTGAGGTGATTACCCTGGATGGCGGAGAAGTACTGAACGGAGGACAGTTTAATTTCCTGAGGGAAGTGTCTGACCAGCAATGGAATGCGATAGAAGAACAGATCAAAAACGCGAATCGGGAGAGCAAGAATGGCCCACAATAATTTTTTAACGGTTTTATTGGGTAATTTTACCACTTCGTTCGTTATTTGACAAATGAAGATATTCTGGTCTATGAAAACATTTTTCGGATTCTGCCTTTTCCTGGTGTCGGTTATTGCCTTCACAGGATGTTCGTCGTCGAATAAAACAATGAAAAAAATACCCGAAGCGCAGGTGAGGTCTTCGGAGCGGCAGGTTCAGCCGGAACCCGCAGAAGAGCTTTCGGTGATAGCCATTCAGAGCAAATATCTGCTGCGGGACACCACACAGACAAAGGTGTTTTTATATGTGGATGCCTACAAAGGTAAAAATATCATCACTCCATCGGAGTTTATCAGCGTTTTTAACCTGAACTATGTCATCTATTCTGATTACGGAACACGTGAACGCCTGGGTTACGGCAACGTAAAACTGGACACGGATAACGTCAGACGTATAGACAACAAAATCGTTATCAGTTTTGATGTAAAAAGTCCCAATCGTGATTACGGTGTTTTGTTAAGCGAAATCAGCCAGACGGGTACGCTAAAAAAAGTATTGAACGATCTTACCATTCGCTTTAAGAAACAGACAACCGGGGATCTGTACGGTATCTATACCGATGCCAGTGATGAACCCCTGCAGCGCCATTACATTAATACCAACCAGACTTTCACACTTAAAAAGATTAACGGCGGGAAGGACCAGCTCCATGTTTTTTATTACGACCATACATTTGAAGCTGCCGGTTCTCCTATGAACACCGCACCAAAAGGCGTTTCCAAATCACTGGATGTTGACAGCTCTTTCACCATCAGTTCTGACGAACCGCTCAAATTTACAAAAGAAGGGTTGTACAATATCTTTACGGATACTACCCATAGTGAAGGACTCGGATTACTGGTCGTAAACGAAAGGTATCCGAAAGTTACACGTCCGGAGCTCCTGCTGGAACCTCTGCTGTATGTGAGTACCAACACAGAAATAAATGAGATAAAAAAAGCCGAGAACTATAAAAAGACGCTCGATAAATACTGGCTTTCGCTTATGAACGGCAACGCACCTGTGGCGCAGCAGTCTATCCGCTCTTTTTACGGACGTGTGGAAGAAGCCAACCAGCTCTTTACAACCTATAAGGAAGGCTGGAAAACCGACAAAGGAATGATATACATTGTTCTGGGCCCGCCGGATAAGGTACAGAGGAGTAAGGACAAAGAGGTATGGACTTACAACCAGCGCGGAAACGCACAGAATGTTAATTTTACTTTTAACCGAAGAAACAATCAATTTGTAGACGACCATTATGAGCTGGTCCGGTATGCCGAATACCAGCCCATATGGTACCCCGTAGTAGAAGCATGGAGAAACGGAAGTATACGCTAAGACAGCCAGCCCCTCGCCCACCTCAAGCCGACATGGTTTTTGGTACCCAGTCCGTATTGGAAACCCTTCGTTCAGGCAAGGAAATAGAACGATTATTTATTCAGCGAGAGCTTGGGCTTTCTGAAATTGAAAAACTTGCCAAGGAACTTGGTGTACTGGTTCAGCGGGTACCTGTTGAAAAACTGAACCGCCTCACCAGGAAAAACCACCAGGGTGCCGTATGTTTCGTATCTCCGATCCGTTATGTCCCGCTGCATAATGTACTGACGCAGGTTTACGAAGATGGAAAAACACCGCTATTTCTTTTGCTTGACCGCATTACGGATGTGCGGAATTTCGGGGCTATTGCGCGGACTGCGGAATGCGCAGGAGTCCAGGCGCTGATAGTACCTCAGAAAGGCGGAGCGCAGATCAATGCCGATGCCATGAAAACCTCATCAGGAGCGTTGAACTACCTTCCTGTTTGCCGGGAAATAAGTTTAAACGAAACATTGAGATACCTTAAGGATAGCGGTCTTCAGATTGTAGCCTGTTCGGAAAAAACAGATTCATCACCCTATAGTATTGATTTCACCATTCCTACCGTCATTATCATGGGGTCTGAGGAAGATGGTATTTCGAAAGACCTCCTGGACATAGCGGATTTTGGCGTACGTATTCCTCTGCTGGGCCAGGTCGAATCGCTGAACGTGGGTGTTGCAAGCTCCATTGTACTTTATGAAGCTGTAAGGCAGCGCGTGTCAATCCCTGTCTGATAGCCTTACCTTGTTTAGTCTTGCGGTTTCTTTCCGGCGATTTGCCTGAGAGAAACCGTTCTTTTTATATAAAAGCACAAAAACGTCGTTCATCGGCAAATCCGGCTGCTACTTCAACTGCCTTTAAAAATCATCCGTTATCTCCACCACATCGCCTGGCCTTTTGTCAGACGGTTGTTCCATGGGAATCCAGCATCTGGATATATCTTGGGGGTAATAAATATCAGCCAGGATACTTATTACCCCCAAGAGCTCAATTGTAAAATACCGTTACTAAATTTCCCCGTACACCGGCCCCGTTTAGTAATATTTTCTACAACGTGGTTATACCTGGATTTTTTAGCCCGGATTCGGCTTTATCAAAACCATTAAGACAGACTCCCCAAACCGCTTTTTTCCCGACTTATTAGAATCAGATTAGAGTTATATTACAACGAAATTAGAGTTTGACAACAGTCACCTATAGTTACCTGATCGGATACATTTTTTTTGGTACTAAATAAAAAAAGTCCTGTACTGTAACAAGAAAATGCAGGATAAGGTACAATTTTTGAGAAATTTGCAGAGTTCTAATTGTTGTTAAATGAACAATCCGATCATTTTTATTCGGACAACAAGTACCAATGACCATCCTTACTATCATCAATCCGAATGGGTAAAATTCCGAAGGCCGAAGTCCCGACCCCCTGGCAACGGCTCATTGCATTGCTTTATGTCGAACGCTCGACGATCAACTATATCTTTATTTACGCGATTCTGATTGGCCTTATCGGGCTCACGCTGCCACTGGGTACCACAGCCGTTTTCAATCTGCTTTCCAATGGGGCTTTGTACAGTTCCACGTATGTGCTCATCGGTGTTGTGCTGATCGGTGTAATAATCGGTGGTATTTTACTGATCGGGCAGCTTTCGCTTGTGGAACTGATCGAACAAAAAATCTTTACGAAGGCGTCGCTCGAATTTGCATACCGTTTTCCGCGGATTAAGAAATCGGAACTGGAAGGTGAAAATCCGCCGGAGCTGGTGAACCGGTTTTTCGATGTGATTACCATTCAGAAAGGCCTGACCAAACTGCTGGTAGACATTGTAGCGGCAGGGGTGCAAATCGCGCTCTCGGCCATTTTACTTTCCTTCTACCACCCCATTTTCATGACTTTCGGCCTGCTGACTGTCCTGGCTACCGTTGTAGTCATTTTATTGTACTACAAAAGAGGAGTCAAAACCAGCATAGAGGAGTCGCACCATAAATACGAAGTGGTTGCTTATCTGGAGGAAGTAGCAGGAGATCTGGACAAGTACCGTGGGATGCCGGATAAGCTCCGACAGGTAATCATCAATACAGACCGTATCACAGCGGACTACCTACAGTCACGTAATGACCATTTCTGGGTTCTCAGGAAATTTTTTGCAAGCTCCGTGATCGTCAGAACAATGCTGATGGGCGGGCTGCTTTTCCTGGGATCCTATTATGTTGTACAACGACAAATGACACTCGGACAATTTGTAGCGGCAGAGGTGATCATCGTACAGATCAGCTATGCCATAGAAAAATTCATGACAAACCTTGACACCATTTTTGATATGGTAACGGCAAGTGAGAAAATTGCGGCGGTAACCGACCTGGAGCTGGAGGAAAGTGAGGTGCGCCATGGCTAGAAATACCGACCTGACCAAGCGAATCGACTGGGAGGAGCTGGGTATCCTTTCTGACAGACAGATCCTGAAAACACAGGGCTCAAGGCTACTCGGACGCATTATGCTAATCCTGCTATTTCTCTTCCTCATCGTACTTTTCCTGCCCTGGCGCCAAACCATTCCCGGCAGGGGTACCGTAACGGCATTGGCGCCGGAAGACAGGCCTCAAACGGTCCAAAACCAGATCGGAGGCCGCATTGAGCATTGGGCCGTTCGGGAGGGACAGCAGGTAAAAAAAGGAGATACCATCCTGGTGCTTTCGGAAACCAGCCAGTCCTATTTTGACCCTAAGCTACCACAACGCCTGCAAGAGCAGCTACAGGCAAAAGAGGGGTCAGAAAATGCAGCAGCCCAAAAAATGGATGCTACAATGGAACAGATCAACGCCATGACGCTGGGCTTGAAAATTCAGCTCACCTCGGCACAAAATAAAGTAGAACAGGCCGTAAACTATGTGAAGGCCGACAGCGCCGATCTGATTGCGATCCAGAAATTTTTCGAGATCAGCAAAGCCCGATTGGACAGATATGAAGCGGGTTATAAAAATGGCCTTTTTTCACTGACCGACATTGAAAGCCGTCGTCTGAAATTACAGGAAGATAATGCAAAAGTCATCAGCCAGGTCAACAAGCTGAACAACTCCCGCCAATCCCTGCAAAATGCCCGCATTGAACTGGATAATATTCAGGCGAAGTACCAGGAGTCGGTCGCAAAGGCGCGCTCGGATCTCAGCTCGGCGCTCTCCAGCAGGGTAAGCGCACAGGGAGAAATTGCCAAGCTCCAGAATGAGATATCCAATATCAATATACGGCGCGGGCTCTACGTGGTACGAGCTCCACAGGATGGTTTCGTGGTGAAAACATTAAAAGCTGGTATTGGTGAAAACATCAAAGAAGGGGAATCTATTGCAACACTTCAGCCATTAAAACCACGTGTGGCAGCAGAAATTTACGTAGATGCCATGGACGTGCCTCTGATACTGGACAGCAGTGATGTACGGCTGCAGTTTGAAGGCTGGCCATCCGTACAATTTGCGGGCTGGCCATCTGTGGCGGTAGGTACGTTTGCAGGTACGGTGAAGGTTATTGACCTGGTGAGCAGCGGAAATGGCAAGTACCGCCTGCTGGTAACCCCTACCGCTCCGGTACCTCACAACGACGAACCCTGGCCAAAGCAGCTCAGGCAAGGATCAGGTGTATACGGACGGGTAATTTTGCGTCCCGTGCCTATCTGGTATGAAATATGGCGGTTACTGAATGGCTTTCCGCCAAGCCTGGAAAGAGAACCCCAAAAAGAAGATACTGGAAGTAAAAAGTAGAACGAAGCCTACGCAAATGAATAAGATCATAAAATGGGGCTTAACTGGTCTGTTGCTCTGTACCCGCTTGTCTATACAAGACCTTAGTGCAAAAAAAGTGGATACCCCTGACTCCGTAAAAGTATTCTCGGTGAGAGATCTTCAGGAGCTTGTACTGCTCAACAACCCGGTGGTAAAACAGGCCGGTCTGCTGAGTGAAGCAGCACGTGCAAGGGTAAGCCAGGCGTTGGGCAGCTTTGATCCAAGCCTTAAAGCATCTTTCGACCAGAAATATTTTGGAGGTACCAATTACTATAACCAATGGGCAAGCGAGCTCAAAGTGCCGCTATGGCTCGCCGGGGCTGACCTCAAAATCGGGTTCGACCGAAATGTAGGCTCCTATACCAACCCCGAAACTACCACCCCGCTATCAGGACTGGCAGGCGTGGGTATCAGTGTACCGCTCGGGCAAGGGCTGCTCATTGATGCGAGGCGTAATACCTTACGGCAAGCCCGAGTGATGGTGAATTACGCCGAGGCAGAACGGGCCAATGAAATCAACAAGGTATGGTTTCAGGCCGTAAAGGACTACTGGAACTGGTTTTATGCGCATCAGCAGTACAACCTGGCCCGCCGGGGTGTTGACCTCGCCAATAACCGGTACCTTGCCACCCGAAACCAGGCATTACTGGGCGACAAACCCGCCATTGATTCCGTTGAAGCCTTCATTACGCTGCAGGAACGATCAATCCAGCTGGCAAGGGTTCAGATTGAAGTTCAGAACACAAGGTTACTGGTTTCAAACCATCTTTGGGACGATAAAGGAAACCCGATGGAATTGCCGGAGGACGCGGTGGCCGTAAATGCAGACTCTGCTGCAGCCGGAATAACCTCCGCTCAGCTGGATCATTTAATGAACACAGCGGAAGATAATCACCCTAAACTTCAAATGCTGCGTAACAAAGGACTGCAGCTTGCATTGGAAAGGAATTATCTGCGCGAAATGATGAAGCCTAAACTGAACCTGAGCGGATCGCTGCTCACCACCCGCAGGGATTTTACTTCTTATGTTCCGGAATATTACGACGTTGGATGGAACAACTATAAGGTTGGGTTCGATTTTTCCTTTCCGCTTTTCCTTCGGTCCGCGAGAGGCAAGCTGAATGAGATAAAGGTGAAACAAATGGATCTGAATCTTGATCTGAAAAATGAAACACGAACAATTCTGACCAGTATCCGAAGCTCTTTTAACGATCTAAAAGCGTACCAGACACAATTGACGATCCAGACACAGAGCATCACCAACCAGGAAATTTTACTCAGAGGTGAGCTTCAGAAATTTGAGCTGGGAGAAAGTACCTTATTTTTGATTAACAGCCGTGAAACCAAGCTGATTGATATGATGATAAAACGCGCTGAACTACTCACCAAGTACCAGCAGTCGCTGGCAGATTTGTACTACAAGGCGGGTATCCTGCAGAATTAAAATGTGTAGATACCGTAGTATTGATAATCAAACGGTTAATAGTAAATTAATTCCTTCAGCATAACCTAACCTGCAAAGAATCCCATGGGACTGTTGCAACTTACCATGCCGTAAACATCATTCTAAGACCTGAGCAAATCAAAAAAGAAAGTACTGCCCATCCCGATCTCACTGTTTACCCCGATGTGCCCTCCCTGGGCTTCTATAAACTCTTTGCTGATTGCCAGCCCGAGGCCTGTCCCGGTTTTGGCACTGCCCGGAACCTGAAAGTAGCGGTTAAAAATCTTCGCCCGGTAACGGCTGTCAATCCCCTGCCCTTCGTCTTTAACGGCAAATTGCACACCGTTTTCGTGATGCCTGATTGTGATGTAAATCTGCCCCGACTGCCGGGAGTAACGGATTGCATTTGTGAGAAAATTAATGAGTACCCAGGCTGTCTTTTCGCTATCCGCCTTTATCGCAGGCAGGTCCTCCTCCAGGTCAATCTGCAGATCGATCTGCTTTTGTTCGGCCTGTACTTTCACCGCTTCCAGGGCGTACTCAAGGATCTCCTCAGGGCTCGCCTGCTGAATGTTCAACTGAATGTTACCTGTTTCTACCTGTGACATATTCAGGAGTTCGCCTGTTATCTTTAAAAGACGGTTACTATCCTCCTTGATACTTTCGATGAGTTGCCGCTGTTCCGGGTTCACGTGCCCGGTATTCTGATTTTCGAGCAGCAATAAACTCATTTTAATAGAAGAGATAGGCGTCTTCAGCTCATGCGAAACCGTAGCGATGAAGTTAGTCTTGGCAAAATCCAGCTCCTTAAAAGGCGTGATGTTTTTCAGAATGATCACATGACCGATCAGCCTCTTTTCGCGCTCTCCGGTGGGTTTGATGGTTATATTTACGATCTCTTTCTCAAAATAACTTTCCTTATTGTCTGCATAAATTTTCAACGGAACCGTGGATAACGTTCCCTGACTTTCAGTTTCTGACAAATCACTGACCAGAGAGCGAATCAGATCGTTACCCAGCGCAATTTCCTCCGCGGGCCTGCCCACAATGTCATCAGGGCGGAGGCCTGATATTTTCAACGCCTCATTATTGATGAACAATACCACTTTATTTTCATCAAGACCTATCACTGGCTCATGCATATTGTTGATCAGGGTTTCGATCCGTATTTTCTCAAACAGTATTTTCGAAAGATTACTTTTGTTGTATTCTTCCAGTTTTTCAGCCATGGTATTAAACGAGTCTGCCAGCTCTCCAAATTCATTTCTTCCACGGTAATACACCCGCTGCGAATAATTTTTCGAAGCAATTTCCCTGATACTTGCCGTCAGCTCCCGGATGGGGTTGGCAATGTTTCCGGGCAGATTTACCAGCAAAGTCATACCGAAAAGAAAACAAAGGGTACTGGAAATCATGATCCAGGTATTGGCCGTTTTGGCCGTCTGGGTCGCAATATCGCTTTTCCGCTCAATGGCCTTCATATTCTGCTCCATAATCTGCGCAATATCTCTTCGTATTGACAAATGAAGGTTCGGATCCCCCGGATTGGACCTCAGCTGCCCCAGCCGCTGACTGATGTGGGCCGTCGCCTGGCCTTCCCCGGGCTCAGTAACATTCTTCGTCTGCAGGCGGAGGTTCTTTTCAAAAGCGGGTAACCCATTTTGCTTTTGCTGCATAACATCCAGCGCAGCGATCATATTCTGGCAATATTCCAGCGTGTTATAGTTGTCTGCCAGGATATTCTCCGTATCGTTTTTAAGGGAATTGACGTTCCGGATACCTACTGTCGAAAGCAGCAGGATCATCAGAAACAACAGGCCAATGCCCAGTCTTAGTTTGGTTTTAATATTCATCAGGATAGGATGACTAAGTCAATTTCAGAAACAGAGAGTTTTTTAAGAAGCTGGTTAAAAATATTGGTGGCCAGAATGACCCTGAAAAGATTCATATGCGGCTTGCCAATACAGATGGTGGTGATATGCTTCTGCTCGGCCGTTTCCATGATTACCCGGGAAACATGGGGGCTCTCCACCCGGATGATTTCCCCGCCGAGCTCAGTGGCCAGTTTAAAATTATTGATCAAATGCCGCTGCTTGTCCAGGGCTATCTTGTTCGTATTTTCCTTGGGTGTCTGTACATACAGTAAAATCCATGGGCTGTTGTAATAGCTTGCCAGCCGGGCCGTCTTTCTGATTACGTTCCTGGCGGTTTCGGCGTTGCTGCTGATACAGGCCATAAAACGGTTTGACTTTAATGCCGTAAGGCCCCGTGATGAAATCTGGGTTTCTACCTTGCGTACAACCTGGCTGGCCACCTCTTTCAAAGCTAATTCACGAAGCTGGAGAATATTATTAGCTGTAAAAAAATTCCCCAGGGCCGTTGGGATCTTTTCAGCCGCATATATTTTACCTTCCTTCAAACGTGTGATAAGTTCATCAGCGGTAAGGTCAATGTTAACCACCTCGTCGGCTGCCGCCAGCACGCTGTCTGGAATCCGTTCCTTAACTTCAATACCCGTGATATCTTTGATCTCCTCATTCAGGCTTTCGATATGCTGGATATTGACCGCACTGATGACGTTGATACCTGCATCCAGAATTTCCATCACATCCTGCCAGCGTTTGTCGTTCTTGCTTCCTTCAATATTGGTATGTGCCAGTTCGTCAATAATTACAATTTCAGGCCGCAAACTTATTACAGCTTGAATATCAAGCTCTTCCAACTCCTTTCCTTTATAAAAAAGTTTCCGTCTGGGTATCACCGGAAGCCCTTCCAGGAGCTCGTGCGTTTCCTTTCGGTGATGTGTCTCAATGTAACCAATCTTGACGTCTATACCATTTCGCATTAATGTATGCGCTTCCTGCAACATACGGTAGGTTTTGCCTACACCGGCGCTCATGCCGATGTAGACTTTAAACTTACCTTTGCGGGACTGCTGGATCAAATCCAGGAAATGCTTTACGTGGTTTTCCTTTTCAGTCATTTAAAATGAAAGTGCGACCGAGGTCGTTAGAAAGAAATTCTGCTTACGGGCTATATCGTCTCGGGTAAAGATGGCATCCCTGCTATTCAAAGACCTGGCTTCCATGCGCCACATCACATTTTGTACTATTAAGTAATCGAAATTTATAGAATATCCAAACGTCCTGAAACCATGCGGTGTTCCGGTGCCTATGATCACGCCATTTTTATCCTGATAATATTCCCCTCTTGCCGCGATACGGACTTTATCCGAGAGACTCAAACAGGCTATTAAAACCGGTGTATACCAGGTATTATAACGACCGCTTCCTTTCATTTTTTGTTCCGATCCAAAGTCGAACCCCGCAATGATACCCAGCCGGTTTGTAAGCTGAAAGATACTGTAAGCATTATGGAAATAACGCATCTGCCTGACGCTGTCCGGCTTATCGTTTCCAATGAAGGTACTGTAATTTAACGTTACCTTGCCCGTTGGTTTATAGGTAACCTGTGTACCAAAGCCGGGCGTCGAATTACCGTCTACCCGCTCGATCCGCTGCCAGCCATTGAGGTACATAGCGGACAAGTAGAGTTTTTCGTCCTTTGTGGTGTAGCCTAACTTGAGACCAGCCTCAAAGTAGGGGGAGTTTTCGGCCAACAAGCTCCGGCTCAACGTCCAGTTATCCTTTCCTATCGCACTTTCGAAACCAATGTGAGAAGGCATAATGCCAGCATCCAGCCATACGTTGCTCTTTCCGGAGAGCTTCACACCGACGTTCGCTTCATACACATTTTTGAGTACGCCGGGTTCGGCGCTGTAATTGGCATTCATATAAGTACCTGCTGCCAGTGCTATGTTGGCCCTTACATGCCGTGTGGCATAATTAACTTTCATGAAAGCCAGGTTCAGATTCACTTCATTGGTACGATTGAAGTTGTAAAGAAATCCAGGGGCTGTATGATTTCCCGGACTGTTAAAATCATGGTTGTAATAAGCCTCAAGATAACCGCTGATGGTAACGGGGCTGCTTACTTGAGATGAATCCTGCGCGGCCACAGATCGTAATGTCACTAAACTGATTGCACTGAATAATAAAAGTTTCATTGGTACTGTACTGGAATATCAGAATGCAGCGACGCGGTTACTGTTACCGGCCACCGCGTCGCTGCAAGTGATGACCGGCCTCTTCGATTATTTCAGCCCGTCAAGTGCGATATTCAATTTCAGAACATTGACTTTCTCCGGCCCCAACATCCCTAGCAAAGGCCCCTGGGTATTCTCAGCCACCAACTGACGTAAGGTCTGCTCAGAAATTTTCCGGATCGAAGCAATCCTTTTAACCTGCACCAATGCGGCTTTCGGGCTAATATCCGGGTCCAGTCCGCTTCCACTTGCGGTCACCAGTTCAACGGGAATATCCTTTCTTTCAATTTCCGGATTGTGAACCCGAAAGGTATCAATACGGGCCTGCACAGCGGCCAGATAGTCAGGATTTGAAGGTCCCTTGTTGCTGCCACCGCTACCGGCCGCATTGTAACCTACGGCAGATGGGCGCGAGTAGAAGTACTTGTCCTCCGTAAAGGTCTGCCCGATGTTGGTATAATACTTTCTGCCATTTACGGTTAGCACTTCGCCCTTTCCTCCATTGGGTGCCAGTTGAGCCACACCCCAGATCACGGCCGTATACACTCCTGAAAAAAGGATCAGGGTCAGCACGGTTAATTTAATTGCGGGAAATATGTTTGTTTTCATTTTATTTAGCTTTAAGGTAGTAGCTATCGGCTTCCAGCATTTAACAATTTATTTAAATCCAGATACTTACCATCAGATCGATCACCTTGATTCCGATAAATGGGACGATCACGCCACCAAGGCCATAGATGAAAAGGTTACGCCTGAGTAAAGCACTTGCTCCAATCGGTTTGTAGGTGACACCCCCCAGCGCCAGCGGGATCAGGAAAGGGATAATGATGGCATTAAAGATAACCGCTGAGAGGATTGCGCTTTCCGGGCTGTTCAGGTTCATGATATTCAAGCCTTTCAGGGCGGGGATCGATGTAATAAACAGCGCGGGAATGATGGCAAAATACTTGGCGACGTCATTGGCGATCGAAAAGGTCGTCAGCGTGCCGCGGGTCATCAGAAGCTGTTTTCCTATTTCCACGATCTCGATGAGCTTGGTAGGATCATTGTCCAGATCGACCATATTACCGGCTTCTTTGGCTGCCTGGGTACCACTGTTCATGGCTACACCCACATCGGCCTGTGCGAGTGCCGGCGCGTCATTGGTACCATCCCCCATCATCGCTACCAGCTTACCGCTTTCCTGCTCCCGTCTGATGTAATTCATTTTATCCTCCGGTTTGGCTTCGGCAATGAAATCGTCCACACCGGCTTTTTCTGCAATAAATTTGGCAGTCAGTGGATTATCTCCCGTCACCATAACTGTTTTCACACCCATTTTTCGAAGCCGCTCGAAACGTTCGCTGATACCGGTTTTGATAATGTCCTGTAATTCAATCACACCCAGTACATACTCGTTCTCCGATACTACCAGAGGGGTACCGCCATTACTGGATATATCCTTCACTTTCTGCTCAATGTCTGCCGGGAACAAGTTACCTGCCTTTACAGTCAGGTTTTTAATCGAATCAAAAGCACCTTTCCGAATTCTGGTCTGGTCAAAATCAATCCCTGAACTACGTGTTTCAGCCGTGAATTTGATGAATGTCGGATTCTTGAGGTAACCATAACTTGCGGGGTTCAGATTGGCCAGCTCGAGGATCGACTTCCCTTCCGGTGTTTCGTCAGCAATGGAGCTGAGCACCGCACATTTGACAAAATGGTTATCTGTCACCCCTTGGGCCGCATGGAAATGTGTTGCTTTCCTGTTCCCAATGGTGATGGTACCTGTTTTATCCAATAGCAGCACATCAATATCACCAGCGGTTTCCACGGCTTTTCCCGACTTGGTAATCACGTTGGCACGTAAGGCCCTGTCCATACCAGCAATACCGATAGCCGATAAAAGCCCGCCGATGGTTGTCGGAATCAGGCAAACGAAAAGGGAAATAAAAGCGGCAATGGTAATAGGCGTATTGGCAAAATCTGCAAAAGGTTTCAGTGTCACGCAAACAATGATAAACACGAGCGTAAAACCCGCCAGAAGGATCGTCAATGCAATTTCATTCGGTGTTTTCTGACGGCTCGCTCCCTCGACCAGCGCAATCATTTTATCCAGAAAGCTTTCTCCGGGTGCCGTGGTTACCATCACTTTTATCTTGTCGGAAAGTACCTTGGTACCGCCCGTTACACTGCTTTTGTCACCACCTGCTTCCCGGATTACGGGGGCAGATTCCCCGGTGATCGCACTCTCATCGATGGTAGCAAGTCCTTCGATAATCTCTCCGTCAGTAGGGATATTGTCGCCTGCTTCACAGATAAACACATCTCCTTTCTTCATGGAGGCGGACATCACACGCTGGGTGGCCACGCTGAACCCGGCCTTGTTTTCGATAACCAGTTTTGCTGGTGTTTCCTCCCGGGTTTTGCGCAGACTGTCGGCCTGCGCTTTTCCCCTTGCTTCCGCGATCCCTTCAGCAAAATTAGCGAAAAGCAGTGTCAGCAGCAGGATCAGAAAAACAACAAAGTTATAGGCAAAACTACCCTGTGAGTTTTCTCCGGTAAGTACCCAGAGGCTTACGACTAGCATAATAAAAGTACCGATTTCCACTGTGAACATCACAGGATTCCGGAACATCACCTTTGGATTCAATTTGATGAATGACTGCTTTAAAGCCTCATTGACCAGTTCCTTTTGAAATAAGGAAGCATTTTGATTTTTCATTTTTTTCAAGCGATTGGCTATTGGCCGGCAGCGATTGGCTGGGGCGGATAGCTGTTTATTTGATTATAATCGATTTAATGCTAATGCATGCTGAAATATTCTGCAATGGGACCGAGCGTGAGAGCAGGAAAGAACGACAAGGCGGTGATAATGAAAATGACAGCCAGAATCATGACCCCGAATGTACCCGAATCCGTACGCAGCGTACCTGCACTCTCGGGGATATACTTTTTATTTGCCATAAGTCCGGCAATGGCGATGGGTCCGATGATCGGGATATAACGTGACAGAATCAATACAAATCCTGTCGAAATATTCCACCAGGGATTGTTGTCCCCAAGCCCCTCAAAGCCGCTCCCGTTGTTGGCAGAAGAAGAAGTGTATTCGTAAAGCATTTCGCTAAAACCGTGGAAACCTGGGTTATTCAGTGTACCGGAAGTGATTTCCGGAAAAGCTGCCGCCAGCGCTGTCCCTGCCAAAATCAGTAACGGGTGTAGCAACGCTACGATCATCGCGATCTTCATTTCCCTGCCTTCTACCTTTTTACCCAAAAACTCGGGAGTACGCCCCACCATCAGTCCAGAAATAAAGACAGCCAGAATAATGAAGATGAAAAAATTGAGCATACCCGCTCCTACCCCACCATAAAATGCGTTGGTCATCATGGCCAGCATCTGCGTCATTCCCGACAAGGGTGTGAAGCTGTCGTGCATTGAGTTGACCGATCCGGTGGAGATAACTGTGGTGGCTATACTCCAGAATGCCGAAGCGGTACTTCCCAGCCTTACTTCCTTTCCTTCCATAGCACCCGCGCTGTTATCAATACCCATGGCGGTAATCGCCGGGTTTCCGCCATTCTCCCAGATAATGGTGGGCGCGGTCAATATCAGAAAGCCAATGGTCATGACCCCGAATATCATCCAGGCCATTTTCCGGCGGCGCAAAAAGAAGCCAAAGGCAAATACCATTGCCATGGGTACAATCAGCTGACCAAACATTTCGACCATGTTGCTGAGGTAGTTCGGATTTTCCAGCGGGTGGGCCGAGTTGGCACCGTAATACCCGCCCCCATTGGTACCTACGTGTTTGATTGCGACAAATGCCGCTACAGGTCCGGTAGAAACCCCCACAGTATCCCCTTGCATATTAATGATGGTATCCTTTCCATCAAACGTCATTGGCGTTCCGTTGAAGGCCAGAATGATGGCGATTACCATCGAAACAGGCAACAGAATCCTGGTACAGGATTGAAGCAGTAAACTATAAAAATTACCCAGCTTGTCCGTGGTCCGCTCGCGGAGTGCCATAAAAAGCACCGCAGCGGCGGCCATACCTGTACCTGCGGTTACAAAGTGAAGAAACATCAGAAACAGCTGCGACAGGTAGCTCAGGCCCGACTCTCCCGAATAATGCTGCAAATTACAGTTCACCACAAAAGATATGCTGGTATTAAAAGCCAGGTCTGCACTCTGACCCGGATTACCGTCAGGGTTTAAGGGGAGCCATCCCTGGTTCATCAGTACTAACATGCCCAAAAGGAACCAGACGAAGTTGATCGTCAGCAGTGCAGCCAGATGCTGTTTCCAGTTCATTTCGGCTTTTTCATCTATCCCGCTGATACGAAAAAATAATTTTTCGATGGGATTAAAAATGGGGTCCAGAGGGGTCCTTCCCCCACCATAAACTTTGGCGATGTACTTCCCGAACGGTACAGCGAAGGCAACCGTAAAGGCAAACATGGCAATGATTCCAATTAACTCAGTGTTCATTTTATTTTATATTTAATTCGATTGTTGCTTTCCGGAAAACGATGTACACAAGGGCCGCGGCCATCAGCCAGATCAGCAGAATCACCAGTACCTCCCAGGGCCGGGTCTTTTGGTTGCGGTTGTGATCCAGGTTGCACATTGTTTTTCGGCTTAGAATTTTTCGGGTTTGAGCAATACATAACAGATGTAGGCAAAAACCCCGATGGATATGATAAACAGCGCTGCCATGGTGTCAGATTTTTTCAAAGAATTGAATGGTTCGGTAAAAGAGCAGAAAGCAAAGGCTGCCGGCCGCGATTAAAAGGATTGCGATCATCTTGAAGGGGATTAAAGTGAGAATTAAAATACATTGGTTAGTTAAACGTCTTCCCGGCTTTATACCAAACACATTCCCAAGGAAAATCTCAATACACAACAAGTTAATTATCAAAACATTATCACATATTTCTACAATCAGAAAACAAAAAAGACCCTATCAAAATGATAGGGTCTTATCAAAATGGATGGAGGATTAAAATTTCAGTTCGACATATAAACCCTTCTCATCCTGATCTTCTTACTGGTGTTCAGCACAAGAGGTACCTTCTCAACCTTCACAGAACTATTGTCCAGCCCAAACCACTGGACCTCGGTGTTGGTGATGCTTTTTATAGCGAAATAAAATTTCATGACAAATTCTTCATGCCAGGGCAGGTCGTTGTCAACCGAGAGGTAACGTTCCAGCACAACGAAGCGGAAATCGCCGGTGATATTCTGCCGGTTGAGCGACTCATAGCGACTGGTAATATCTACCTCATTGTTCATCACAAGGTCTTCCACCACTTTCCTCAGGAACATATTGATGCGCTGCTCAACACGAAAACCCAGGATAAAATTGATTTTAATAACGTCATCCACAGCCCTTACATTCACATGGTAATCCATGGTATAGGGGTCATCGGTCGTTTCCACGTGAACAAACCAGTAAATATCTGCACGTTTGGGCCGCTTTTGGAAAATGGAATAAATGATCTTGCTTTCAATCTGGTTGTCTTCGGCCGCATTGGACATAAAAACCAGGTGCGTGGCATATTTGGGAACACTAATGTCATTACTGAGCTCTTTGAGCGAAGGAATATGTTTGTCGAGTTCCTCAAATTCCGTCAGTCTCATTTTAATCAAATTGGCCCTTAACCAGATAGCCATCAAAGCCCCGATAATACTTGCCAGTAACAAAGACACCCATCCGCCATGAGAAAACTTCAGAAGATTAGCCGCCAGAAATGAACCCTCAATAGCCAGATATACCGTAATGAAAACCGCCACCCATATTTTACCGATCTTTTGAACAAACAGATAATAGGAAAACAGCAGCGTTGTCATGACCATGGTCAGCGTAATGGCAAGACCATAGGCCGCCTCCATGTGTGATGATTCCTTGAAGTAAAGCACAACGCCCACACATCCTGCCCATAAAAGCCAGTTGACGCTGGGTACATACAGCTGCCCTTTTTCAATGCTTGGATACACAAGGCGTACCTTCGGCCAAACATTCAGCCGGATCGCTTCGGACACCAGGGTAAACGAGCCGCTGATCAATGCCTGGCTGGCAATGATTGTAGCCATCGTTGCGATACAGATTCCCGGAAGAAGCCACCAGTCAGGCATGATCTCATAAAATGGTTTTCGCCCGTTCAAAAGTTCACCGGTATGCATGGCAAGCCAGGCACCCTGTCCAAAGTAATTGATCACCAGGCAGGTCTTCACATATATCCAGCTGATCCGGATATTTCCTCTGCCACAATGTCCCAGATCGGAATATAGCGCCTCGGCCCCGGTGGTACACAGAAAGACGGACCCGAGTAACCAGAAGCCCCCGGGATGATGAGCCAGCAGCTGATATGCATAATACGGATTGAACGCCCTGAAGATTTCCGGGTGGTAGATCGCCTGCGATAACCCCAGTACCAGCAGCATTAAAAACCAAACCAGCATCACCGGACCGAACGCACGCCCCACGATAGTGGTACCAAATACCTGTATAATAAACAACAGCGTAAGAATACCGATTACGATCGGGATGGTCTGGATGTGCGGATACAGGATTCGCAACCCTTCGATGGCAGAAGATACCGAAATAGGTGGCGTAATGATGCCGTCGGCCAGAAGCGTACTGGCCCCGATAATAGCCGGAACAGTAAGCCACTTTGCATTTCGCCGTACCAAGGCGTATAATGCCAGGATCCCCCCTTCACCGTTATTGTCTGCCCGTAATATCAGTATTACATACTTGACGGTGGTCTGGAGGGTAAGCGTCCAGAAAATACAGGATACCGCCCCATAAACGACGTCGAGGGCTATGGGCTCATTACCTATAATGGCCTGCATGGCATACAAGGGCGATGTTCCGATATCGCCAAAGATAATCCCCAAGGCTACCAAAAGACCGGCAGCCGATGCTTTTTCAGTGTGTTTTGAACTCATTTCTGTTGAATTATTATTGCACTTTATCCTTCGCTGCTTTCGCACGAAATTTAAAAATCCGGCAATAATAGAGTATTTGAGCTGATTTATCATATTAATTTAAGCGTTATCCGCTCATTTCTGAAAGCTCAAAAGAAGTCAGCCGGGCTTGAAAGTACCCCAAATAAGCCACCAGTCTGATAATCAATGCATATACCAGCTCTTAAATTCAACTTTTCAAGAAAATAAATGCAAGTATCCTGGCTTCATGTACAGGAAAAGCTAACCAGATTATTAAAATCCCAAACTGCTCGAAAAAGAAGGATTTTAACCTGATCATGTGCACGAATCACCCGGAAAAAGCGCGCATAGCGCAACTGTCCCGGGTCATCCTCTCCTGTGCAGGACGCCCGAGACTTCGTGGATAAAACAGCCTGGCAATAATACAAACGCAGCATCAGGAAATATGGCAAATGGGCACGGTTACCTGCTAACTCACCCGCTTGCTGAATACATAAACGCCCAGGTAATGGAACAACAGACCTACTCCCCATGCCGGAGTGGACCACAGGGGCCATGGATAGGACGTGTCGGTAAGATACCAGACAAGCCAGATCGCAGGTGTAACAAGAACAAAAGCAAGCAGATGGATCTTAAAGCCTTTGCTTGCTTTCTCTTTTGCAGCAGCATCCCAGTTTGTTAAATTCGTCATAAAATAAACGGATAAGATTTTTGAAAATTTTCAGGACCGAGGCTTTTCATGCCCAACCTCAATAATCAAAATTAGTCCGCCTACGCAGGTATAAAAAGGAATGAAATCACTAAAAAAGTGTGATCACAATCACACAGCATGGAGGCCAGCATCAAGATGTTTTTGAATATCATCTTTCATATACCTTTTTGATTACCAGCCTTTTGATCATCGCGTGCAGAGTAGTAGGAGGTATCTTTAAAACCTCCGCTGCTCCGCCGTCCCCGGCTATTTTTCCCTCACAAAGCGTTAATACCATCAGGATATGCTCCCTGACCACTTCATTAATGGTTTTCACTTTACCAATATTCCGTTTGAGGCCTTCCTTTTGATAACCGACGGGCAAAAATACCTCATCAATGACAGACTGGGTAGTAAGCAATACACTTCTCTCAATCAGATTTTCAAGCTCCCTCACATTGCCAGGCCAATGGTAGGATAAAAGTTTTTTTTGAACTTTCGAGGATATACGCGAAACCTTCCTCCCGCTTTTTTCACTGTACTTTTTCAGAAAGTAGGATACCAGCTCATGAATATCCTGCCTTCTTTCCCTTAATGGAGGGAGAACGATCGGAAATACATTTAACCTAAAAAAAAGATCACTCCTGAACCGCCCTTTCCTCACCTCCCCGGCCAGATCCTTACTGGTGGCAGAAATGATTCGAACATCCGTTTTAATAGTTGAATTTCCTCCGATCCGCTCGATCTCCCTTTCCTGAATAGCCCTGAGTATCTTCGCTTGCGTGGCATATGGCATTTCACCGATTTCATCGAGAAATAATGTCCCTTTGTCAGCCAGTTCCCATTTACCGATCCTCCGTTCCAATGCGCCGGTAAAACTTCCCTTTTCGTGCCCAAACAGCTCACTTTCTATTAAGTCAGGAGGTAGTGCAGCGCAGTCCACAGTTATCATCACCTCATTCTTCCTCAATGAACTTTGGTGAATACTTTTCGCAACGAGGCCCTTCCCTGTTCCGGTCTCTCCGAGCAGAAGAACAGTACTTTCTGTACCTGCCACCTGGGACATCAGCCTGCGCACCTGCTCCATCGGGCCAGCTGTGCCAATCATATCCAGAAAGATTTCCAAGCAGTCCATTTTCCCAAAAAGTTATTCAGTACCAGAGACAAATCAATTTATCCCCTAATTTAGGGAAGAAAATCTCTTTAATTGAGTATTTTTAGAAGGTTATCCCTCACAGAGCAGCGTTATGGGCCTGAAAGTATTCATTGTTGAAGACCAGTTCATAGAAGCACACGATCTCCAGATCATACTGGAAACCGCAGGACATTCAGTTTCCGGTATTGCCAAGTCGGTACCCGCAGCGCTTGATTTGCTGCAGTCAGATAGGCCTGACATCGTTTTGCTCGACATATTTTTAAAAGGGAACCAAACCGGTGTTGACCTGGCACCGGTGCTCACCACTGCAAATATTCCATTCATTTACATTTCTGCCAATTCGGATCCTCTCACTTTTGAGGCAGCCAAAACAACCAGGCCCGATGGTTTTCTGATCAAACCTTTCCGGCAAAGGGACATTCTGGTGGCATTGGATATTGCCGCCTACCGCCACAGATATGCCAACGCGCACGGGCTTCGGCATCAGGATGCAGTACCCGATAAGCTCATAGAGGTAAGGAAAAGGGATACCTCAATTGAATTTCAGCAAATTATTGGAAGCAGCCCTAAATTGCTGCAGGCACTGGACCTGGCAAGCCAGGTAGCGCCAACGGACACTTCGGTACTCATTCTGGGCGAGACGGGAGTGGGCAAAGAAGGAATAGCAAAGGCAATACATCATCTCTCTAAAAGAAAACATAAGCCACTGATCAAAGTCAATTGCGCTGCCATCCCACCCAACCTGATCGAATCGGAGCTCTTCGGGCACGAAAGAGGTGCCTTTTCCGGAGCTATGGAAAAGCGGATCGGTAAATTTGAGCAGGCACAGGGAGGAACCATCTTCCTGGATGAAATTGGTGAAATGCCTTTGGAAACACAAACCAAATTGCTGCGTGTGATTCAGGAAAAGGAGCTGGAGCGGATAGGTGGCAGAACCACAATTAAACTCGACATCCGGTTTATTACCGCTACCAACCGTAATCTGTACAAAGAGGTGTCAGCAGGAAGATTTCGGATAGACCTTTACTACAGAATTAACGTCTTTTCCATTACCCTTGCCCCACTACGGGACAGAACCGAAGACATACCCACGCTGGTAAATCATTTCCTATCGAAACACGCTGGCTTACCTGGCCGCTCAATCAAAAAAATCAGCCCGCAGGCAATGGAAACACTCGTCCGATACTTCTGGCCCGGAAATGTAAGAGAACTTGAAAATATCATTGAACGCCAGGTTATCCTGACGTCCTCTGAGCTGATCTCCTCTTTCGATCTCCCGGTAGACGAGAATATGCCGGAGGACAATCTGGCAAACAGTCTGAAATTAAAGTCGACGTCCGACAGCGAAAAGCAACTTATCCTGGTGGCATTGACCAAAAGCAACGGAAAGGTTTCGGGCAAGGGCGGTGCGGCAGAAATGCTGAATATTCCGGCACCCACGTTGGTTTCCAAAATGAAAAAATTAGGAATTAACTGGCGTTTTGTAGTTGGGTAGGTACTCAATTATATACCCCTGAACCCCGGCAGATCCTCAGAAGATGGTAGCGACGCCGTTATCCATTTATAGGTAAATGAAATCAGTAATGTAGTACCTCCTTCGCTCTGGACCGTGAGTGTACCATCCAGGTCTTCAGTAAGTCCCCTGATCAGTTTGAGTCCGAAAGTACCGATATTATCAATGTCAAAATCGAGCGGGAGTCCTGTCCCGTCATCAGCAATGCACAGCACGAGCTTTTCTTCCTCCGTTTTTTTAAAAACTACCCTGATTTCCCCCTCACGCCCATCGGTGAAAGCATACTTAAGTGAATTGGTAATGGCTTCGTTCAGTATCAAACCAATAGGCACAGCCTGAGATAAATCGAGCTCCACGTTCTCAATATCCAGACTGAAAAGAATGTGTCTGGCAGTATTAAAACTGTGGTCCAGATAATATACCAGTTCATGAATATAGCTGGCCATGGCAATGCCCACCATATTTTCGGATTGATAGATCCGCTGGTGCAGCATTGAAATGGCCTGTATCCTGTGGCGGCTTTCCGTGATGGCGTTAGCAGCTACCTCCTCTTTCAGATGGGCCGAGTGAGAATTCAAAAGGCTGATCACGATCTGCAGATTGTTTTTCACCCTGTGATGCACTTCCTTCAACAGCCATTCTTTTTCGTCAACCAGCCGAAGAAGTGACGAATTCTTTATGTGTATCGTTTTTTGCTGCTCTTCCAGAAGCAGGTTTTTTTTCTGTTTAACACGATAGCTGTTATACAGCAGCACTGACAGACAAAACAGTATCATGATTCCCGCATAAGCAAATTTTTCGGTGCGGGCTTTTAACTCAAGCTGCCGCTTTCTGAGGACCGTCTCCTTTTGCAGGAGTTTGATATCCTTTTCTTTTTGAGCCGTTTTAAAATTGGCTTTCATTACTGCCACCTGTTCGTCTTTAGTAACCCTTTGGATGGAGTCTTTGAGAAATATATAACGCTGGTAATTTCCCATAGATGCGAGATGGTTACCCGCCGCCGAATCGATCTTATAGATAAGGTATCTTCCATCCATTTCAAATGCTGGAGGGAGCTCATGGTAGGTCAGGGCGCTTCTTACATAACGCGCCGCCTGTCCGAACTTACCTTGTTCGATATAAAATCTACCTATTGTCAAAAAAGCCGTAGGCCCCGAAACCGAATTTGCATTCCTCCACCAGAACTTTTCCGAAGGTTCAACTTCACCGTTCAGGCGGATCATTTCAAGATAGTATTTTTCGGCTGTCCTGTAATCCTTCTGTGCAATGTAACAATTTCCATAGAGAAATACTATCAGTTGCCTGTTCAGCAATGTGGCGGGCTCCCCCCTCCTCTTAATAAAAGAGTTCAGAAAACGGATTCCCCCTCCCGGATTTCCCGTCCTTATCTCGGCTTCAACTACTCGCTTCACCAGGGTGAACGTTCTGACCATATGCCAAAGACTCGTCGAAAGAGCCAATTTGTAATATTTAATACTGGCAGGATGATCACCCATGCTCTGATAAATGTCTCCCGCTGTCCAGTAAAGCGAATTTAACTGACTGCTGTCTTTGATAGATTTAAGATTTTTAAGGCCGATCAGCGCATATTGCAATGCTCTGTCCTGATTGTTTTGTTTCTGATAAAATGCCGAGAGCCTCTGATAGCTGGAAAACAGCTTCTGCTCCAAACCGGCAGATTTTAAAAGTTCCAGCTCCTCGAGGTAAAGTTTTTCGGTCAGATCCATTCTTTTATGCCTCGAATGAATCGTCCCTTCCTCGTGCAGACAATCGGCCAGTTCTTCAATATTCCCAATTTCTTTAAAAAGTTTCCGTGCCTTGCCGTAACTATATATCTGGAGCGCATAGGTATTCATCTCGGGCAGATAACGGGCCAGGTCCTGCCACCAATGTGCCTGTCCGGCTTTGTCGCCGATCTGCTCATGAAAATGGATTACCTGGTAAAAGCAATCCCTCCCTTTGTTGATTTCCCCAAAGCGGAAATGATATTTGGCTTGCGCAATACTGCTTTCAGTGATCCAATGCCGCGCTTGCAGTGCCTTACTTAAACGATTAGCCTCGTGCAGATAGGGGGCCGCTTTGCGTAACTCGCCTGCCTTTGCGTCCTTATTATTGATGTAAAACTCACTCAGTACCAAAAGAAGGCGGATATACTGCTCCCCGTTTACTTCGTTGAGAATCTGTTCTGCCCCCCGGAAGTCCTTCTTTTGTGTCAGAGATTTACAGAGAATGAATGTCGCTTCATTATGGCCTTCGGTATACCGAAGGCGGGCACTCAATTGCGCCGCCAATCGGGCAAACTCTATGGAACTATCCGCAGAAGCACTTTCCTCATTCCAATGATAAATACTGGCAATTCTTAAGAGCAGGTTCACTTTGGCAGTATCTTCATTACTATGCCTCAGCCGATTCAGAGAAGAAGAAAGGGAAGAGAACGGATAGTGCTCCACTGCAAGATGCCGCGAAGTAGGCTGGGCAGCGGCCCAATGGTAAAAAACGAAGAGGATGCCTAGTAACGAAATTCCTTTTCGGGTCATAATTCGAAGCATTGAGTCTGAAAATCTCCCACAGCCAGGATGTGATGTGCCAATATTTCCACCCCCCTGTAAACTGCAACGGTATGGACTGACACTCTCCAAGATACAACCTTTTACAGGGCATTCAAACGGCTGGTTATTATTTTTTTTGTCAACAAAAACACCATCAAGAATTGGCGATATATCGTATCAAAACTGCACCTATAAATCCATATAATTCCTGATTATAAGTAAGTTAACAACTGGCATAAATTTTTGATAAACGCTAGATCACAAGCTGTTATTATCCACTCCGGCGCTATGAATAGACTGCGAAATCATATTGAAGAAATTACTCCTGTAAGCGATGAAGAGTTCGAATACATCCAGAGATTCTTTATAAAAAAAAGAGTAAGAAAACACCAGTATCTGATCGAGGTAGGTGATAAAGTCACATTTGAATACTGGATTGCCAATGGCATTTTCCGGACATTTTACATCGATGAAGGAGGAAGGGAACACATTCTTCAGTTTGGACTTGAAAACTCATGGTTATCAGATTACAATGCATTTTTTCATCAGACAGCCTCACAAATGAACCTGGTGTGCATGGAAGAAGCGGAAGTGCTTTGCCTTACACTTTCGGCCAGAGAAAAAATGGCGTCGGAATTGTCTAAGATGGAATATTTTTTTCGCAGGAAGGTAACCAATGACTACACCGCCCAGCAGCACCGAATCATCTCCCTGCTTTCTCAAAACCCAAGACAACGGTATGAGGAATTCGGAAGCCAGTTCCCCGAGATTATAAAAAAAATACCTAAAAAATATATTGCCGAGTACCTGGGGATAAGCCGCGAAATGCTGAGCAGGCTCAACGCTCCAGACCGGCGGCGCTCGTTGTCATAAGAAATAACATGGCCTCCGGACAGGTATTTTTGTGTGATCGCCGTCACAGGATAATAGTGATTTAGCACAACCGTTTGTTGTCCGCTAAATCTGAACTTTACCCGAAATTATCAGTTGCGGTTCTGCGATGATGCATTCGCCTGATTAACCAAGATGCGATATGAAAGCGTTGATTATCGGAGCAACCGGAGCTACGGGCAGGGACCTTGTCAATATACTTTTGCAGGATCCCGACTATACCGAAATTATCAGTTTCGTACGCCGCTCCGGCGGCATAACCCATCATAAGCTGACCGAACATGTGATTGATTTTAGAAGCCTCGAAGATGTATCTGCATATATCCATGGCGATGTGTGGTTTTCATGCTTTGGAACAACCTCAAAGGCCGCCGGTTCAAAGAATGAGCAATGGCGCATTGACTACGAAATTCCTCTGAAATTTGCCCATATCGCCAAAAGAAATGCAGTTTCCCGTACGGTACTGCTTTCCTCGTTCGGAGCTTCTTCTGATAGCGGTGCGATTTATCTGAGGATCAAGGGACAACTGGAGGAGCAGATCGCCAGCCTTTCATTTGATCAGTACATCATTTTCAGGCCGGGTATCCTTTTCCGGAAAAAATCAGACCGGACAATAGAACGGCTTACGGTAGGTCTGCTCAGTTTTCTGAATGCATTAGGTCTTTTCAAAAAATACCAGGCATTGCCAACCACGGTGCTTGCCCAAAGAATGGCCAGGGCACCTAAGATACTCGCTGACGGCGTACATGTGATTGAACTGGATGAAATCCTTGGGTTTTAGTTCTTAACACTGATCATACCGGTAGATATATTAATTACAAAGGGGCATTTTAAAACCTGTCCTTATTTCAATGCTGCGGGATAGGGTACTTGCTGGTAACTCCTACCCCGGGCGGCTTTGGTATGCCCGTGCCTGGCCTTCACCAGCTTTCTGTTCCATCTTTTTGAGAGTCTTCATTTTTAAAATATCCAGAACCAATGAACCAAAATCAAAAACCATTCAGACGCATCGTGACAGGTCATGATGAAAATGGAAATGCCGTTATCGTCTCAGACGCCCCACCCGTTCATACGCAACTGGTTGGGGGGCCCGGGGGGCCAACGTTCTTCGAAATATGGCACACCATTGAAACACCGGCGCCGATTCACCATCAGCCTGACCTACCGGATGAAAGCAACCTGGTATTACCTCCGCCAAAAAACGGCACGCGCATACGCATCATAGAATTTCCTCCCGAAGGAGAAGAAATAAGAAAACTCACCGGAGCCGATGCGGCTGCCAAATTCAAATCCATGGGAGACGAAAAAGCTTCCACTAATACCGGCGAAGCCCCGCATCCGTTGATGCACCGGACCGAAACGGTCGACTATGGTATAGTGCTGGAAGGTGAGATAACCCTGGTTCTCGACCGTGGCGAAACCATCATTTATCCGGGGGACGTCGTGATCCAGAGCGGTACAAATCATGCCTGGGCCAATCGTTCCAACAAAATTTGCCGCATGGCGTTCGTGCTGATTAACGGCGAATACACGAATTAAATAAAACAACCATTCAAAAGCATTTCTTATGCGTATCCAACCATTGAACCCAGAAAACCTCAGCCCTGAAATCAGGTATGTGCATGACGAGATTGCAAATCTGGTAGCCAACAGCCAGGGCCAGGTGAGAATGTTAGATGATCAGGGAGCGTTGCTGGGCCCTTTTCCGGCCATGTTACATCATCCTCAGTTTGGTGTTCCGGCTTTGAGCTTTCTTCGTACCCTTGACATGCACGCTACGCTGGCGAAAACCGTCCGGGAAGTGGCCATCCTCACAGTGGGAAGTGCTTTTGGCGCACGTTTCGAGCTTTACGCCCACGAAATTATGGCCGCAGCTTTTGGCTTGTCTGCCGGTGTAGTCGCTTCATTAGCGGCTGGCAGCAGCCCCACCGGGTTAAACGATCAGGAGAAAATCGCTTATGATATAGCCCGCTGCCTCGTGAAAGGCCATGTCGTCCCTGACTCAGCCTACCGGCACGCTGTCCGTCTGCTTGGCCAGGATGGTGTGGCAGAGCTTTTCTTTCTGGTCGGCGGATACAGCCTGATCGCAATGATATTAAATGGTTTCGACATGCCTGCCCCTGATCAGTATATCTGAATAACATTTTCTGGTACTCTTTGCCCGAACGTAAAAGATCAGGGTCTTACCAAAATATCCCATAACAGTTCAAAATGAAACACGATGAAAACAACAGATTTAATACTGCTATCAGCCGCATTCGCAATTTCAGCTTTTACCTCACCCACTGAGGGAGAGGATACTACCTTGCAGGGGCAAACTTACGTACTCGTGCATGGTGCCTGGCAGGCCCCTTATGTATGGGATGAAGTGCGCTCCCAGCTGACCCGCGCTGGGAATGAGGTGATCGTGGTGGAACTGCCAGGCCATGGTAACGATAAAACGCCTCCGCATCAGCTCTCACTTGATACTTATCGTGACAAAGTAATCAACGCGCTTTCGGAAGTGAAAGGCAAAGTGATTCTGGTGGGCCACAGCATGGGTGGAATGGTTGTAACCCTTGTGGCCGAGAAAGTACCCTCCAAAATCCTGACACTGGTTTACATAGGTGCTTTTCTTCCCACAACGGGACAAGCGCTCATCGATCTGTCGAATGCGGACCCCGATTCTAAACTGGGCCCCTTGCTAATTCCTTCTGCCGATCAGCTCACGCTTGACGTTAAACAGGAAAATCTGACCGACCTTTTTATCAAAGACGGAACACAGGCCATTAAGAATAAAGTAATCACCAACTACCGCGCCGAACCGGCCATTCCTTTTATCAACAAAGCAATATTGACGGCTGAAGGTTTCGGTGCTGTGGAAAAGGTATACATCAAAACACTTCAAGATATGGTGATTTCTCCCGGGCTGCAAAACCGTATGATTGCTGCAGCCGGTATAAAAACCGTGTATGAAGTCAATACAAGCCACTCCCCTTTCCTGGCACAGCCACGCGCGGTTTCCGATTTGCTCATTCAAATTGGGCAGTAGCATTCCTAGTCATCACAGAAAACTGGCCTGTACCGTTTTAATCTGTCTTTACCAAACTGTTGAAGCGCAGCTTTTTTAAAGTACAGGCCAACTGAAAATCGGGTTACCGGGTATGTACCAAGCAACTCTTTTATTTCCGTTACACTTTTTTTTACGCTCGGCAGAATAGTACGTAGTAAGAAGAATTCTGAAATACAACAGGAAAGTTGTTTTTCATATCCGCAAGATTTGGATGCGTGGGTGTAACGTTTGCCGTAATAATGTAGTCAATAGCATATCTCTGCAACAAGCTCGATCTGTACCGACGAAATTCGTCAGACTCCACGTCTTTCAGTGATTTAATCGCGGGAGAAGAACTATTCTTCCATTGCCCGAACAACACATAACTGTCTGTAAAATAAGGTATAACGATATTCAGATTACTATGAGGCAAAACAGCAAATCGTTTTTGTGGAGCCTTTGTATTAATCCACTCCAAAATGGATTCAACGTCCCGTTCTCTTTCCTTGGAATTTTTACTCTTCACCTGATAAATAAAGAGACATACATTGACAAAGTACAGGCCAATTGAGAAAATCAGTACCCAATAAGTAGCCCATAAATATCCTGTTTCCGACAGCATGAGCCCAATTAAAAGGCAGCAAAAAGGGCTTACATGTTCCATATATCGCTCAGCTTCCCCGAGAAACAGGAATGGTTTTGTAGAAGTAGCCAGGAACACCAGCAACCCTGAAAGAAGTAAAGTATCCAGCAAGTGTATCATCGGCACATTCGTCAGGGCCTCCGGCCAACTGAAACGGTAGTAAATATAGAGTGCTATAACCGGCATTTGAAACAGTACAATCAGAAACGTATTTCTGACATAAAAGAGAAAAAAGACCTGTTTAGGATTGGTAAACAGCTGCCTGGGGGCGTTCAGCAGATCATCCAGCCGGTTACGCTGCTGAATGTGCTGCGTGGAAAACCTCCCCTTCCAGAACGTCTTCGCCATAATCGTGAGATGCTGGACGTGCCCTTTTGTTATGTGCCAGGAATAACCCCTGGAAACCAGCAGGGAGAGTAAATAACTACTGAGTAATACAACCAATGGAACAACGGATACCAGCAGAAGAGACCAAATTACCAACACGAAAGCAAAGGCCTGGCTAGAAAACATACTTGACAGGAAAATAAGGCCGCCAAGCACAACTGCCGCAGAGCCATAGTAATAAAAACCTGTATCCAGGTATAGCAGCAACATCAGAACAGCCAGAAAAAACAAAAACTGGCCAAATACTCTGGGTGTACCCAGTGTGGCACGCGGGCTAAAATTCAAGCCCAGCGAATAGGGTGAGAAAACAAACAGCAGTGCTGACAAAACAGAAATGCTTACACCGAGGTTGCCCCACTCATGTGCAATGAAAAATAGGCAGACGCCAACAAGGCCGTCCAGCAGTCCGCCCGTGAAAGGTTCGATCGCGGTTCTATGCCTTTTGTTGAGGCAAGACAGGAGCACATGAAATAAGGGAGGATAGGTAATGCTTTCGGACAACAAAAACCTGGATATCTTACTGGGAAGTTTATACCCATTTTGCCTTATCTCCTCGGCCAGCATGAGATGATACCAGGTGTCATGTGTACACAAGGATAATTTACCTCTGTCAATCAAAATCCGAGGCAATGCTCTTAGCAAAACAATCAGTAAGAATAACAGAATGCAAATCACCGCAAGAACCATTTCACAGAGGTTTTAAACTATAACGGGTTATATCACTCTACCCTAATAAGTGCGCCAATCCATCACAACCTGCCGTAACCGCCCTTAAAATTCGGAAATTGGCGTGATTTCTTCTACATGATGTAAAAATTTTAGCTAAGCTAATAATAGATATATTTCTATATAGGTATAGATTATCAACTATTATTTCTAGAGTGTCTCGAAAATGAGCATTGCAGCACTTCCCAAATCCATTCTTGGCACAGGAATTGATAAAGACCTGTATACCCTTCAAGTCAAGTGAATGAGCAAGAAGATACTGATTGTTGAAGATGAGCCGGATATTATCGAGTTACTGAAGATTGTTTTCCGTGATACCGGATACAATCTTACTTTCTCCCGGACTGAGCTGGAAATTGAGTATATCAGGGAACTGAATCCCGACCTGATCGTGATGGACGTCACGATACGGGGATCCCTGCGGTCCGGCTCTCAAATTTGTAGAGAATTAAAAGCTGATCAACAAATAAGAAACGTTCCCGTCATTTTATGTTCCGGAGAATATAACCTCAAGGCAATTGCAAACGACTGCGGCGCGGATATGTATTTGCCCAAACCATTCGACATATCAAGCCTGTTGTTTCATGTAGATAAATTTCTGTCCTAGATCCTGTTTTTTAACGATAGCCCCTATGAACCTCGATCGCGAAGACCTGGAGAAATTTTTCATCCACCACCTCAATAAAGTGTACGCCGCCAAGACCTTACTGGTAGCAGAACTCCCTGAAATCATGGACGAGTCGCACTTTAAAGATATTCGCACAGCAATGATCGAAACAGTCGAAAGTGTAAAAAAACAGATTGAAAGGATGGACGAGATCTATGCAATACTGCCGGCAGAGTTCTCGGAAATTGACTCCAAGGGGCTGAAAGGGCTGGTTGAGGACGCATTTGAGGATATCAGGCGCAATGGTGAAAATCTGGAACTCAGGGATATGTCTATCCTATTCTACCTGCACAATATCGAAAGCATTGAAATGGCATCGTTCCAGATTTTAGAAATGGCATCCGTAAAGATACACAACGACCGTATCAAGGAACTAATCAGGGAGAACTACGAGGATGCAAAAGCCGACCGCACCTTGCTCTTGCTGATCAATGCAAAGTATATCGCAACGGTATGAGCTATAAATCGCTCCAATTTCTGGTTCACTGCAGGGTAAGTTGCTCCTCAAACTGGGTAATTTTATCATCCGGTGATCTGCCTGAACAGCAAAAAGGTTAAGGGCAACAGGCTCAAATCACTGTGTAAAATCGGGACAGAAAGATCTCAAAGTGATTGGTAGAGTATGGGCCATACCGGTTTTTGAACCGAATTGTGGTTGTTTTTAATTTGGAGAGATAATTATAAAGTAGAATCTTGTTCAGCCCGCTACTGAAACGCCAATTAACTTTCCTATCCCAAAGGTAATCGCTGCGGCTGCGAGCCCGAAAATGACCTGTCTGACGCCAGAATACCAGACACTTCTGCCTGTAAATAATGTGATGGCCGATCCGATGAGAAATAGGCCGACCGCGCTAAAAACGGCACTGGCCACAATCGCCGTCGTCCCGCTTAAAAAGAAAAATGGTACAACCGGGATAATCGCACCCACTGAAAACAGCACAAACGAAGTCACAGCGGCTTCCATGGCGGACCCTTTCAAGTCTTCCGTGTTGATACCCAGCTCTTCTTTGGTAAGGAATGTCATGGCGTTGTCCTTATCTGACATCATCTCGCGAGCCATTTTTTTGGCCTGATCCTGCGGAATGCCTTTGGCCTGATAAATGAGCGCTATTTCAACCTCTTCACCCGCAGGATTAGTTTCCAGTTCGTCCATTTCCAGTTGCATTTGGTTTTCGCTGAGTTCCTGAGAGCTCTTCACCGAAATCCACTCACCCAAAGCCATTGATAAAGCTCCCGCAAGCAGGCCTGCAAGTCCTGTGAGCAGGGTTTCTTTCTGCCCGATCGCCGCGCCCGCAATGCCCATCACGAGGCTAAAATTTGAAACAAGCCCGTCGTTTCCACCTAATACCGCCGCACGCAACGCATTACCTCCCACAGATCGATGTCGCTTTTCGAAACGCGTAAATGTGGATCCCGCAACTTTGGTATTGTTGTCCAGAATATTTTTCAAAATCGCCACGTGCGCCGTATCCGAAACGGAACCGGTTGCTTTATACTTATTTCTTGCGCTGACCACCGAGCTCGAAATGCTCTTTTCCGTATCCAGCATCACACCCAGAATATAGTCGTAGCCAAAAATTTTCCCGATCCAATTCAGGATCTTTGCTCTGGCAGAAGGCGCAGGTAACTTCGAAATATCCATTTCATGCTTAGCCATGAACGCCAGTGCGTGCCCATGTTCGATCTCGCTCATCTGCCGAAAAACACTGGCCACATTTTCATCTTCCTCATGCCGGGCCAGTATTCCGTAGAGAAAACTTGCGTCAATTTCAGTCTGGATGTTTTTGAGATTTACCATGATGGATGAGGTTAGATAGATATCAACCCTAAGTTAATTTGATTTACCCTATTCCTCCGACTTATTTTTCAACGACATCAGAAGTGAGTAAGCCCCTTTGACCACACATTGCTGATTTTCCAGTTTTTCGTTCGAGATGATTTCTGTTAAACCGTTTTCTGATGTGCCGGTCTTTACCGGTTTCATCTCAAAGTTATTTTTTCCTTTCGGAACAAACAGGTACTGCTGGTCCTCATAGGTAACAATGGCATCGTCCGGCAGCGCCAGTACCGTACGGCTATCGAGCTGGATGTCGGCGTTCATAAACATGCCGGGCAAAAGCTCCGGCTCATAACTTTCAAAATGCGAATGTACTTCGGCCGTCCTTTCCGGCGATAAATCCTTGCTGATCAGAATGATCGTACACGGGTATTTTTTGTCGGGGGCATTGTTGTTGTAAGCCAGGATATGCTGGCCAATTTTGATTTTGCCTAAATCCTTTTCAAAAACTTTGAGCGCCAGATGTATATCCGTTGGATTAATCAGTTCAAAAAGCACCTCGGTCGGCGAAACATACCTGCCAATATTGACATTAACCTTTGAAACATATCCATTGATCGGGGAGTGAATGCTGACGCTCCTGGAAATATTATCTTTTGTAAGCTGCTGCGGATTAATACCCGCCAGTTTTAATTTCTCAGACAACGAATTCGTTATCACCTGCTGACTCTGATAGTCAGATTCTGCCTGCTGGAATGCCTTGTCGCTGCTGGACTTACTCTTATTTAAACTTTTCTGCCGCAAATAATCATTTTCAAGATACGCGAGCCTGGCCATTCCTGTCAGGTAATCCTGCTGTAGCTGAATGTACTGCTGGTCTTCCATCACCGCCAGCACCTCTCCTTTTTTTACACGGGTACCGGGTAATAGCCGGGTGGTTTTGAGATACCCGCCCAACGGTACACTGATCGATACAATATTCTGAGGCGGAACATCAATTTTCCCATTCAGTTTCAATACCGAGGAAATCTGCTGTTTAACTGGCAATGCAGTGGTAATGCCGGCATTCCGAACCTGTTTGTCAGTTAACGATGATATGTTTGTTTCGACCGTTTTTTCCGTTGTTACCGCCCCGTTTTCTTCCTTGTTGGAACAGGATAGAAAAAGACCAAGAAGCATACTATATGTCAGATATCTCATCTTTGCAAAGTTAGTTTTGAAGGTAGTAATCAAGCGCAATGGCATTGCTGTTCAGGTTCATCACTGCATCCAGATACGCGCTCCGGATGGATGCGGCATGGTTGATCAGCTGTACCCATTGCAGGTAATTGATATTGCCGCCCGCCAGTTGCTGGTTTGCCGTTGAGGTGATCAGAACTGCATTTTTGAGGCCGCTCGTTTCATAATACTGTACTGCCGTCAGGCATTTACGGTATTGAACCAGCGTGGATAGGTACTGTGATTTCAACATTTGACTACCTGCCCTGTAGTTTTCCCGGCTGATATCCTGATTAATCCGGGCACCACGGATGCGCGCCTTCTGCGCACCAGCAAAAATTGGAATGCCTACACCTAATTGTGCCGACTGAAACCTTTGGGAAGCAGTGTACGACTTACCATCCGCCCCCATGCCACGCATGCTCATATTATTGTATCCGACATTGAGCTGAGGCAAAAGCTTGGCTTTCTCCGCCGCTATACCGGCTTCTGCAATTTGTTGCTGCTGCATCAGTAAACGCATCTGCGGATGGTCGTCAACATGAACTGAATCCGAAACTGCAACGAAATGGTAGAGGTTAGCAGTAGGTTCCGGCTCCGGGTTCCCGGTTGTATTGAGCAATAACTCAAATTGCAGCCGGGCCAAATTCAGGTCAGATTCAAGTTGCAGCCTCTGCATCTGAATTTCTGCCAGCTGGGTTTCCGCCGTTGTTTTTTCCAGCACATCAGTTTCCCCTTTTTCAAACCGCTCCTGCGCCCTTTTGTGAAAACCGGTGTAAAGACTATCCAGCCAGATCAGCAATTCTTCCTTTTTCTTTTGGTACAAAAACAGATAGTATACCTGCGCAACATTCCTTTTCAGCTCACTTTCCCTGACCGCCACGTTCAAAACACTGGCAGAGAGCTCGTTTTGCAAAAGTGCTTTCTGTCTTGTATAAACTACTGGAAGGCTAAATGACTGTGTAATGTTAAACCGCGTATCTGTATAAAAACTGTTGATCTGTCCGGCTTCCATCTGAAATCCGGTTTGCGGTAATACCACCGCCGTTTTCATCAATGATTTCTGATATTCGGTCTTGAGCTTTTCCGCTTTCAGATTCTGATTATTGGCCAAAGCAATGTCTGTGGCGGTTTTTAGGTTCAGTCTGGTTTGTGCTAAACCATCTGCGTTACCCAGCATCACCAGGGCCGGGATAAGCCACACCGCAAGATTTGACCTTCGCTTCATTCTGAATTTAAAACCATCAAAAAAGAGATATAAAACCGGAAGTACAAAAAGGGTTAAGAAAGTGGCGACCAAAAGTCCGCCTATAACCACCGTAGCAAGCGGGCGCTGCACCTCTGCACCGGCCCCATTGCTAATAGCCATCGGAAAAAAACCTAGTGAAGCTACAAAAGCGGTCATCAATACCGGCCGGAGTCGATGCTGGGTTCCTTCCAGGATCGCTTGTTTTATATCTTTTTGTTCCTCCGTCCTGATCCGGTTGAATTCCGCCACCAGCACAATGCCGTTTAACACCGCCACGCCAAAAAGAGCGATGAATCCGACTCCCGCGCTGATACTGAATGGCATACCACGTATGACCAGAAAGAATATACCTCCTATGGCAGACAATGGTATCGCCGAATAAATCAATAATCCGTCCTTTACCGAGTTGAATGCAAAAAACAAAAGCACAAAAATAAGCAGTAACGAAACCGGCACAGCGATCATCAGCCGTTGTTTGGCGGCATTCAGGTTTTCAAAAGATCCTCCGTAGGTGATATAATAGCCAGTGGGAAGTTTCAGGCTTTGTCCCACTTTTGTCTGCAGTTCGTTGACAATGGTTTGCACGTCCCGGCCGGTTATGTTAAACCCAACCACGATCCGCCGCTTTGCATCTTCCCGCTGGATCTGATTTGGTCCGTTCTGAATTTTAACATCTGCAAACTGACTGAGCGGGACCTGTGTCCCCTTTGGCGTGGCAACCAACAGGTTACGGATATCTTCCAGGTTTTTCTTACGTTCGCCGCTAAGCCTGACTACCAGGTCAAAGCGCTTTTCGCCTTCGAATACCATTCCGGTACTTTGTCCTGCCAGTGCGGTGTTAACGGTTCTGTTAACCGCCGAAATATCCAGCCCATACTGCGCCAAGGTATTGCGATTATAACGAATCGTAATCTGCGGCATGCCAGAAACAGCCTCCACATATAAATTTCTTGTACCTTCCAACTGATTCACCAATATCCCCAGCTTTTTAGCGTAAAGCGCCAGCGTATCCAGGTCTTCGCCAAAAATTTTACAAACCACGTCCTGGCGGGCTCCGGTCATCAATTCATTAAAACGCATCTGCACAGGAAACTGAAAGCCAGCCGTGATACCCGGTACTTCCCGAAGCGCTTCACCCATCTTTTCAGATAGTTCAGGGAAAGTCTTAGCGGACGTCCAATCTTTTTTATCTTTTAAAATCACCATCATGTCGCTGGCTTCCATCGGCATCGGATCCGTCGGAACCTCGCCGCTTCCTATTTTGGTAACTACTTTTAATACCTCCGGAAACCGTGTTTTTAAGATATACGCCGCCTTCTGCGTGTTTTCAATCGTCGTCGTCAGGCTGCTTCCCGTAAGTACGCGGGTGTCCACCGCAAAATCACCTTCTTCCAGAGCCGGAATAAACTCACCCCCCAGTGTAGTAAGCAGGTACACCGCAGATGCAAACAATACCAGCACGGAGAGCAAGATCACCCCGGAATGCCGGATTGCACCTTCCAGCGCACGGCGGTATTTCCTGGCGAGGCTGTCGATAACTCTGTTGGAAAATCCGGGCTGTGTTTTTATTTTTTTGCTTAAAAATATCGCGCTCATCATTGGAATATAAGTGAGCGAAAGGATGAATGCACCCAGCAAGGCAAATGCAACAGTTTGCGCCATGGGCTTGAACATTTTGCCCTCAATACCTTCCAGGGTAAAAATTGGCAGGTATACGATCAGGATGATCACCTGGCCAAAAACAGCGCTGTTCATCATCCGGTCCGCGGATTCGTTGACTTCTTCATCCATTTGCTGCTGACTGATACCGGCCAGTCCAGCGAATCTTTTATTGTGCCTGATCTGGTGCATCACCGCTTCTACGATAATGACAGCACCGTCAACAATCAAACCGAAGTCAAGCGCACCCAGGCTCATCAGATTTCCGCTCACGCCAAAGGTATTCATCATCATTACTGCGAACAGCATTGCAAGCGGAATGACCGACGCCACGAGCAACCCGGCCCTGAAATTGCCTAAAAACAAAACAAGTACAAAAACCACGATCAGAGCACCTTCCAGCAGATTTTTCTCCACTGTACCAATGGCATTATTCACCATTTTTGTCCTGTCCAGAAAAGACTCTATCACCACACCTTCCGGCAGTGTTTCCTGGATCTGAACGATGCGCTCTTTAACGTTTTTAATTACCTCGCTGCTATTAGCACCCTTAAGCATCATGACCACCGCCCCGGAAACCTCACCTTTGTCATTATAAGTCATTGCCCCGTACCGCGTTGCGAAACTGGTTTTGACATCGGCAACGTCCCTGATAAACAAAGGCTGACCGTCGGCCAGAGACTTGACAGATATGTTTTTAATATCTTCCAGGTTCTCTACCAGTCCTTCACTCCTGATGTAAAGCACCGTGGGCCCCTTTTCAATGTACGCCCCACCGGTATTCTGATTATTATTTTCTAATGCCGTAAAAACTTCATTAATCGTAATTCCGTGTGATAAAAGCTTTTGCGGGTCGATCTCGATAGAAAACTGTTTTAGTTTACCACCAAAGCTGCTTACTTCCGCCACGCCCTTCACACCCAATAACTGGCGGCGCACGATCCAGTCCTGAATGGTGCGCAAATCCATTTCATTGTACCGATGCTCATAACCTTCTTTCGGGCGCACCACATATTGGTAAATTTCACCCAGTCCGGTACTGATCGGCCCAAGCTCGGGCGTCCCGATTCCCTTTGGTATTTCATTCTGTACTTTCAAAAGCCGCTCCGAAACCTGCTGCCTGGCCCAGTAAATATCCACATTGTCCTCAAAGACGATGGTTACCAATGATAATCCAAAGCGGGAAAAACTGCGAATTTCCTTCAAGCCGGAGATATTGTTGTTGGCCTGCTCGATGGGAAAAGTAACCAGTCTTTCGATATCAGTAGCCCCGAAGGAAGGTGCAATGGTGATCACCTGCACCTGGTTGTTGGTAATATCCGGCACGGCATCAATGGGCAGCCGGGTGAGCTCATAGCTTCCGTAGCCTATCCATGCCAATATAAGCAAGCCTACAATGAGCTTGTTATTTACAGAAAACGCGATAATTTTATTGAGCATAACAATTCATTTATACCATATTTACAAATTTGGTGATCGCATCAGGTCTTTTTAAGCACAAGAATAAATTTGTTTTTTACTGCAATCGTTTCTGCGATCTTGGCAATCACCAGCTTTGGTACTTCAATTTGATGGTCTGCCAGCTTCACGTCGAAATCCGAAGTCAGGATAATTTGTCCGCCGCTGATCACCATCTGGCCTTTTAGGCTACGGTTTTGCCTGACGCCATGCATGTCCAGCACGCCATCCGCATGGACAGGATATATACCGTCCTTGCTGTAATCAACCGTTTCTTTGATTTTTCCTGTAAAAACTGCGGATGGATACTTCCCGGTTTCCATGTAATTTTCATTGAAATGCTCTTCCATGAGTTTATTAGGAAAATGAAATCCCCGTTGCTGCATTTTAATGGCAATCTCACCGTTTGCCGTATTGAGCAATACTAAAACCTGTTTATTCACGGCCGAGATATTCTCCAGCGGTGTTTCCGAGAAGAAACTGGTTTCACCGGTTTTGGTACTATACAGCTGGCCGAAACAGGTGACGGCCAGCAACTGGCTCATCATCATTGCCAGCATCAGTTTGAAAGTTTTAGTATCCACTTGATTTGCCTTTTTTACTTTTGTCAAAACTGAATGTGCGCGATACGTTAAATCCGTAGAAAATATCCCCGCTGCTCCACTTGCCCGTAGTTTGCCCGATAAACTGTTTTTCGATCATACCCCTCGAATTCGTCAGGTGCAACTGAAATACGTGCCCGCCGGTTTCGATATCAAAGCCCAGTGAGAGCGTGTTGGTGAACCTGGGGTCTCTCTGGGTGGTACCGGCAAAAGTTTTCGGGGTATACCAGTATTCGACATTAAACGATGTCCGTTTGGTTAGTTTGTAGCGCCCACCCATTCCCAATGCGTACAGGTTGTTTGCGTCTATCTGGTTCTCAGCCAAATTCCGGTGCATGACCGTGGGCGAGAGTTGCAGGGAAAGTTCCTCGCCAAACTTGCGGGCAATCAGCGCCTGAAAGGTGTAAGTTTGCCGCTGGGCAATCGTGTAGAACGGAAGGTCCGTGGTGGATGTGCTGGAATTATGGGCATCACTGACGAAAAGTGTCACGGATACCGGCATATTTCTGAACCCCGAAGACTGTCTTAACAAGCGGTATTTGGCAAAAACATCAATCGTTTTCTGATAACTGCTCCTGCCGATCCCCACCATCAGACGGTCCGTCACACCATATTCCAGGGCAAGTCTGATCTGTGATTCGTCCAACCCGAAAAAGTTATTCGCGCCTGAATTAACTGCGCCGAACCGGTGAGAAATAATGAAGTCCATATTGTTTTTGCCAACCGTCTCCACCGAATGCCCGTTAATGATACGGGTGCCTTTGAAGGTGGCGGCGCTGTAAGTCGTCACCGAATCCTGAACCTGATCCAGTTCTTTCAGCAGGTCGTCTTGTGCGAAGGCGCATGAGCAGATCATGGCCATCGCGATAGCTAAGCTTATTTTCATGCTGATCAAGGTTAGGCAGTGATGGTCAAAATATTGTCTGTCAGGCTTGTGGTATATACCCTGATCCCTTTTTTCCCTTCACTGTTCAGGCCCTTTCCGGTATTGTCGTATTTGGCCCCGTGTGCAGTGCAATAAAAATGGTCTGTCTGATAGGTGATCTCGTTTTTACCCTCATGGCTACATGTGAGGGTGGCAGCAATATATGCCCCTGTGTTGCTCCTGGCGATTACGACGCCCTCCCTGATCACATATCCTCCATTTTTTTTCAGGGCGGCGTTGGCCGCGTCATTCAAATTCAGGGTCAGGTTGTTAGGTTCCGGGCTGACCCTGTCATTGGTGCAGGATTCAAGCGTTCCGGCAAAATAGACCGCAGCCAGAGCCGATCCGGCGAAGCCCAACTGCCTCAAAAAATCGTGGCGGCTAACATTGGCAGCATTTTTCTCAAAGCTCATAAGAATGTATTTGTTTAAAATTGCTTGGTCTCAAAGACCAGTCAAAAGTAAAGCGGGCATTCTTAGGTTATTCTCAAGGAAATCTTAAGGTTTGCTTAAGACTGAAAAGTCAGCCTGGCTGTGGTTCCATGCTCATCCGGATGGCTTTCAATTTCGAACCGGATCACCAGCAGTTCACACATTCTTTTCACAATAGAAAGTCCCAAACCATTTCCTGTGATATGCGGGTGTTGCAAAGGATGGGAGCGATAAAAGGGCTCCTGTATTTTTGGGATTTCCTCGGGAGCAATGCCGATCCCCCGGTCAATCACCGAATAAATGATTTCGGCATTCATTTTCTTTATCTCAATTCTAATCCTTTCATGAGGATGAGAATATTTAACGGCATTTGAAATGAGGTTTTCAATAATGATATCGACCATGTATGGATCACTGCATACATCATAATGCTCCCCGGCTTCCAGTTCAACCGAAAGGCCTTTGGCAAGAATCTGATCCTGTTGCCTTTGCAGGATGGTGGCTGTCAACTCCGAAAGGTCAATAGCCTGCGCATCCAGCGCCTTTTTCTGGCTCTCAAACCGGGCCAGAAGCAATAGCTGGTCCACCAGATAACTGATCCTGTCGATCTCTTTAATACAATATGCTACCTTCCCGACATATTCCTGGGCTGATCGCGGTTTACGGATCAGAACCTCCAGCGTTCCCTTGATCACTGCCAGCGGGGTACGCAATTCGTGCGATGCATCGGAAGTAAATTGTTTTTCCCGGTGCACTGCATTTTCTATGCGGTCCAGCAGGTCGTTGATCGTAATCACCAATTTCCCAAGTTCGTCTTTGCCTGGCGGAAGTGGTATACGGGCCGCCAGATTTTCGTTGGTAATTTTGCCCGCAGTATCAATCACACTCAGTACAGGCTGGATGCTCTTGCCCGCAATGAACCTCGTCACAAAGAACAGCACCAGTAGCACGATGGGAAAAGCAATGAGCAGCACATTTTTCAGCGTGCCTAAAACCCGCTCCGACTCCTCGATCGGAAGGGCAACCACCAGGTATCCGGCGATTTTATCCCTTTCTTTTAGTGCTAGCTGAATTTGTGCAATAGATAGCCCTTTCAGCTTACTCCGAAAAAAAACTTTGTTCTCCTGGGATAAATCAGCCGTTAGAGCATCCTGTTTCAGGTTCGGCGACTTTTCAATAACCCTGCCTTGGCGATCTGTAATCTGGACAAATACCGGATTGACTTCCAGCTCCTGGTGCTCTCTTTCAAACCATTCGGCTTTATCGGCTATGAAAGGCGCGCCATCCTTTACCCCTACCTCATAAAAATGTTTGTCTGCTTCAAATGTGATATCTTTTTGCAACCCGCTAAAAACAGCGATACGGACTACATAATAAATGACCAGAAAAATGACCGCCACCAAAAGTGCCGTGCTGAGCGTGAAGTTGGACGCAATCTTATTCTTGTAGGAAGTAATCATGATATGGGTTGTCCGATCTCTTTTGCAATGTAACCCATGCCACGGACGGTCTGGATGTAATCTTCTTCTTTGGCCAGTTTAAGTTTTTTTCTTAAGGAGTTGATATATACGTCAATGATCCCGGTGTTGTACTCAAAATGAATGTCCCAGACGCTCTCGATGATCCGCGTCCGACGGCAAACTTTCCCTTTGTTTCTTAAAAGAAATTCAAGCAATCCGAATTCCTTTTGCGTCAGTTTTATTTCTTCATCTCCTTTGAATACCTGGTGCGAATGGGTGTCGATCCGGATCGGGCCGAGGGTGAATTCAGCTTGTTCACCCGAGACAGGCCGCAGCTGTACCTTGATCCTCTCCAGAAGTTCGTCAAAACTGAACGGTTTTTTTATGTAGTCATTGGCACCGGCTTGCAATCCGAAAATAGTATCCTGTACGGTGTCACGGGCAGTAAGAAATATAACCGGCGTTTTGGCAAAATGTTTTCTGAATTCCCGGCAGATTTCCACGCCGCTTTTGCCAGGAAGCATCCAGTCTATCAGCAGCAGATCATAATTTCCAGTGAGGGCCATATCCAGGCCCGATTTCCCCTCCGCCGCAGTATCCACCGCATATGATTCTTCCTCTAAGCCTTGCTTGAGAAAATTCAGGATACCCTTTTCGTCTTCAATAATGAGGATTCTCATAAACTTCCATTTTTCAGATAGTGCCCCCATATAGGCCCGGTTATTCTTTACCACAACCGCTAAGTAAAGCATGATTTACTAAAAATTCCCTTAACAATTTCTTAAGATACGCTTAAAGATGTTTTGGGTGTGTTGTAACGGTATCCTATTGGAGTGACGGCAGTCAAAACTACTTTATGATCTGTCCAACGGAGTATTCCGGTCGACCAGTCCAATTTCTGATTCCACCTGTGATCAGCCACACCACAGTGATAAGCACAACGGCCGGATCCGCTCGTAAAACAGCAAACCAGGACACTCACATACCGTTTCCTCAATTCCCAGGGAAAACGGATTAGAATGGTTACATCGATTACTTTACCCTAAAAGTAAACCTAGCTCAACCTCCAAAATGCTCAGCACCTCCCATTTCGACCAATACGATAGCGGATCGTTCCGTCAATTCTGTGGGCCAGCTCAGGTTCATAAAGATTTGAATACGCTTTACGGGCTGATTGTCGGCATTCAGGCTGATGGTCACATCAATGACAGCGAAATTGATTTGCTTCGTGCATGGATCGACTCCGTTTCCAGCTTACAGGCGAAGGCTCCATACAACAAGTTTATCACCAAGATTAATTCAATTATCAGCGATGGCGTTGCGACGACCGAAGAGGCCAAGGGCCTGATCTGACTTTGCAGGAATTACCTGGATTGCAACCGGAATACTTATTATGATGTGATCACCTCTTCCACGCAACAGCTCGGCGGGTTTCTGGCGGGGATTTCGGCGGACCAAACGATCAATATCGAAGAACTCGCCGCTCTCGGAAACTGGTCTTACGAAAATGCGTGATTGTTTAAAACATGGCCGTTTGATACTCTATTGCCCGCAATTGAGTGCATCCGGGCCGAACGCCAACTATCTGCAGACGAGCACAGTGAACTGCTTACATTCTGTCATTCAGTAAGCTCCATCAAGCTGGTCAAGCAGCACAGGGCCGCCATTCCTGTAAAGCTGTCAGAGCAGCAGGTTTCGATCCTGATCCAGGAATACTCGTTCTGTTTCACCGGAGAGTCCTCGAGGTATTCGCGGAAGGAATTGGCGCAGATCGTTATACTTTATGGGGGCATTGCTGCCGACTCGGTGACCGCAAAGCTGCACTACCTCGTGATATGCGACGTGCGAAACCCTTCCTGGGCTTTTGAGATGTATGGCCGGAAGGTGGAAAAGGCCATGAACCTGAAGAAGAAAGGCGGAAAAAACGTCTTCGTCGTATTTCCTGGGTTTTTCGCTATTGGCGCTCAGCATTAGGATCGGTAAAGCAATTTTGTCTTATTTTCATCCGGAGTCGCCCCGTATCTATTTGCAGATTGGCCTGTCGGGCTGCTTTTTTATTGGTCCCTCCCTGTATTATTTTACGAAGGCAGCATTGGTGCAGCTTCAAAAAACGCCGGTCACCTGGAAATACACGTTTTGTTTTTGGTTTGTACTCATTGTGATCGTTGGCTTAATGGTTCCGTACCAGAGTCACCCATGGGATTGGAACCATTATATTGTACATATCATATATGGACAATGGGTCGTTTATTTTGCCTTTACAGGTTGGGAGCTGCGAAGTGTTTTTGCTAAGTTATTCTTATCCGGCGAAAAGTTGTCTCCAAGCGAAAAGCCAATACTATCCATCTTTGCGACAAATGCCGTTATTTTGGCTGCCTACCTGATTGTTTTCTTCACTTCTTCCAATTATATCTATATCAGCGGGGCAGTCTTTTTTTCGCTGCTGATCTATCTAAACATCCCCCTTTTTGTAAACAGAAGGAAATCCGATACCGCGTTCCTGGGCAATGAGGATGCTGAGCGGTACGGTAATAAGAAAATTATCGAGGAGCATGCACTTTCGCTTACAGCCAGGCTCCATAAGATCATGACAGAACAGCAGCTTTATAAAAATCCGGATCTTAAATTAAACGAACTAGCGGCAAAGATCAATATTTCAGGCCATCAGCTCTCGCAGTTACTCAATGATAACATGGCTAGAAGCTTTGCTGTATACGTTAACGAATACCGAATAAACGAGGTTTGTGAATTGATGGCCCGCGACCGGGGCATGAAACTTGAAGCAATCGGCTACGAAGTTGGTTTCAATTCAAAATCAACTTTCTACGCTGCGTTTAAAAAACATAAAAATACGACCCCTACACTTTACAGAGCACAGTAGCCCCTGGGTCATCTGCATAAGTTTTGGTACTGGTTTATAATTCCGTACTCCTGAATCTGAGAATTAAAACGTCCTTCTGAATCACCTGCGCTAGTTTTGAGCCATTCTACAAAATCCAAAAAAGCGAAAATGGGATTGAAGTTTTTGTTATCATACCTCTGCTCGATTGCAAGCCTTTGTCTACAAGCACAAACTATCACTGGAAAACTGGTGGATGGGAAAACCGGACAAAGTATTCCCCTTGGTAATCTGGCATTAGCCGCCCAGGACTTATCAAGCCAAATTAAATATGCACTTAGCGATACAGCAGGGATATTTGAATTCCGAGAAACACCGCACGGCAAATACGTATTGTCGGCCAGCTGTATAGGCTATAAGAACATTCAAAAGGAAATCCTGCTAAACGAAAACGGCACTAACATCTTGAATTTGGGTACTATTCTAATGACGGAAGATATCAGCCTGCTCAAAGAAGTTACAGTCAAAGGCGAGCGGCCTAATTTCGAGATACGAAATGGCCAGGTAAAAATTGGTGTTGCCGGCAACCCATTTTTTAAGGCAGATGCCAGTTTACTGGATGTGTTCAGAAAACTTCTGGGCCTTCAAATTAATCCCGATGGAACAATGCTATTGGCAAGCAGGGCAACTCCAACGCTTTTCGTAGATGGCAAACCTGTAAACATGAACCGGGACGAAATTCGGGTCTATTTAAGTAGCCTTTCGCCCGATATGATCGAATCCGTTGAGCAGATCAACCAGCCATCGTCAAAATATGATGGCGAGTATCAGGGCATCATCGATGTTAAACTCAAAAGAAATCAGGCCCTGGGGCTTAGGGGGAGTTATAATATCCGATTCCAACGAAACTTGTACAGCCTGTTGGACAATACCCTTGCTCTTACTTTCAAAACAAACAGCTTTGTCTATGATCTTAACCTTGGACAAACCACCGGCAGCACTTTCTATAAATATCATGCGCTGCAATACCTGTCCGATTCCAATGCCATGACCACTGATACCAGGACTATCACGTTCAATCGTAACTTAAATATACAGGCAAGAGTTGGTTACCAGATACTGAAGGGACATAACCTTGAGGCCTATGTGAGGACTTACCAAATTGGCCGGAATGCTGTCACAGGCAACCAGCTGATTACACAAACCTATGATTTTGCGAAAACCGTTTCAGCGATCACAAGCGAAAACAACGCTCTGCCAAAGCAGCATAATTACAGCGGCGGACTAAATTACGATGTAAGCTTCAAGAACAGCGAACTGCATGTGGCTACCGCACTCGCACAGATAGACAACCGGCAAACCGAGGATATTCAAAACCGAAAAGTGCCTGGTAATCAATTAACCGATTATTGGAAAACCATTGCAAGAAACAATGTAATGATCCGTGCCGCCCAGGCAGATTATACACAAAATATAAAACGAGGGAAATTGGAATTTGGCGGCAAATTTGCCTATACGACCACCAGGAACAATCTTCGCTACGATACACTGAGCAATGATGTATTCATCCCCGATCCCAGGCGCAGTAATCTGTTCCGCTATCAGGAACGTATTGCCGCGGCTTACTTTTCTTACAGCGGGCATCGAGACAAATTTAATTATAGCCTGAGTATAACAACAGAACAAACAAGCAACCTTGCAAATTCAATAACAGATGCTGCCGTTACCGAAAAAAAATACTTAAAATGGCTACCAAGCCTTAATTTTACCAATGAAATCGAAAATAGTCACCAGTTGGCATTCACTTACAGCCGCCGCCTCACCAGGCCGACCTTCGAAGCACTGAACCCGTTCCGTTTCTATCTGAGTCCGCGAAACTATTGGATCGGAAATCCTTATCTTCAACCGTCCACGACTGAGCTTTTTTCCCTGTCCTATACCATTAGGAATTTTCATGCTTCATTAAATGCGGGTCGAGAAAAAGATCCCATGGTACGGTACCCGGAATACGATCCGGTGACAAATATTTTGGCCTATCTGGGCACTAATTTGCCATACAGGAATTTTGCTAATATCCAGGCAAGCATGCCATTAACTGTAAGGAAATGGTGGCGAGTCAATAACAACATTGGCCTTTATTTTAACAGGGAACTTAGGCCATATTTGGGTTAGACCTACAACATCGGCATATTCAATTACACCGTCAATGGCAATCAGGTATTCAGTTTCAAAAACTGGTTGCTGGATTTAAGCTACAATTATGAATCCAAAAGTGGTAACGGCCTTTACATTTTTGCGCCCGCTTATACTTTTGATCTCGGACTTCAAAAGTCCTGGCTCAAGAATAGGGTTAATTCCAAGCTAACTTTGTACGACGCTTTTCATACAGGCCGAAGACGGCTCATTTTCCGGGAGAAGACTATTATCGACAATGACTTTTATCATTATTACGGTACGCATCGCTTGGTATTCAGCCTGACCTATAACTTTGGAAGTTCAACCTACAAGGCACCGGCAAGTAAAAAAAGTGATGAAGAGAATAGGGCAAACCGTAATTAAAGGTTATCCTGGTTGGTTTTGGAAGGTTAGTAGAGTCGTCGAATGAGCAAGTCTAGAGGAATTAAACGAACATATACTCAAGCCTGACAGGCCCGAACTCCATTAGTTGACAATACAGCGGGATTTGCAGAACCAAAAGAAAACCAAAGTTGGAAAACATACACAAGCTAAAGCAAAGTTTGAAAATATCAACAAGCTAGCTACTACAACATGAAGCTCGGCTTACCACTAACGATAGCTTTAATCGATCCGTTGCGGAAGGTGACAATAATACCGGTAAGAAACTGATTTACTAAAACTAATGCTTCGGCAACAATAACTTCGGTTCACCGCAACGTACTGATTTGCTTGCTAAAAAAGGCATGCCCAACCGCAGGCGTAGGCAGAGAACAACTAGAAAATACGCAGCATGACAACCGTAGAGAAAATTACTACTTGTTTTAACAGAAATTCACTATGAAAAACAGAAGACTAGCTCCTTTGCTTTCCAAGCAATGTCATTACGTGACTCTGGTATTCCTGGTTGCCCTAAGTTTTGGGCCAGGGTGTCAGAAATCAAAACAACCAAATCCCTGCGAAGATGTGCTTAGTGAACGAACACCTACCCAGGTGGGGCTATTATTTGTCGATGGGAAAACTGGAGAGAACATTCTTTTGTCAAAAAATATTGATCCTGCAACGATAACCATCACCCCAGAGCTGGGAGACCTCTCCTCAGAACACGGGATGATTGAAAATAGATCGGGTTCACCTATGTATGGCGCTCTGGTGTTTCACATTTTTGATACCAAAAAGGGGGCATTCAAATACAAAATAAACATCCCCAATGTAGGAATTACAACCCTATCCTATATGAATAAGGAAAAAGAATCAGACAACGAATGTAATCCGTTTCATATTAGCGTAACTGATCCGGTAATCGAGGACCATTCGTTTACCGTTTCACGAATAGACTCCCGGCTGATACTTCAAGTAATGTTATGATTTTCATTCCAAAAATATGACAATCGGTAAAGTCTGCAATGGATGTCAAAGTCGGCGGAAAGTATTACCCTTTTCATTCCCTTTTTGTTAACGAGAGGGACGGCATCACGCTGATCGGCGATGACTTTATCGCTCAATACGGCCTTTGGAACCAGTACAAATCCATCATTGGAGAATTCGGATGGCTTGGCCACGTGATTCCGTGGCAGATTGACCACCAACAGACTATTGTTTATCAGTAGGGAAAGAAATATAGATCAATTATTTATCATGTGCAATTTCAACCTAAACGAAATTTCCTTAATTGCCGAATTGTGGTGATCTGTGGCTACGAATTCTCTAATCTCTGATGACAAATGTCTTCAATTCCGTCACCTTGCTATCGCCCAACCACCAAAGCCTAGTAATTTTCCAAGGGAGCAACATATCAAATGCCTCGCTGCTAACCTGAGCAACTTCCTGTTATTCTGCCATTTTAGAGAAAATCAGCTATTATATTTTGAATTATTATAATAACTAATTACAATATTTTTCAAAAATTAGTTTTTTCCAATTATTGTGAGGTTTAGCCGAGGGAAAACAGTTAAAAACTTGTCTTCTTGTTAAGAAGGCAAGCAAACGGTTCCCAGGATGACAACACCATTACCAGGCAATTCAGAAGATCATGCATGGGGCAAAAATCAACGCCCTGTTTCTTTCCGGGAGAAAACCCCGGTCCTAGCGGATGACGAACGTCTGTTGCGCGAAACATTTGCGGCAAGTCCCAAAGAGGGATGCTCGTTGCTATTCCGTCGGTATTATGTTACGTTATGCAGCCACGCCGCACGATTTGTGCATTCGCAGCAAGTAGCAGAGGATATCGTTTCTGAACTTTTCGAAGTCTTCTGGGAGCACAGGATTTTTGAACACGTCACCAGTTCCTACCGTGCCTATCTCTACAAGGCGGTACGTCACCGAACTTATAACTACATGCGATGGAACCTGCAGCAAACCGATCCGCTCGAATCCATTTCTCCTGTAGCCCAGACCGTCAACCCGGATGAGGCACTCCAATACACCGAGCTCTATCTTAAAGTCGAAAGTATCATCCAGGAGCTGTCGCCGCAATGCCGCAAGGCTTATCTGCTGAAAAGGGTTGAAGGGAAGAAATATGATGAGATCGCCCGGGAACTGCAGATTACCCCGAAAGCAGTGGAAGGGTTGGTCAGCAGGGCTTTGATCAAACTTCGCACGGGCCTTAAAGACAGCTGGTTTTTGACGATCCTGCTGCCCGCGTTCCTTTGACAACCCATGAGAATTTTGCCACATACTGATATCTGGACCTATATTCAGCCTCAATGAATGAATTGATAACCAAGCAGCTACTGTTTGATTTTTTCGAAGGCAAGACCTCATGCCTGCAACGAAAGCTGATCGAGCAATGGCTTGACGACAGTGAAAACGAAGAGCATTATTACCGCTGCCTCGACGAATGGGAGCGGTGCCACCCCCAACTCCTGATCGACACAGAAAAATCGCAGCGCAAATACGACCTTTTTTTGGACCAAGGAGTAGCTCAGGAAAAACACGCCGAAGATTTGGTACAGGTCAGCAAAAAATCGCGTAACCTGATTCCCTGGATCGGGATCCTCATGGCTGCTTCAGTAGCGCTTACATTGGCGTACGTATTCAATTCAGAGCTGATGTATAGGTCGATCGAATCGCCCCACGACCGTTTCACCAGCTTTTTTCTGAGCGATAGCACCGAAGTAACGCTCAACTCCAATTCTGTACTGAAAGTGCCAAGGTTCGGTTTCGGGGAGGATGTACGTCAGGTGTGGCTGACCGGTGAGGCAGAATTCAAGGTAACACACCAAAAGAATAACCTGCGCTTTCAGGTGCTCATGGGCGACGGCTACCGGATCGAGGTGCTGGGTACCGAGTTCAATGCATTTTCGAGTGCGCGCGGCAAAAGGGTCTTTTTGGCAAAGGGGAAGGTAAAACTAAACCTCCCGGCCGGGCAGGAACTTTATCTCAGTCCCGGTAACTACTTCACTGCCGATAGCCACGGTAGCTTCAAGGTAGTCACGCCAGAGGAGCCGCTGGCCATTACCGCCTGGAAAGAACAGACATTTTATTTTGACGATGCCACCCTGGCCGAAGTGGTGGAGCAGATCAACGAGCGCTTTGATGTGCACATCCACATTGCGGACGACGAACTCGCTTCCCGTAAAATCGGGGGGATTTACCAAGCCAGGGAACCCGAAGCATTACTGGAAATATTATCAGCAATGTTCGATATGAATATAACACGCACAGCGGACAAAATTGAATTGCGTACATCCATAAAACAAGACTTATGAAGATCCCGATTTTACGAACATGCCTGGTTGGCGCCTGTATGCTGACCGCCAGAATTGGTTTTTCACAAGAGATCGCGTTGTTACGCCCTGCTATGCAGCAGGAAAACCACAAAACGAAGCGGCCCGGCAAACTCAAAGATGTCCTAATGGAGCTGGGCAAGAAGCACCATGTCAGCATTCTTTTTAAGCAATCGATCATTCAGGGAATTTCGGTTTCGCCGGAACCGGCTGAGCAGGACGGAAATCTGGAAGCAGAATTGAAGAGCCTTCTGAACCCTAATGGTCTTGAATTTATCAAAACAGGAAAAAAAGCGTATCTGATCCGAAAAAAGGAGCAAAAGGAAAAACAGCAGCCGGCATTGGTTAAGCCGGTGTTATTAGGTACTGAGCCAGAGCCGCACGTTTTAGAGCCAGTTCTGGTACGTAAGAGCTCCGTTGATATCAGCGTCAAAGGAAAGGTCATCGATGAAAAGAATGCGGGGCTTCCTGGTGTGAGCATTCTGGTCAAAGGCAGCAATAAAGGCGCTGTGACGGATATAGATGGAAATTTTTCACTTAGCGTGACTGATGAAAATGCAGTGCTGGTCTTTTCATTTATCGGGTATGTGACCAAAGAGTTGACAGTAGGTAACCAAACGATGATAAACGTACGCCTGGATGCGTCGGTGAGTAGTTTGAGCGAGGTAATGGTTGTGGGGTATGGAACGCAGCGAAAGGGGGATATTACCGGCTCAATTGGCTCGCTTTCAGCCAAAAATATCCGTGAAGTTCAGGTCACAAACTTTGAGAATGCTATTCAGGGACAGATTGCCGGTGTGCAGGTGCAGGAGCCGAGCGGAGAGCCTGGTGCTGCCACAACCATCCGCGTGCGGGGTTTGGGGTCGGTATCTGCAGGCAATGAGCCGTTGTATGTGATTGACGGTTTTCCGGTGACAAAAAATATGGATCCGGGCATTCAGGGCGATATAACGCGCCGCACCACCGCTTTTGCGCTGCCCGCTTCTAACCCGCTCGGCACGATCAATTCCAATGATATCGAATCGCTTGAAGTGTTGAAGGATGCTTCTGCGGCTGCGATCTATGGCTCAAGAGGTTCCAACGGGGTTATTTTGATTACCACCAAAAAAGGGAAAAGAGGTACTAGGCCTGTTGTGGGTTTTGATGCTTATTTTGGGATACAATCGGTGGCCAAAAGAGTGGACCTGATGAATTCGGCGGAGCTAACGGCATATGTAAAAGATTCCAAAAACAATGCATATCTGCAGGATGTTCCAACAGCGAATATTAACGATGAGAATGTAACCCGTTATGGCAAATCCACAAACGGCAGCTACTTCATACCCGACGATTTCGCAAATCCCACCGGAACCGACACCGACTGGCAGGACCTGATCTTCAAGTCAGTCCCGGTCCAAAGCTATAATGCATCGGTTTCGGGCGGTACCGAAACCATGAACTACTATTTTTCCGGCGGGTATTTTAATCAGAAAGGCATTATCGACCGAAGCGGTTTTGAGCGGTTTAGCTTCCGTGCGAACCTGGAAGTAAACCCTGTCAAAAAACTAAAAATCGGTTTTGGACTGAGCCCTTCCTTTACAAATACCGACCGCTCGCCAGCAGGTGCTCCTTACTTTGCCGATCCCCCGGGCATTGTGTACTCGGCACTCGTTACATCGCCGACTGTATCACCTTACCTGCCAGACGGGACAATCAACCAGACCGATAACCAGTCTCATTTGTTGACCGCAGAAGGCCGCGGCGCCAATATGACAGCAGCCAGTAACCCGCTGGCGATCATTAAATATGTGACCGACGACCTGAAACAGTTCCGGACATTCGGCAATGTATTTCTTGAATACGAAATCATCGACGGCCTCAAATACAAGCTTTATACTGGTATTGATGTCAATAGTTACAACCGGTCGTTTTACATGGCCAGGGCATTCCTGAACCGCAACGCAACCGTTGGAGACCCATATGCTCAGTCAAACGCATCTTTGAACTACAACTGGCTAGTGGAGAATACATTGTCTTATGATAAGACTTTCAGGAAAGACCACCACATTTCGGCAGTAATGGGTTATAGCGCCCAGAAAGACCGGCTGGATGCCAATCAGGTCTACGCACAAAACCATCCCGACGACCTGTCGCCTTCCATCAGCGGCGGGCAGGTTACGAGCGGGGGCGACAACCGCCAGGAATGGTCGCTGGTGTCCATGCTGGCGCGGGTAAACTATACTTTTCGTGACAAATACCTGCTGACTGCCACCGTCCGTTCGGACCGTTCCTCGCGATTTGGAGCAGGAAATAAAACAGGCGCGTTTCCTTCATTTTCAGCAGGATGGCGCTTGTCGGAAGAGACTTTCATGAAAGGGCTAACAGCCGTGACTGATTTGAAACTGCGCGGCAGTTGGGGTAAAACAGGGAATTTCTTGATCCCGAACTACGCAGCGATCGGCTTGCTGAGCCCCTATAACTACACATTTAATAATGTGATTGTAAATGGCATCGCGCCCTCTACGATCAGTAACGATAAGCTGACCTGGGAAAAAACCACGCAGGTAGATTTCGGCATTGACTTCGGCCTGTTCCGCGACCGGCTTTTCATCTCCGCCGACTGGTACAAAAAGACCACTTCGGATCTGTTGCTGAATGTACAGGTGCCTTCCTCCGTCGGTTTTGCGACAGCGCTCCAAAATATCGGTGAAGTGGAAAACAAAGGCGTGGAGCTGACGATCAACAGCCGTAACGTCGTTGGCGCATTTACCTGGTCGACGGATTTTAATTTTTCGGCCAACCAGAATGACGTATTGAAACTCGGTCCCACCGGTGATCCGATCCTCAGCTCGGGAGGCGCGGGTATCCGGCACATCACCCAGATAGGCTCCCCGATCGGCAGTTACTATGGCTATGTCGTCGATGGTATTTATCAGACACAGGCTGAAATAGACGCTGCGCCCAAGGACGCACTGGCACCTGCCGCCCGGCCGGGTGACCTGCGGTTCAAGGATGTGAACGGGGACGGAAAAGTGGATGCCAGCGACCGCACGGTGATAGGCAACTATATGCCTGATTTTATGTACGGTATTACCAATCGTTTTAGCTTCAAGGGTTTGGACCTGAGTGTTTTCTTCCAGGGTGTACAAGGCTCCAAGATCCTGAACCTGACCCGCCGCCACCTCGGAAACGGCGAGGCTGCAACCAATTCTTACAAAGACTGGACCGAGCGATGGATCTCTCCCGAAAACCCTGGCAATGGTACCATTCCGCGCGCCGATCGCCTGACGGATCTGCATGGAGGAAATAACCGTCCCTCTTCCTACCAGGTCGAAGACGGATCGTATTTCAGGTTGAGAAGTATCACATTGGGTTACACATTCCCTAAAACCATGCTAGGAAAAGTGCAATCGCTTCGGGCTTACATTTCGGGGACCAACCTGTTTACCAGTACAAAATACATTGGCTATAACCCGGAGGTCAATAACCAGGCAGGCCTCACCGGCGTGCAGGGGGAGGATTATGGCGCATATCCATTGTCCCGCAACTTCACGTTCGGCCTGAATGTAACCTTCTGATACCACCTCACTGACTTTAAAGCGAAAAGGATATGAAATTAAAAAACTTCTATTTGGCGTCTTTGATCGCAGGAAGCCTGTGGTCATGCAGCCAGGATTTTACAGACCTGAACCCGGTCACCCAGCGGAATGTGAATGGTTTTTACCTCACGGCAGGCGACATGAACACGGCCATTAATGCGGCCTACAAAGCCTTACAGATGACCGGGACTTACAACCAGAGTTACTGGATCATGCAGGAAATGCGGTCGGATAATACCGACCAGGGACCGGATGGTACGGGGCTGGGTGCCGAGCTGACGGTGATCGACAATTTTTCAGAGATCGCCACCAGCGAAATGATCACAGCCGCCTACGCGGATTCCTATCTGGGTATTGCCCGCTGCAATATTGTTTTGGACCGGATCGGGCCGATTGATATGGATGCGGCCGTGAAGGAGCGGATCAGGGGAGAAGCGTTGTTTCTCAGGTCGTTGTTTTATTATAATCTGGCGGTTTTGTTCGGCAACATTCCCATGCCGCTTTCCGAAGCAAAATCGGTGGCAGAAGGCAGCTCACTACCCCAGGTTCCTGCCTCGGAAGTGTATAAACAACTCATTACCGACCTCACGACCGCAGAAGCGGCTTTGCCTATCAAACATGCTGCAGCAGACCTGGGCCGTGCCACCAAAGGTGCAGCCGCCACATTGCTGGGAAAAGTAATGCTGACTGCCGGAGACAAAGCAGGCGCGACAACGGTTTTGAAAAGAATTGTGGACGGTTATGGGTACTCATTACTGGCAGATTATGGCAGTCTTTGGGGATTGACCAATAAAAACAATGCAGAATCTATTTTCGAAGTACAGTTTAAAGGAGGTGGCACCGGCACGGGAAATTCGTTTACCAATGCTTTTTCTCCGTTGCTGAGACAAACTACAGGTGCCTATAAAAACCGTCCGACCGTGAATATGATGAACGCCTATGAAGCCGGGGATGACCGTTTTCTCAAATCAATGGATTCCAGTTATGTTAACAGCTCGGGTTTGCTGATCACCAGCTCACGGAACGATACGCGGTTTATCAACAAATTCGGCAAGGAAAACGCATTCAACGAAAACGACGCTTCGTATAATTTCGTGGTACTGCGCTATGCCGATGTATTGCTGATGCTGGCGGAAGCATTGGGTGAGTCGGCAGAGGCTTACGGGTATATTAACCTTGTTCGGACCCGGGCAAAACTGGCACCGGTCAGCGCAGCCACAGCGGGTACTTTCGAGGAAAAACTGTTACACGAACGCAGGGTTGAGCTGGCTTTTGAGAACCATCGCTGGGCAGACCTGCTGCGATTTGGCAAAGCAGCGGAAGTGATGAAAACGCAGGGTAAAACGGCCCGGCTGCTTTACCTGATCCCGCAGCGGGAGCTCGATATCAATTCATCCTTTAAGCAAAATTAAAATCCAGAAACCAGCGGTTTCCCATTTATCCCCATTCCAAATGATGCGCTTTAACTTCAAAAACGCGATGGTTTGCCTGTGCCTGGCCGGCGGCATGTACACCTCACAACTCCTGGCCCAGGCTCCGGCAAAACCTTCGGCGGCAAAGATCCTTCACGATATGCGCAAGCTGAATGTGCTTGGCAATGTACTTTACATGGCCGCACACCCGGATGATGAAAACACGACTTTTATTGCCTATATGGCCAATGAAAGGCAGTTTAATACCAGTTACCTATCCCTTACACGCGGCGATGGCGGGCAAAACCTGATCGGGCCGGAGATTCGCGAGCAGCTCGGGATGATACGCACCCAGGAGCTTTTGCAGGCCAGGCGCATGGATGGCGGCAAGCAGTATTTTTCGAGGGCCAATGATTTTGGTTTTTCCAAAAACCCCGAAGAAGTGTTCACGATCTGGGAAAGGGAAAAGCTGCTGGCTGATGCCGTATGGGTAATCCGCAATGTAAAGCCCGATGTGATCGTGACGCGGTTCCCGCCGGATTCCCGCGCAGGGCACGGGCATCACAGCGCCTCGTCCATTTTAGCCGAAGAAGCATTTGACGCCGCCGCAGACCCGAAACGTTTCCCCGAACAGTTGAAATATGTAGAACCCTGGCAGGCCAAAAGGCTAATGTGGAATATCAGCATGTGGGGGATCCGCAATAAGGAGGAATTTATCAAAAATGTAAAAAACTATCTGCAGCTTGATGTGGGAGGTTATAATGCATTGCTGGGCAAGTCCTATGGTGAGATTTCCGCCGAAAGCAGAAGTATGCATAAAAGCCAGGGATTTGGTTCGATCGGCACCCGCGGGGTGTCGGTGGAATATTTGCAGCATACCAAAGGCACCAAAGCGCAAAAGGAGCTTTTTGAAGACATTAATACCACCTGGACAAGGGTGAAAGGCAGTGAAAAAATACAGCAGCTGGTGACCGCGCTGCTTGCAGGTTACAAGCCTGCCGACCCGTCTGCGAGTGTCCCGATGTTGCTGAAAATCAAGACTGAACTAACTAAACTGCCGGATGGGTTTTGGAAAACGACGAAATTAAAAGAGGTCAACGAGCTCATTAAAAACTCGCTCGGGCTTTACCTGGAAGCAACAGCCGCTGATTTTGCATTCACGCCCGGAGAAACGGTGCAGGTTTCGGTCGAGGCGGTCAACCGGTCGTCGGCGAATGTGGTTTTGCAGAAAGTGGTATTCCCGTTTGAATCGGGTGACACGACACTTTCGGCCCTTTTAAAAAATAACAACGATCTGGATTTTGTATTCAAAACCAAAATACCAGCTGAAATGCCCATTTCACAACCTTACTGGCTACGAAAACCGATCGGGTACAAAGGACTTTTTTCAGTGGAAGACCAGGAGGAAATCGGTCGTGGCGAGAACCCGCCGGTTGCAATGGTCGCGCTTGAAGTGCTGATAGAAGGTCAGAAACTGCATTATGAAACACCTGTGGTGTTCAAGAAAAAGGATCCCGTCGCCGGGGAAGTATACCAGCCTCTGGTGGTGACCCCACCGGTTTTTGCCAATATTGCGCAGGATGTTTACATGTTTGAAGACCAGCAAGCCAAAAAAGTACTGGTCGCGATTAAAGCCGGAAAAGATGAGTGTGTGGGAGAAGTACGTCTCGACCTGCCATCGGCCTGGAAATCGGTTCCTGAGCGCGCTCCTTTTGCCCTGAAACTGAAAGGCGAGGAGCAAATGGTGGAATTTGCGCTTTACCCGCCCGCCGAATCCCAGGAAACGGAAATTACTGCCGTGGTAGAAGTGGAGGGAAAATCGTATGACCATAGCTTTGGTATGATCAGTTATGGACACATTCCCACCCAGGTCTTTTTCCCCAAAGCGACGGCCAGGGCCATCAAGCTGGACCTGATCAAAAAAGGCAGTAACATTGGCTATCTGATGGGGGCCGGCGACCTGATTCCCGTCAGCCTGCGGCAGATCGGGTACCAGGTGACGGTACTTGAAGACAAAGACATCACGCCCGAAAAGCTCAGTCAATTTGATGCGATCGTGGCTGGCGTGCGGGTTTACAATACCAATAAGCGGATGAAGCATTACCAGGCGGCTTTGATGGATTATGTCAAAAACGGGGGCAACTTCATCATTCAATATAATACCGACATGGACCTGGTGATGAAGGATATCGGGCCATACCCATTTACCCTAACCCGCGATCGCATAACCGTGGAAGGTTCGGAGGTGCGTTTCCTGAAACCCGAAAGTCCGGTTTTGAATGTTCCCAACAAGATTACCCCAGCCGATTTTAAGGACTGGGTACAGGAGCGCGGCCTGTATTTCCCGCAAAAATGGTCACCCGAATACGAGGCTGTCATCTCATCCAATGACCCCGACAACCCTGCTTTGGATGGCGGGATCCTTGTCGCCAAGTATGGGAAAGGAAATTATGTTTACACAAGTTTATCGTGGTTTCGTGAGCTACCCGCGGGTGTTCCGGGTGCTTACCGGGTGTTTGTCAATTTGTTATCGCTTGGAAAGTAGTTAAAGCATTTATTCTTATCAGAGAACATGATGGAGCAAAATACATTGTTGCTGGTATCAGGCCTTGAAAAATGCAATCTGACGTGGAACGCTGGAACTGGATCCACCTGGTCTTGTCAACCCTCATTGAAACAGAACCAGGGTTCATAGTTGAATTACATAAATGAGGCAGGAAGCCGGCGGAAACCACCATAGAAGCAATGTCTCGTTAATTTCATTAAGCGTACGCAGATGGTACTCGTCAATGATAATGCGTTGGGTGATTTCATCAAGTTGTGCAATTGTCAGTTTTGGATTGGACTATGTTTCCCATAAACCAGGGACCCGGAAAGATCAGCCAGCATGTATTCATTGACTCTTTGAAAAACCGCTTGGTCTTTCCCCCCTGTCCTATGCCCGACCAACGATCGAGTTGGCCTATTGGTTGGATCGTAAGTTCATCAGTTTAAAGATACGGTGGTTAAACGTAATATGACACAAGGTACATTTATGCCTTATCAATCATCATTGCGCGAGAGAAAATGCTGTAAGAAAGCAATATAAAATATGACAGGAGCTTTGAAGGAGACTGTTTCCAGGATACGAGACAATGTCACTTAATGGTCCGTCATAGTTTTTTATATGCCATATAGTGTTTTTTTGCGGCCTGTGCTTTCTTGGGAATTTGCGATTTGGTCTTATGACCTGGGTAGCTCTATAAATTAGTTCATCAAAGCAGTCGATTAGTCGGGCAAACTTTTGTTTGATAAGTGCCGGGATGATCAATTCATAACTTACTCTCAGATAGTCAGTTCGGTTAATTTTCCGGGCGTGGCACGGACCTTTGTAAGGCGCTATATCTAAATCTTCATCAGATAACCGAGCAAAGAAACGGTCCATTTCGCGCTGTAAGCCCTTCCGAAAGGTCATGATCAACACTAAATTCTTGACTGTCAGTTTTCTGCGCCTCCATACTCCGTAAGGCTCTCCTTCTCGATGGAAAGCCAAAAATCCTTGATTTTCAAACTCATGGAGGTCCGGCGCTGCGGTGTATTTTCGTTTACCTTGTTTCTATATTCCATTTCAAAATCATCTTCCACTCTCTTATACTATGTCCAATTTAATACTTTAATACAATATACGCAGACTTTAATTCCCGAAGTCAACGACATTGCCCTATTGCCTCCTTCTACCGCCCTCCTCAAAAAATAACCTTCCGAGCACCCGATTTTTTGAAATCAACGACCCTCACATGCTCTTTGTACTTCACGGAATATTTACCGGGCCGGTCTGCCTTGATAACCAGATCGGTCAGTTTGCCGGCTTTCCAGGTGATGTCGATCGTGTAGCCACCCTGCCCTCTTAAACCTTTGACGGAGCCTTCTGTCCAGCTGGAAGGAAGTGCGGGCAAAATATGAAGTTCACCATTGTGAGACTGTAGCAGCATCTCAGCTATCGCGGCCGCACCTCCGAAATTTCCGTCGATCTGGAAAGGCGGGTGGGTATTAAAGAGATTATTCACTGTGCTTCTTTGCAGCAGCACCTGCAGGTGATCACCGGCCTTGTCGCCGTCGAGCAGGCGCGCATAAAAATTGGTGATCCATGCCCTGCTCCATCCTGTCTGCCCGCCCCCGTTAGAAAGGCGCCGGGCGATTGTCTTCCTGGCAGCTTCAAATAGCATGGGATCTTTCGGAGAAATCAGGTTCAGGGGATGTAAACCCAGCAGGTGGGAAATATGCCGATGGCCCGGTTCCGCCTCCTCATAATCCTCGATCCACTCCTGCAAAGTTCCGTTTGCGGCCACTTTAAGGGGAGGAAGCTGTTTCTGAGCTCGTTTCACCTTACTGACCAGATCGGTATCCAGTTTCAGAATTTCTGCCGATTTTAAATAATAATTGAATAATCCATGAATAATCTCCGTGTCGATTGTAGCAGCATACGACAGTTGTGAACGCTCCTTTTTATCGGTTCCGGGTACAAAAAAGGCATTTTCCGGGGAATGAGAAGGGTTTGTTACAAGGTAACCCTCCGGGGATTTGATCAGAAAATCCAGAACAAATTCCACAGATCCTTTCAGAACCGGATACGCCGTTTTTCGCAGATAATTAATATCGCCGGTGAATGCATAGTGTTCGTACAACGGAAAAGTCATCCACGGGCCCGCCATGGGTGATACACCCCAGACCCCGTCTGCCACTCCTGTCCTTCCAAACGGGTCGGTCAAATGATGCAGCGTCCAGCCCCTAGCCTTGTACATTTCTTTGGCCGTAACGCCGCCCGGACCGGTGATCTTTTCCATAAAATGGATCAGGGGATCGGCCGTTTCCGACAGATTCCCCGATTCAGCCGGCCAATAGTTCATTTGCAAATTGATGTTCGTATGGAAATCGGCATTCCACGGTGCTTCATAACTTTCGTTCCAGATTCCCTGCAAATTGGCAGGCAAACGGCCCGGTTTCCGCGAAGAAGCCATCAGCAGGTATCTTCCATACTGGTAATACAGGGCGATCAGGTCCAGGTCCACCCCACCCGCTTTTACCCGGTTCAGCCGCTCGTCGGTGGGAAGATCGCTGTTTGCCTGCGCGCCCAGCTTCAGACTCACGCGATCAAAAAAAGCGCGGTGGTCAGCAAGATGGATTTTTCTCAACAGCGTTTCGGACTTTCCGGCGTTCGCAGCTAATTTAGACTTGCAAATTGCAAGCGGATCTATTGAAGCATCACAATCCAGCTTTTCAATATTGTAATCTGTAGCGCCTGTCAGCACGATCACCAGCTTTTTCGCACCGGTAATCCTGAACCCCGAAGTACTGGCTGATTGCAGCGCCGAAGTATTGCCATCTGTTTCCAGTAACTTCATGGCCGTTGCGAATCGCATGTGCTTTCCTCCGGGTCCTACCCGCTTGTCTTCCTTGTCATTGATCTGGCCTTCAAAAAAAGCAATTCCTGCACTGCTTTGGTAACTGTTCACATCCCGTTCCCTGTTCAGATAAATATCCATGTCAACCGGTTGCGTGGCTGTGATCGTCAGTACCATCACATCACCCGGAGCCGAAACATACACGTCCTGCACCACTCTATTCCCTTGGACCGTAAATTCGGTCCTGGAAATACCGGAAGAAAGCGTGAGGCTCCGCCGGTAGCTTTCAGGTTGTCCTTTAAAAGGATATTCGATAAACAGGTTTCCGAGCGGCTGATAGGAACGCACCCGCGGAGGCGTACCCACCATGTATTGATCCGCCAGCGATACCGCGTTTTTATATTCTCCTTTGAAAATCGCCTGCTGTATCTCCCCCAGATGTGCCGCCGATTGCGGATTGTTGTTATTGATCTTGCTCCCGGCCCATACACTCTCTTCGTTGAGCTGGATCAGTTCCTTGTCGTAGCGCCCGTGCACCATTCCTCCCAGCCGGCCATTGCCTACAGGTAATGCATCGGTCCACTCTTTGGCGGGTGCCTTGTACCACAGAACCTTGTCATCCTGCGCAAGGGCACGGAAACTGGTGAGGATTAGAATAACAAAAGGGGCGTAGGATCTTAGCTTCATTGAACAATATTGAAAACGAAAATGGATTTATGAGCAATCAGGGCTTTGCAAGCCGTTGTTACATTTTTTTCTTAAAGTACCTGTCGGCAAAGTTGAGAAAATATTGCCAATCAATACGTGTTAATTCGTGATCACCTTTCCTTAAATGGTAGCCCAATACTCCGGCTCCGGCATTTTGTCCGACGTCGGGCTGCCGATTGCTTTCCAGTCCTCTGAGCCCGTATAAATGATAAGCAGGACTTGCGTGATAAAGAGACAAAAATTCCCCCCGCGGATCCGCCCATGTGTCTTCCACAGCGCTTGCCACATACACGGGTCTAGGCGCCATCAGGGCAATCAGTTCATGCGCATCCACAGGCAAATCATTTTCGTGCCCACTAAATTCGCTGAAATTCTCACAAAACCAGTATGGCACCGCTCTGGTGAGGTCTGCAATCGTTTCTCCAAAATTTCGTCGGTACAATGATGCACCTCCTTCTCCGGAATTGTTGGAAATGACCATCGCAAATCTTTTATCCAGCGCTCCGGCCCAGAGCGCAGCTTTACCCAGTCGCGAATGTCCCAGCACTGCAACTTTTTTGGCATCTACCTGCGTGTCCGTGACCAGGTAATCCATGACACGGCTCAGGCCCCATGACCAAGCCGCTATACCTCCCCAATCGCCTGGCCCGGGTTTGCGAAACATCGCATGGATATCATCTGGCGATCTTTCCGGACGGTCCAGTTCCACATCTCCCTGATAAACCGTCGCCAGGCCATACCCCCGCTGCAATATCTCTTCAACCGGCCAGCGTTCGGCCCGGGAGCCCCTACTGGCTGCCGTAGCATAATGATTTTCTATCCCGCGCACCTTGTCGTATCTCATCCAGCGCTGACTTATGGTTATACCGGAATCGGCACAAACAGAGTGATTTCCTTCGAAATTGAGAGCTAAAAATACCGGAAAAGGTTTTCGTGTGCCCGCAGGCAAATAAAGAAGGATATCAATTTTGGGTTTGTCCTTTTGAGAAAAGAAAACTGTGATTTGTTTTCTAATGGCCTTCCCGTTTAAGGCTTTCTGGTCGACAGAGGTGACGGCAATTCTTGGAGGAAGTTTGCGCACCGGTGTTTTTCCAAAAATATAGTCCTCAAACGCGGCGAGAATTTCAGGCCGGCGCACGCGCTCCCAGTCCCGCACGTTTCGCACCAGCTTTCCTGAATTTGTCCTGAGCAGTTCTGGCAAAACATAGGCATTCACTTTGCGCTCATCTTCATTGGTCTCCATTTCCTGAGCACAAACAGAAAAGCTAAGAAGCAGAGCGGTGAGGCCGAAAAGCACGGTGGTTTTCATAGGTACGCAATTAAATCTTCGGCTCCCATCCCGGCTCATAGGCCCTGGTCCAGAGTTTCATCGCCTGCTGATCCTGGATGTGCCCGTTTTCGGGATCGGTTTTCAGAAATTTACCAGTACGGTACGAAATGTTGGCCAGATGACTCAACAGCGTACTTCTTACCCCATCTGCAATGGTCGAGTTTTGCTTTTCAGTACCGCGCACCGCATTGAAAAAGTTGACGATATGCCGTGTGGACATATCTCCGCCACCGCCCAGCGCAGTGCCCGCCTCCTTCCCTTTCGCCTGACTGTCTCTGATTAGCTTGCCCATCCGATCGTATAACCGGAAACCTCCCCGATCCACAAACACCGTCCCTTCCGTTCCATAAATGATGGTACCCCGTCCAGCACCATAGGTCGTATACGCGCTGCGGCTTTTGCAGTCCCATCTGATCACTTTGTTGCCAGGAAACCGATACGTAACATCCATCGTATCATACATCGTCCATCCGTCATTTACGAAATGCCGTTTGGAGCCCCGTGCCTCAACCAGCTCCGGAAAGTCTACCTGCAGGGCCCACCTTGCAACATCCAGTTCATGCGTACCATTATTGCCCGCTTCGGCAGTTCCGAAATCCCAGCCGTACCAGTGCCAGTTGTAATCCCATGTGTCGTGCATATACTTTTTTCTGGGCGATGGCCCCTGAAACAGATCCCAGTCCAGCCCGTTGGGTACCGGAGCTGTTTTGGAGACGGGTGTTTCCTCCCTGTCGCTCGAGTAAAAAGCAACCGCCTCGTAGGCTTTACCGATCACACCGTTGTGAATGTCCCTGACAATCTCTACCGACTCCGCTGCAGAACGCTGCTGGTTGCCCATCTGGATGATTTTCTCATATTTTTTCTGCACCGCGACCAGCAACTCACCTTCCTTGGGATTATGGCTACATGGCTTTTCAACATATACATGCTTGCCGGCTTTCACCCCCATAATGGTTCCGGGTGCATGCCAGTGATCGGGCGTAGCGTTGATGAGTACATCGATGTCTTTATCTTCACAAACCTTTCTGAAATCATTTTCCAGATTCGGTTTATAATCGATGTGTTTTGCAAATTCCCCCGCAGCCCTGATTCGCTGCCGTTCCATGACGTCGCACAAGGTCACCAGTCGTACGTTGCTTGTTTTAAGCGAAACGGGTTCAAAATAGGCATCAAGCCGCCGACCCAAACCAGCGATCGCAACATTTAGCCGGTCATTGGCACCGATAACCCTCGCATAACTTGCTGCGCTCATTCCTTTGATCACGCCGCCAAAAACAAGGGCGCCGCTGCCCACAGCAGTCTTTTTAATAAAATCCCTCCGGGAGTTTTTCATTTTTTCCAAACTGAAAAATTGTTTATCCTATTTCGCACAGACACCCTTGAAATAACCGACCGACTCGGCGATTCCCACCAGCGGGTCCTCCATATCTTTTTCGTATTCCAGGCTGCACATGCCACTGTATCTGATTTGTCTTAGTGCACCAACCAATGCGGGAATATGTATGACACCTCGCCCCAGTTCAACCGCCCTGCCCGCTGCGGAAGCTGCAGTCACATTTTTAAGATGAATATCGAAGATCCTGTCGGCATACTTTTTCAGGTCCGCCACCGGGTCGCTTCCAAAACGTATGTCATGCCCGATGTCCAGGCAGATCCCCATTCGGGGGTCCGTATTTTTGATCAGGTTATAGACCGAAAGCGCGTCGGTATAGCGTTTTTCGTCGGGACCATGGTTGTGTATCGCGTAGCGGACATTGTATTTCTTTACCTTTTTTTCGATCTCCGGAATATCTTTCAGGGCAGGGATTCCTACGATAAGTTGAGCACCTACCCGGGACGCATAATCAAAAGCCCCTTCAATATCTGTGTCGTCATCACCGATCGGTCCAACGGCGTAGCCTGTCACGCCGGCTTGTTTCAATTTTTGAAAGAATGCGGATATCTCATCGGAAGTACTGTTTAAGGGAAGGTGAAAGTCCTTGATACACAGATTCCTGACATCCACCCGCTTCATCATTTCCAAGGTCTGATCGAGGCTGAATTTATGAAAAGTATAGCCCGCCATACCTAACTGAAACGCATCCCTGGCAACGGGCCGTTCGGTTACTCCGGAACCCAGGCTCACCGCCAATACGCCACTGGTTTGCCTGATAAAATCTCTTCTTGAAGACATTTGCTGCTCGTTTAATTTTATACTACTCCGGTGGAAATCATCTTACAGGTTGCCAGTGCGGCCACATCGCGGCAGTTCCTTCTTTCATTTTTGTAATCTGCCGCTCGGCCTGACCTTTCAATTCCATCATGAAAAGCTGTCTGACTCCTTTTCTTTTCGATCCGTACAAAAGCCACTTTCCATCAGGTGAAGGCTTGGGATGATAATGAAGCGTACCTGGCTCCGAATGCGTAAGCCTGACTGGTCGCTGGCCGGGATAAATCTGAAAGAGCTCAACTGCGTTTTCCAAAATGGCAGTATAAAAAACGGACTTCCCATCCGCAGACCAGACCGGAACATCGCTGCTCCCTTCATGGTAGTCGAACACGTCCAAAAATTCGATCGATCCCTTGTAACCGTTCCGGTCAGCGAGTTTGACCGGATTTGGTCCATCGAAGTCTACCAGATACGGATCGCAGCTGGTGTTGCGTTCTCCGGAGACGAACAGCAAATACCGGCCATCCGGGGACCATTGTGGTGCAAAATTAAAATGGTTTCCCGTTTCGATCCTGCGCGCATCGGATCCATCCGATTTGGCAATATATACCTGATAATCTTTATGATAGGCTACATATCTCCCGTCTTTCGAAGCACTGAATCCATAGGTAAATCCGTCTATCGAACGGGTCAGATCGACTTTGTTTCTGCCATCACGATCCATTTTAAAAGGATGCGAAATATTGTTGATCAGTGCAGTGAAACCCAGTTTAGCTGAGTCTCCGGGCCAGAAAAATAGTCCTGTATTGGAGTAACTGACCCGATCCACTTGCGTGGGACTTGTGAGGGTGTTCCTTTCGATATCGAACAGATAGGAGTCATAACGCATATTTCCTTCCGTATTCCGGAAACTTTTGTTTTCTTCTTCCCACCGTGCATTTTCGGGACTCTTCCATCCGCTGCCGATAATAGCCAATTTCCCATCTGGCGACCAGCCTGCAAACTGGGTCATCGTATTGGGATCACTAATCAGTTGATTTGCAAGCTGTCTCCTTCCTTTGCCATTAGCCCCGACCACAGCAGCCCGCATGGTGTTCACATTTGGCTGTCTGCCACCCGGCAGATTGGTTCGCAATTCTGTGTAACCGATCAGGCAATCCGGGATTTTCTGACCATGTGTTTTGAAAACCAGACCTAACAGAAAAAACATGCTGAATGCCTTCCGCAGGAAAAACGCTGGTTTAGTTTTTTTCAAATTTTCCGATTCTGTCATCTCGAACTATGTATATTCACCCAAACAATTCGGTTCAAAATGAAAAACAGAATATTTCAAACCAAATAGGCCTGGGTTTCAGTAAAAATTGGTTTTAGCCATTTGCCAGATTTTCGTGTTTCTGATCTCCACCTTACCCGAACCGGAAAACATCTAGCACAGCGTACTGTCAGCAAGCGTCGGGTATACTCTCTGCGTATTGCACTGGCGGCCATTGGCAAATTCTTCAATGATGTACTCATGGACAAACATCAAGCCTGAGATTCGCCCCTCTCACTTTTCACTTTTTACTTCTCACATTTTACTTTTCACTTCCCCATAAACAATTCATCATCAACAGCCGCGCTGAGATCTGCCAGACGGAAATACGTTGCCCTACCGCCCGGATCGCTGAATTCGGTCAGCAACAGTTCCATGTCTGTGGGATTACTTCCAGGACCCATCGTCCAGCCTTCTCGCCAGGCCTTGATTTTTAACGAGATGCCATCCGGACGAATGGTATTATCTTTTTCAACCTCGCTTATCGATGCGGGATCCAGTACCATACGCCCCAGGTCAAAGCCATTCAGGTTAGCGGACGGATCAACCTCTTTGTTGGGTTTGTCCACGCCGGGATTCCGATCCGGATTGAGGCAAAAAAGAACAGGTCCCCGCATGATTGCAACGCGCCCCGCCTGGCGCTGACGTCCCCTGACGAGTCGCGGCTCCATGGGCATCTCCAGCACCACTTCGTCTCCCGCCGACCATTTTCTTTCTATCACTGCCTGGCTGCCGGCCTGCACTTTCCCGGTCCAGCCGGAACCGTTTATCGAAATCCTGGCGGTTTTTGCCCATGCAGGAATTCTTAAATTCAATGCAAAGGATGCTGCTTTCGAGGGAGAAACCCTGATTATGACTTTGCCATTGTTAGGGTAATCCGTTTGTTGTTCGAGCTTTACACGCCCCACAGACGGCAGATCAATGCTGGCCGAAGAAGCAGTATATAAGTTGATGCTGACACCATTCCGGCCTGCCCCTGCACCCCGGTAATAGATCATGAAGGGGAGTTCTGACACAATTCTCCGGTAGTTGTTAGGGCAGCAATAACCTTCCTCTTGAAAGTATTTGCGGGGACCAACCAGCGGCGCGTAATAACGGATCTGGGCGCCTTCGGGCGACTGGGCGGCAAACAGCGTATTGAAGATCGTCCTTTCCATCAGATCGCCGAATCTTGATTCTCCGAAAAGCCGGAAAAGATTTTCGTAAACCCGGATCTGATATGCGGATGCGCAGGTCTCCCCCAATGCATTTTCCCCATCCTGATCATTTGTCCAGGCCTCCCACTGCCCAACCGCTCCGGATACAACGGCACCATTACCATTCGTGAGAAAATCAATTGCCTTGTTGGTCTGGCTAAGCAACTGACGGTCAGTATTGAGCCGGTAAAGTTCAAGCTGTGACAGACACATGCCCAGAAAACCATATACATGGCCGTTCAGTCCGAGCCGGCGGCCGATTTCAATGTCCAGGTTCCAGTCTTTCAGCTTCTTTTGCTGCAAAGAAAAATCCAGGTACTTCCTGTTGCCCGTCAGGCGGTACAACGTCAGCATGGCACGATCCAGTCCGGTCATGGCCTCGAACAGATTCACGCCCGTATTCTTCTCCCAACCGGCAGGCATTTTTGCCCAGTTGGCCATAATATAGTCGGCTGTTCTGGTGGCGGCATCAAGTGATTTTTTATTTCCAAACAATTGATAATCTGTCAGTAAACCAAAAGTAATATAGCTCATTTCGTGCACGTCCCAAAGCACCCACATGCGCTGCGGTTTTATAAACATGCCGATGTATCCATCCTGCTCCTGCGTTGCAATCAGCTGATCCACCAGCTGATTCTTGATACGGATGGTTTTCGGGTCCATGGAATGGGCAGCCATTTTAGTTACGGCGTCGATCAGCATGCCGGTTCCCACAAAGCCCTCGGAGCGTTTTTTGTTATGGAACGGTTCAATAAAATACTTTTCGAGGTGCAGACTTTCCAGATTGTCATGTTCCGTAATACTGATACGCCTGCCCATTTCGCCGCCCACCTTTATCCGGCTCGCATCGACAGGCAGAAATACATCCCGGACTTCCGGTTTAACCAAATCCCCGATGACTGTCCTGGAAACTTGTGAAAACCCTTCAAAACCGCTACACCACGATGCGCCCAGTAACAGATATTTGATAATTCGTTGTGTCATTCAAAACGCTGTAATAGACATGTATACCTTATGATGGATTGATAATCAGTCAATTTCGGACAATTATCAAAGAATACTTTCCCCCTCGTTCACAAACCTTACAAAGCCTTCAGCCGCTTTGGTACCAATACTCATGCCCCGAAAATCTTCCATCATTCCGTGATCCCTCTGATAAAATTCCAGTGAAACAAAACCCTGGCTTTTGTGACAAAACACAGCCCTTCTTTTCTGCGCCTGCGTTTCCGAGATATCGACATAATCCGTAGGGTGAAAATTCCGGGTTTGCCTTCCGGTACAGACTTCATAGAAATACAGGGGGAATTTTCCTCCCATATCAATGTAAGCACGCTGGGTCATGATGCTGGCAGCCAGATGATCTTTGTGGGAATCAATCGGCCAATGGGTAAACAGCATATCCGGATTTTCATCTTCAATCAGCTTCCTGATTTTTCCGTACCACTCGTTCGTCACGACCGACGCACCGTCGACCTGGCCCGCAAATACAGGTTTCGCTCCGAGGATTTCGCAGGCCTGCTTCGCTTCGGCGGTACGAATGGCAGCGGCTTCCGAATGGCTTTTTCCAGGAATTCCCGCATCTCCGTTTGTCAGATAAATGATCGTGACTTTGTGTCCGGCTTTGGCAAATTTTGCAAGTGTACCGCCACAACCGGTTTCAGGATCATCAGGATGGCCTCCTACGCAGACAATACTGAGCGTGGCGACAGTTCCTCGTATAGGGGAATCGACATAAGCGGAAAGCGGCAGAAAAGCCATTCCCTTCACGGATGCGCGAACAAAATTGCGCCGGGTCACTTCTTTTTCAGACATCGTATATCAGGCAAACTCAATTTGTATCAGTAGTTTTAAAAGACACGAACCGCTCTATTCTTTTGATTTATCTGCATGAAAATGAGCCGGAATTTTTCTTTTTTTTAAAGCATACTGAATACCTCCGAACAAATGTTTCAGATATACCGGATTGCTATACAAATCTTCCCTGTGACCAAATGCGGTATAAAATGATCTCCCGCCGTCGAATTCATGGTACCAGGACATCGGATGAAAGTCCCCCATGTCCCCGCCTTCATAGGCTTTTTCATCAATGGTCAACAGGACTTTGATATCGGGGTTAAGATTTCCGAAATTGTACAATTCGTCTTTAATCCACCAGTGTTCGGGGAACCCTTTCATCGAAATATGATCCCTGCTCACAACCGTGGTTTGAACCGTATCCTGGTCGGGATGGCCCGTAAACCAGGCACCCGAAAGGGCTGTGTACCAAGGCCATTGATGATCTGTATCCGTTGCTGCATGAATACCCACGTATCCTGCCCCGGCCCTGATAAATCTCTCAAACGCGGCTTGCTGATTCGCGTCCAATACACCTCCCGTGGTATTAAGGAATAGCACGGCCCCGTATTTCTTTAAATTTTCATCGGTAAAAAGCGCGGCATTTTCCGTGGTATCAACCGAAAATCCGTTTTGCCTGCACAGCTTCACAATGGCGGCTTTCCCAACTGGTATCGACGAATGCCGGAATCCTGCCGATTTAGAAAAAACGAGAAGGCGTTTCTCGGGTTTGACAGCCTGCGCCAGAACCCGCTCCGAAACGCCCGCGCACATCAACAGTAAACAGAGGATGGCCCACACCCTTACAGGAATTGGAAAGTGGGCTGGATGCGTCGTATTCAACATATGGTTAAGGGTTTAGGAAATTGAAGTAGCAAAAAGAGGTTTAGTTTTTTGACAGCGAATTGATCCATGCCGCAATCCTGAGGGCATCCGATTTGGGCACTTGAGGCATGGGAGGCATTTCCGTAGCAAAGTCCGGCCAGTTTTTAGGTTTTGGATTATATATCAGCTCTACGATTTGTTCATTGGTATAATTCTTCTGCGCGACTGAGGCATAGGCCGGACCCACCTGGCGCTTGTCAGCACTATGGCAAGCCAGGCATGTGTATTTGCCAAGCAGCGGTTTGATCTCCTCAAAAGTAGGAACACGGTTCCGGGCAGATGTAGGCTTGCCGGTTAGTTTTGCAGGAATACCCGAGCCATCCTGTTCTTTTGTGCTCAATTCCGAAAAACTCAACTTCTCGCCATCCGGAATATTATTGAGAGTATAATAGGCCAACGGATGTACCAGCATGTAGGCCCCTTCGGCGCTTTTCACACCCGGCAGGCGGATCTCGTGAATATAATACGGTCGCAGGTTGTCAACAACGATGCGCGCTTTGAGTCCATCAGGGGATAATTTCACACCCTTAACCTTATTAACCTGCTGATTTACCGGCGGACTTCCGTACACGGGGTGGTATTTGTAGATAAAGCTCGAAACGTTATAGGAAGCGGGGTTTGCGGCGCTTCTGCTATCGGCCGGTTTGGTAAATTCGATCTCAAAACCATCCGGCATGGCCCGCACTGCCTTCATTTCAAATGGATCCTGGCCGCTCCAGGCGAGGCGTTCAAGCCCCTGCAATGCATTGCCGGATGCACCCCAGCCACGGCTGGTTTCTCCTACAAACAAGGAGCCGTCACCAGCCCAGGCCATACGCAGCACACCTGAGTTGAAGCCCGAACGGAAGTCAAAGGCCGCACCCTGGTATTCTCCTTTGACCTTTTCCATAAATACCCGCATGATCTTGCTCTGCCCCTGGTCTCCGATCAGGATTTGTCCGCCAAAAGCCCCGAAAGCATTGTCCGGGATTTTGACGAGCTCCGAATTGGAAACACCGAATATGCCGTGCGGAAGCCATACTGCGGGTGTCTGCAAGGCAGGAAATTTGTCTTTCAGTGTATAGAGAGGTATAATCCTGTCATTCACATTGTTTTCCGGTTTGATCCACTCCCCATTGCCGCCTCGCTTTTTACGGGGGTCTACAATGGCGTACACATCGTCCTTTAAAATTTTAACCGGTGAATTGGGTTGCCCCGACCATTGTAACCCTGCAGGATGCCCGGTCCAGGCCCCTTTTTTCAAATGCCATATTCCGCCCGAGCCGATCCAGTCACCCTGGTTGTCGGCGTAGAAGAGCTCACCGTCAATGATACCGAGTCCGCAGGGTGAGCGCATTCCCGTTGCCCACGGCTCCATTTTGTTTTTACCTGTGATATGCATCACCCACCCGCGCCATGGCACCCGACTTGCTCCGCTCCACCATTCCTCATCAAAGAAAGCGACGTTCGCAGAAACGAAAAACGTACCGTCGGCAGCGATTTTCGGTCCATAACTATACTCATGGTAATTGCCCGTGAGCGGCCATGCGTAGATTGTTTCGAAGGTGTCGGCCTTGCCGTCGGTACCCGTATCACTTAACTTAGATTTATCCGAATGCCCATCTTTATTGGTATCTGTAATTTTGGTCAGCTCGCCACGCTGAGCCGCATACAAGGCACCGTCCTTGTAGGCCAGCCCGAGCACCTCGTGCAGACCGCTCGCGAATTTCCGGAAATAAGGATACCGGGCAGTTGGGTTCTCAATGATATAAATATCTCCGCGACGCGTCGCCACAGCAAGATCACCATTCGGGATACTTGCCAGGCCCCCCACTTCCAATACGGCATCTTCCGGCGCTGTGACCGGAAATATTTTAAAATAATCTGTCTCTTCTGGAGATTCCTGAGCTGCCAGCCGGCAACAGGACAATATCAGTATTGTTGCGAAAACGAGTGTTGTCGGTTTATTTCTTACCAGATCGTACTTGATAAAATTCATTTGCGATGGGATTCAGGTTTAAATTGGATGAAATAAAACAGGTATCAGGAAAATCAAAACCATATCGAATAGGACAACTTGCCCTCATCCAATGGCACGATTAGTTCCTGCCCTCCCGATGACGATCTGATCAGCGGCTTCGGGACACTGCTATCCATTTTGATATAATACTGGCTGTCTCCGATCAGATAGGTGAGATCGTCCAGTTGTTCAATGACTGATCCCGAAGCCAGCAAAGCATACAGATCGGCTCCCGGATTTTGCACGGTGATCTCACGGTGGACGCCTTCGCCGGTGGATACGGGCCGGATTGCGTCGCTGACCGCCGCGCCCAATACCTCGTACCAAAAAGTTGGCTGATCCTGCGCATCTAGTGAGTACCCGCCCGGCGCATACCCCGTTCCGGTCGTGTCGGAAGGCCAGGGACTTGCCGACGTTTTCAGTCGGCATAGCGTCAGGCCTGGGGTGCCCAACCGGCTTAATACGCCTCGTGGCAGGGACGAACCGTTACCCCTGCCCCTCCACATGGGCGTAGCTTCCAGAAAGTCACCCCTCCATGATTGCAATAAAGTCCCAAAGTCCATGTCGTAGGTGTAATGAATGCCCGCCGGATCACCTACCGAAACTGCATGTGTGGCACGGTGCGTTTTGTCGCCTGCATTTCTTTCGGGCACATCCATGAAACTGCGTATCACCAACGGTGCAGGCGCATCGATGTAGACCGGCCCTTCCTGTTCATATCTTCCTGCTACGGCCCAGGTATCACCCGTAAATGTAGGCAGAAGCCTGGCTCCGGAAATGGTCAGACCGAGTGCGGGCTGGTCGTCCTGGTTTACTTTGGAATAAATAAGTTCAAAGGGCAATGCTCCGGCGGGTAATTCAGCGGAACGTGACTGCCGCCAATTAGGATTATCCCAATCAAATATTTCCTTTCCATCGATGGTTAATCTGGAAAAACCACCATCCGCGACCAGGAAAAGGTCGTATTTGGCCGCTTCACCAACTTCCAGAGTACCGGTGTAGCGAATCAAAAAGTTATTGGATCTGTCCGCTATTCCTGAAAAGAGGCTGGTCTGGTTTCCTTCCGATTGGGCCTTTGCGACCCTGAAATCCGGAATCTTCGTATTCTGGCCCTTATAAACCGCATAATGCAGGTGAGCGAGCGAGGGAGAGGGTGTGTCAAGCAGTTTGAAGCTGATGTTACGAAAAGCAACCCTGCCATGGTCTCCCTGAATGAGCAATGACCCTTTGGCGACCTCATTGGGTTGAACGGCACCGGCTGTCTGCCAGGGCAGCTCCACATTGTCATGGATCAATACCTCGTTCAGGTAAAGACTGACAACCCGCGCATTCTCCGTTTTTTTACCATTTGGGTCAAAACGGGGTGCTCTGAACCTGACTTTCATATGCTGCCAGAGTCCGGCTGCACGACTTGCATTTTGCCTTCCCGCCTGCCGGCCATAGATTGATCCGTTGTCGTTTTCACTAACCTTTCTGATCAGCCAGCTATCAAGCAACTGGATCTCGTAACGCCCCTGGAAGTAAATACCTGAATTTGAACCCAGTGCCATCATATAGTCGAGTTCCAGTTCGAGATCTCCATGTTCGGCAACAGTTTCCAGGTGTGTACCGCTTCCGACTTCCGAGGCATTTACTAAAATACCTTCACCCGGTTTGGCCTTTAGTTCGTTGTGCTTCGAAAGGTCCGCCGTTACCCCACCCACGATCCGCCAGTTATTACCCGGATTCTTAAAAAATCGTAAGTCGCTTAAAGAAACGGTCTGCGCATGGGCCTCACCGAACCACAGACTACTGATAATCAAGCAGAACCGAATCCACCAGAAAGAATTAAAACTGCGCTTAGAAAACATTTTTCAGGACTTAATAGATTGCTTTGAATATTTTATTTCTGCCTACTTGAACGATGCCGGGACAAAATATCTGAGCGAAATTCATCCGATTCCGCCCGATATCTGAAAAACAGCCACCAACCATGAACCTCCATTTATATTTCGATTTTACCCTCCCAAAAAAACCTGCATCATGCAGCTCATTTCCTTTTCAAGTCCGGGAAACGATATAGCCCTGTTTCCGCAATGAGCGGTGTAGCCAGCGCATCCTTTATCAACACCCTTATCTTTTTCGCTTTTTGGGGTGGAAACTTCAGAAGCCGTTTATAACCGATTGTTGCTCCGCGGGCCATTTCCTTCCATTTTTCCCCGTCAAACACTTCAATGGAAAAGGATTTAACCCGCTGCCCGAGCGGAATATATTCTTTCAGCATAAAACAATTGAATTCCGCTTCCTTCTCCAGTTCAAAAGTGATTACCTTGGCATTTGTGTTTTTCCCGTTATACCAATAGGTTTCGTCGTCACTGTCGGTAAGTTCGTAGGATGAGATCTTTACAGATCCCCCGTTTTCGCCTGCTGATATCTTACTGTCCGCGAGGAAATTGTGCTTATATCCTTCATCCAGATATGCTTTAAGTCCCATGAGGTTGGTAGAATCGGTCGGATGGATTTTTCCCCGTTTGTCGGGCGGGAGGTTCAGGTTGAGGGAAGTTCCGTTTCCAACCGATTTGAAATAAATCTTCACCAGACTATCCACACTTTTCACTTTGTCGCTGTTCTCAGAATCATGGTAGAACCATCCCTTTCGAATGGACACATCCGTTTCGGCAGGCATCCAATACTTTCCATTCATATGCCCCTTCTCCCCCTCCCAGTCTTTCGTGGTCCCGGCCCAGGCCCTGGTAAATCCTTCCCGGGGACTGGGCGTATAAGTCGCCCAGCAGGTGTCATTGGAATAGCCCCCCTCGTTTCCAACCCAGCGTATATCCGGTCCGGCGTCGCTGAACACCGCCGCGTTGGGCTGCAGTTCGCGCACAATCTTCAAGGTTTTTTCCCATTCATAATAGTTACTCGCGTCTATCTTCCTGACTTCCCTTTTTCCTCCATAATACCCATCCCCGCCATTGGCCCCGTCGAACCAGATTTCGAAGATCTCGCCATACCCGGTAAGCAGTTCCCGGAGCTGGTTGCGGTAATATTCGACATATTTCGGTGTGCCGTAATCCGCATGATTTCTATCCCACGGTGATAAATATACGCCAAACTTAATACCATGTCTTTTACAGGCATCCGAGATTTCCCTGACTACGTCCCCCTTTCCGTTTTTCCATTTCGAGTTCTTTACAGAGTGTTCAGTGAACATGGATGGCCACAGACAAAACCCATCGTGGTGTTTGGCGGTAAGAATGGCTCCCTTGAAGCCCGCCTTTTTCAAAGTACCCACGATCTGATCCGCATCGAAATCGGTCGGATTAAAAACCGATTCCGCCTCATCTCCATAACCCCATTCCTTGTCGGTAAAGGTATTTACGGTAAAATGGAGGAATGCATAGTTTTCCAGCTTGTGCCAGGCGAGTTGTCTCTCACTGGGGAGAGCACCATATTTTTCAGGAGCCTCACCGGTCTTGTTACAACCTGTCACCCAAACAATTACTAAAAAAAAACAAACACTCAGGTACAATTTGTTCATCTTCTTAAACAGGGTTTAATTTCCCGGTGTGCCCGGATCGTTATTTTTCAAGGCCAAGTTCTTTCAAAGTCCACGCCCAGCGGTCGGGAACGGTCTTACGTATTCGCGTCACATCGGCAGTGCTCACCACCGATGCGCTGTTATCCAGGTTGGTACGTATGTAGCTGGTTACAGAAGCAAGCCATTCATCATTATTTGATTTCATTTCAGGCATCATTCCGGGATAAGTTTTGCCATCAACCGGCCCCATCAAACCATACATGACGATATTGATCAGGATATCTTTCTCCCCCCTTACCCTTGCCGATCCGCTAAGCGGTGGCGCAGCCATACCGCTCTCGCCCAGCTGTATACCTTTTCCATCGGCTCCGTGACAGGTTGAACAGAGCTCTTTAAAAATGACCGATCCTCTGGTAATCAGGGTGCTGTCAGCGGCGCTGAAACCTTTGGTATAGACCGCAAGGGGCTTCACCATTTCCAATACGCCCAGAGTCTGCCGCACGGTGGCGGTAAGCATTTCGTTTCCAGGGCTTTGATTAATAATATGGGCCAGTAATTCCCGCGATTTATCGTTGTTGACAAAGCGAAGTGATTGCGTGATCTGGATGCGCACATCATAGTCCGGATCGTCTTTGAGGGTTTCCAGCCAATTCTGTACCTCTGTATCACCTTTTTTCACGTAAGGTTCAAGTATCCTGATGGCAGCCTTCCGGAGTTGCGGGTGTTCGTCCTGAAGGACTTTTTTCAAAAAATCCTTTTCCACATAACCCAGTCCTTCCAATGTCCAGAGTGCGTGAAGACGGCCAAGGTGGTCTGCCTCTTTCTTTCCCGAAAACACGCCTGAAAGAAATGATGTGCGTCCCTCTGCCAACCTACGCAAATCTGGAATTACGTTCGCAGCGTTCCGTGAAATGAGAAGCACCTGGGCATTGTCACGTACCCAGCCATTTGCGTGAGACAAATAGCTGACAAGCTGTGAATCTGTTGCTTTCAGAAGAGGAAGTATTCTATCAGGCTTATAGTCATCGTGCACCAACCTGTAAATTCGTCCCCGACCGATGTTCTTATCAAGTTTTTTGCTCAATATCTGAGGCCTGAGATAGGATTTCGGGCCTGTCCAGGTACCCTCCTGAATAATACCCCGGTACATGTCCACAATATAGAGGCAGCCATCGGGTCCGGTCGCCGTGTTCACGGGACGAAAATTCATGTCTGTAGATGTGAGGAACTCGGTCTCACCCTCGTAAGCATTTTTCAACACCCTTTTACCATTCTGATTGGTAACCCTCGCGCGACGGATGAGCCGACCAACCGGTTCGGGAATAATATAATCGCCAACCAGATCAGCGGGAAGCCTGTTTCCTCTATAGATCGACTGACCGCAAGCACCTGTGAAATGATTCAGTGTACTATCTCCGCGCAAACGCTTAGCACCTCCTTCCACATCCGGGGTTGCGATAGCGGGCCATACCTTTTCGAAACCCTTTTCCCACTGATCCCGGTAAAACTCCAGTTCGCCGTAGGCCGGGTTCTGCTGAAAGCCAAACACCGGATTTTCGCTACCGGCGGCCGAGTAAAACAGCCTTCCATAATTGTCGTAGGTAAGTCCCCACTGGCCCCGGGAATGATCCGGCAGCGTGTCGGACCGGAGTTGGCCATTTTCGAAACGATACCGGATAGGCCCGTTGCTCACGTAAATCCAATTGTCTATGTTCCAGATCAATCCGCTTTCCTGATGTTCCAGATTGCGGTTATCGCGCTGGTCATCTTTGTAAACCAGTATCTTTTCATCTGCTTTTCCGTCGGCATTGGTGTCCCGGTAACTATACAAGTTTCCGGTATAGGTTTCGGCTACAATGAGCCGATCGTTCAGTGGAAGCATCATTCTTGGCAAAACCAGACTATCAATGAATACAGAGCTCTTATCCATTTTGCCGTCCCCGTTGGTATCTTCCAAAAGGGAGATCCTGCTGGTGGGAAGGTTCTCACCAGTGGCTTCAATGTCCTGCATGTAAGTTCGCATCTCCGCCACAAACAACCTGCCGTTGGCATCCCATACCATAGCAACCGGTTCTGAGATCATCGGCTCGCTGGCGACGAGTTCAAGATGATATCCTTCGGGTAAAGTGATCGAATGGATTGTTTCCTCCGGCGAAAGATATGCAGCGGAAGGGTACAGGTTTACTGCCTTCTTTTCTGGCGACCGGAATACGGTCGTTTTCATAGCCGTGGTACAACCGATCACAAGAAGTATGCAAACGAAAATTAATAGCGCTGGCTTACGGTACATTGTTTTAACTGATGGTCACAAAAAGTTTCACGTCCGTCCTGAGACAGCTGCGGATATTTACTTGTGGTATATACTGGTAATACAGTGGGCAGCAGCAGCAGACATGCCTTGGCAAAAAATAAACCTGCCGTCTCCAAAAAAATCAATCTGGCAACCGCTAATACTTGATGACACCCGATTCCATCCTGCCCAAGGCTGACTTTCATTTTTCGCAGCAGCGCACCACTCACGCAAACACTCGTTCCGCGATCGGTGTATGTTACCCGGGTTTTCTCAGAATTACTAAAATAACAGGGAGTGCTGGCGACTACCGCGCGGCATTACTTTCTGTCCTTCTCCCGCACCGTTACCACTTCATCGAAAACCCGTTCGAGTGCCGGATCAAGCCTTGCTTTTGCCTTCCAACCGGCACTACCATATACACCTGCCAGGGAATAGTCGAACGGCTTGAAACCGATTTGTTGCATTAACTGCGGATTCGTAAGGGTAAAATCGAATGCCTTCACATTTCTGAAACCAGGATCTGCTATCACAGAATGTACATCTTTCCCGCTGGAGTGCCACGCTGCCCAACTTTGTTTCTTGAATTTGATCGCTGTGGAGCGCGGATCCCAGTAACAATTCTGGTCGGTAAGAATATTGACTTCGTCCCAGCCGTTACTCAGCAGATCGCCGGTATTGAAATAGATAATGTTATTGGTAAACGAAAACGAACGATGCTTTTCGATCCGTGTGGCCTGCAGCTGTGCGTTGATGTTGTTGGCAAAGATGTTATTTCTGATAATATTTTCTTTCCCGTAATGCTGGTGAAAACCCGAGCTCCGGCAATTGTAGACCAGATTATTTTCCATCAGGATACCCGTTGAACCCTCATCGGTGTAGAGCCCCCACCCGCCATAGTCAAACGAATAGATGTGATGGATCACGTTGTTGTTCACCACTGTCCCTTCTGACACACCCAGGGTATACACGCCCCCCATATCGCTCAGCACGCCCCAGCCCAGGTGGTGGATGTGATTGAACGCAATCTTATTCCGCTTGGCAGGACTGGCACTATACCCCCAGGTCCAGCCTACCGAAATGCCGGAATACTGATAATTATTGATTTCGTTGTGTGTGATTTCGTTGTCGCTGGCGTTGAAAATCATGACGGCCACGGCACAGGGAAATACCATTCCACCGCCCGACATAATGTTATTGTCAACAGTAATGAACCTGGTGAGATCTTCATTCCTGAGTGGCTGCGAAAGCTCCCCAACCTTGACCCCGCTCGCTCCCAGGTCGTGCAGGAAACATCTTTCAACCCTGCCGTTGGTACAAGCCTTCCGGTACCAGATTGCTCCCCCTCCGGTATGGGCAATTTCACAATTCACAAAGGAGACCTGGTCCGTATTATCCAGCACAACCGCTGTACCGATATGATGTGCACCCTGCGCAGGTTCCTCCCCGGAGCGTGGCATCTGGTATTTCGTCATCTGGAACGAGAGGTTTTCAAAGCGGATATTGGACACCCGGCGATCTTGTTTTTCATCTCCGGTGATCACAATCAGTTGCTCACAAACCGGAACCACTGCCTTCGTTTGCTCAATGGTTTCTCCCGGAAGCGGCTTATAGTATAGCGTACCAGGCCTTTCCAGAAACCATTCCCCCGGCGCGTCCAGTGCCGATTTTATATTTTCCAGATTGTACAGTGAATTGGAATTAATTCCGTTCCAGGGTTTTTGGCCTTGTCCGGTTACATAAATGGCTGTATCCTTAGCACTATATGCCGATATGCGCCGGCGCGTATTATCCCAATTGTGGTAAAAGGTGATCACAGCATCTTCCAACTCAGCCTTTGAAAGGCCATTCAGCCATTTCGTACTTTCTATCGGCAGGGTTACTTTTTGGACTGCAAAATCGTGTGAAAAAGAGGAGTCGATCAGTACTACCGTTTCCTTCACTGAAAGTACCTGCTTGATGAAAAGGTCATTGACCGCCTGTGCCCTTTGTGCCCGCTTGCCATTTATAAAAAGCTGCTCAAAATACCAGCCATAGTCGCTCACCTCGGCAATATCCATTTTCCACAAACCTTCATTCACTTTCTCAAACTTCCCAAGCGTTTTCCCGCCGCTGAAAACGGGCATGCTTCCTGCTTCTCCTTTGAATATCAGCGGCGACTCCGGGGTTCCCGAGTCATCCGCCGTCAGCATCAATGGTCCTTTCATCCGGTACTCCCCCTTTTTGACGATAACCTCAACCGGAGTTTTGAGAGCCGAACGCTTTCTGAAGAGCCGCGCTTTGTCTCGTGCGGCGGTCAGCGTGGCTAGTGGTTTTTGGAAAGTACCTGTGTTACGGTCATTTCCGGTAGTGCTGACGAAGATTTGCTGTCCGAAACTAAAACCCCTGATTATTAAGAGGATAGCAAGAATCAATCGAATCCGGCGAAAAAAGTGGTTCATCATGTGCGATGTTATCTATCGGTTAAAAATAGCCGTGGGCTTTTACATCCCCATATTTCAATACGATTTCAAGTCTGGTTGTAATAAACTTTTCAGGAGTCGCAAAACGAAGAAGGACCATATAATTTCATTGGCTTTTCACGTATCGGCTATTTGTCTTTCAACCCGAGCTCTTTCAAAGTCCATGGCTCGTAATGCCCCGGTTCTTTTGCCTTGATGGCGATCAATTCTTCGGTGGTGATCACGGAAGAATTATTTCCCAGATTGGTCCGGATGTAACTGGCTACGGCGGCAATCCAGTCATCGTCGTTTCTTTGCATTTCTGGCATAATGCCCGGATAGGTTTTCCCGTCTACTGGGCCGGTCAACCCAGAAAGCAGTATTTTGATCAGAATCCTTTTTTCTCCCCTTACTCTTGGAGAACCTGCCAGCGGTGGTGCTGCCATTCCGGTTTCTCCGAGCTGGAGGCCTTTCCCGTCAGAACCATGGCAGGTGGCGCAAAGCTGTTTGAAAATGACAGCACCTTTCTGAATCAGCGCTTTGTCAGAAGCCGAGAGACCGTTTGTCTGTAAATCGATTTCTTTTACTGTTTCCCACTTACCCAGAGATCCTTTGACAGCACTCACGATCATCTCATTTTTACTGTCTCCCTTTAAAATGGTTTCAAGCATTCGTCTGGAAGTATTTGTCTGAAAGTACCGCAGGGAAAGCGCGAGCTGCGTGCGCACGTCTACATCCGGATCTGTTTGCATTTCAGCAAGTCTGTACAATACCTGTTGATCTGATTTTCTGAGATAGTTTTCGCTGAGCCGGACGGCAGTTCTCCTCACCTGAGTATCCGGATCCTCCAAAGCTTCGAAGAGCGTTTTCTGGTCAAGCGCGCCCAAGCCATCCAGTGTCCACAAAGCATGTATTTTTCCCAAATGCCGGTTGTTATTTTTAAAAAACGGGATTCGGTCCCATAGTGAGCACGCTGCCACCTTACGGAGTTCAGCAATAACTTCCCTCGCATTTCTCAGGATCAGCAGCTTCTGTGCATTGTCGCGCCACCAACCATTGGGATGTGAGAGATATTGTACCAGCCTGGTACTTGGCTGATCCAGCATCTGCGGCTTGCTTCCGCGATTGTACCCATCATGAACCAGACGATAAATGCGCCCTCTGCCAACATTTTTATCCAGCCCTTTTTTCAATATCTGCGGCCTGATGTAAGAAGATGGTCCTGTGTAAGTCCCCTCCTGGATAATCCCCCGATACATATCCACGATGTACAGATTCCCATCCGGTCCGGTTGCCGTGTTTACAGGCCGGAAATTCATATCGGTGGATGCCAGGAATTCAGTATCTTGATATGCATTTCTCAACATCCTTTTACCACCGGTGTTCATCACCTTTGCTCTGCGAATCAACCGGCCTACAGGTTCACAGATCAGCAGATCGCCGATAAGATCACCGGGCAGACGGTCTCCCCGGAAAACCGATTGCCCGCAGCTGGCGCTAAAATGATTTAGCGTGCTGTCCTCACGAAGGCGGTGAACCCCACCTTCGACATCAGGAGTGGAAAGGATGGGCCAGACCTGTTCAAATCCTTTTTCCCATTGCGACATGTAGAATTCAAGATCCCCGTAAGCCGGGTTCTGCTGAAAACCCATGGCCGGTATCTCTCCCCCGGCAAGCGAATAAAAAAGTCGTCCATAGTTATCATGGGTAAGTCCCCACTGGCCTCTTGACCCCTCCGGCAAGCTATCGGCGATCATTTTTGTCCCATCGAAACGGTAACGAACCTGTCCGGTGCTTACATAGATATAGTTGTCGACATTCCATATTAATCCGCTTTTCTGGTGTTCCAGATTCCAGTTATCACGTGTATCGTTTTTGTATACCTGTAACTTTTCATCTGCCTGTCCGTCTCCGTTTTTGTCGCGGTAGCTAAACAGATTGTTGGAATAGGTTTCACCAACGATCAGCCTGTCATCAAGCGGAAGCATCATTCGGGGCAGTACCAGACTGTCGATATAGACCGTTTTCTTGTCCATTTTTCCATCATTGTCGGTATCCTCCAACAACAATATCTGGCTTACCGGCAGATTCTCGTTGGTGGCATTGATGTCCTGCATGTAAGTCTGCATCTGGGCTACAAACATGCGCCCGTTACCGTCCCAGGCAATCGCCACCGGCTCGGTGATCATCGGCTCACTGGCAACCAGTTCCAGGTGGTAACCTTCCGGAAGCCTTATGGATTTCATGGTTTTCTCTGGCGAAAGCGGCTTGGCACCAGGATTTTCATCAACGCTTATTTTCGGCAGGGACAGGGAGGTGTCGGTATCGGATTTTTCGCAGCTATTCAAAAAGAGCGGCAGCATAAAAAAGAAAACCTTCGAGAATTTTCTCACAATCAATAATTTAGAAATGTATTGCATTCTATTTTATGAAAAATACTGCTGATGCATAAGGTTTTAACTTTATGAAACTCCCGGCGCTTTTCCCTGTAACATCTACGAGCTTTTTCCCAAGCGGTACTGTTTTAGGAAGTCCCGTTTCATTCACCACGAAAAAAATGTGATTCGCAGGGTTGGGAATAGTTACTTCTGCCTCCTGGAAAGAGATATTTTTTACCCATGCCGGAGATAGCGCATCGCTGAATTCAAAATTGACACGTTCGAAAGGTTCGTTTCGGCGCGTGGGTATAAACAAAAGCTCATTTTGCCTGAATTGCCCATCCAGCCTGAATTCCCTGGTATACAGGATCTGGTTGTCTCTGGTTTTGAAATTCGCTTTGATGATCTCACCCGGTTTTGAACCTCTGGCTTCGAATCTCAGTAAAAAACGGTTGCTTTCGCCCGGCTTGAAAGCGCAGTCCGTAGAAGCAATCGCCCATTTATTCATGCCTTCTTTCAGCCCTTCACCAAGCAAATGCGCAACCGTTTTGCTATCGGCCGTTTCCCCGGGGTACCAGATATCAAGCCCTGCGTTATAAAAGCCATAGGTGAGTTTTCTTTCCGGAAATACTCTCCGAATCGTGTAGGAAAAATGCAGTGGCGCCCCGGCCGAATGTTGGTCCTTACCAGATATCTGTTTCCATTCCTTAAGCGAATAGGTTTTGTTCACGTCATACTGACCGGATTTGTATGAACTCAGAATGATCATTTCCGGATCGGCGGGACGGCAATAGTAGTTCGAATCCAGCGCACCCATAGTGCCGATATCCTGCCAGGACTTATCGGTAATGAATGTAGCCACCCGCTGGTTTGCCTTCCTTGCCACGAAAGTGTTGTTTTTAGCTTCACAATGATGGATTGGAAAAAGCGGCATGCCTGCTGAAAGCAACTGAAACTGAATTCCGTTGTCGTAGGATACATTATCCCGGATACTGACATGACTGGAATTGTGTATGAAAATACCAACATTACCACACTTGAAAATCGTGTTACCGATTACATCAACGTTGTTGCATTTGTCATCTACATAAATACCTTCAGCGGAAACGCGCAGGGTATCATCCGTGCCGTGTGCAGCGCCGATCCCGTTGAAAACCACATTTCCAATGATGCTCCTCCGCGCCTCAGATGTACTATTTCCTTCACCCCAGGTATAGATGCCGCCTCCATCGTCCTTAACCATACAGAAATTGGAGATGACATTGTTCCGAACCGTCATCGAATCTCCGTCGAACCGCAGACCGTGGTAACCCACGCTGTCGATGCGATTGTTTTCGAGCAGGTTCGAAGCACCATAAATGGCAATTCCGCTGTAATTGTAGCTTGACCCACCAGAACCCATTCCCGGCACCAAACCTATATTCCTGACATCGTTATTTCTGATCAATGTATTACGGCAATTGGCAAACATCAATCCCGAGCTGTTGGCAAACCCGACCTTATTTTTTTCGAACAAAGTGTGATTACAATGATCGAAAAATATGGCGTCGATACCCGAAATGACCGCTTCGGTATTCCTGATCGCGATATCTCCGGCGCCAGTTGCGCTTACTGCGTAATGGAGTGCTCCTTTGAACACCAGATTTTCGATGGTGATAAACTGCTGTTTTTCAATGCGAACCAACGCTTTCTCCACGGCCGCTTCCGTCATAAGTTTCGAAGGATCAGTTTTTGAAAACAGCAGGATCTTCTTTGTATGCTTGTCGAAAAACCATTCTCCCTGCTGGTCCAGCGTTAAAGGATGATTTGAAATAAAAAAACCAAATTCCTTATCGATGTCGTAGGAGGTCGGAGAAGTGGTAATGGTATCTCTTTTCGAGGAAAGAATCGGTAGCCGTTCCAGCACCCACCGATTGGTGCGGATCACCAAATCGGCATCTTGCCAGCGGCCAGGATCAGGGATATCGGGACTAACCAGGCGATTATTTCCAGATGCCCATTTCACTTTTAAATAGCCGCGATTGGGTGCACTTGCATTCGGCCACCTTCCCATCGGTTGTCGCTTGCCGTTCACAATGAAATTAGTAAACTCGGTCCCACACGCCTGGCAAACAGCCTCCCATATATGACGGGAAACATTCTTCCATCCGCTGATTCGTTCCAGTCCCGAAATGACGGGCTTACTACCCTTCCCCCAGGCCCCGAAATAAACCGGTGACCCGGCCCTGCCGCTCGAATTGATATTAATACTGCCTTTGAAAATATCTCCTCTTCTGAAAAAAACAGAGTCGCCGGGCGACAAAACCGGAATTTTGGAATTCAGTTTCTCAATACTTTTCCACGGAGATGCAGTCGACACTCCCGTGTTTCTGGTATCATTTCCCGCTGACGACAGGTAGTAGTTTCTCGCACTCACTTGCTGAACAGCCAGCAGGCAAACTAAGATTGAGATAAAAAACTTCTGTGGACTTTCGTGCATATTGAGGCCTAAAAGTGAGAGCAAAAAAATGGTTAGGTGAGCTTTTCTATTTTGTCCGGAATTGCCCCGGCATGATCAGTGAATCCCAACCCGCCAGATCGGCCGGTTTTACATTTTCCTTGTTGCCGTTAAAATTGAAGGTGGTTGGCTTGTACGGCCCAACGAAACTGATATCGTTGTCTGGCCGGATATCCTTTTCCATTTCCATGGACCAGAAAACCGCATTGATCAGCATCCGCCTGAAACCGTCATTCAGAATATCTTCAGACGCTCCATGCGTAGTAGCAAATACTCGCCCGGTAGACCCTGATTCGAGAATATAACTTCTCACCCAGGCTACGGGAAGCAGCTCTTTGGTTTTGTCGGCTTCGGAAGTGGGAGTCATACCGTTCAGAACCTGTCCACGGGCCAGCACCATTCCCTCGGGGTATGCCGTATAGCCACCCGACTGCACCCACATATCTTTTACACCCCTAAGAACGGGATGTTCCCGGCGGTCATCTTCGATCAGTAGCCGGGAAGATTGGCTATGATTGTTCCCGTAGTGAGAAACCCAGGTTTCTCCAAGGATAAATTCTCCGAAACCATGCTTCCAGGCTTTTTTCGGACCATTGTAATCATACGAGTAATGCTCCCAATTTGCATTGCCGATATTGTTAAAAGCATGCGTAGCAGTCCGGAGTCCAATAACCGGCCCGCCTCTTTTGAGGTAGTTGTCGATGTGGCGCATTTCCTCATCCGGCAAATCAGAGAAACGGGTGAAGATAAACATCAGGTCTGCATCATCGAGAACATCCAGCCCCCGGAGATCATTTCCACCCGGTTCAATATGCCCGTTCTGATCCAAAGCATACACGACCGTACAGGTAAATCCATAACGTTTGGCGAGAATACGCGCCAGTGCTGGCAAAGTCTCCTCGCCCCGGTATTCATGGTCGGAAGCTATGAAAACAATCTTCTTGCCTAAACCAGGTCCGGCATCTCCTTTGTACGTAACCCTGTATTTCTCAAAATCACCGTCACCGACAGGCCTTACTTTCATCGTACCTTTCATCATAGACCAATGGCCCGGAAAGGAACAGATGTATTCATAATCTCCGGGTTTGGAAGGAGCCATGAATTTCACGACATCGGTTTGTCCGCCCTTCACGAGTTTGGTAGCAGCCAATACATCCTTACTTTCGGGGACGTAATTCTTCGCAAAACCGTCGGCCATTGTACCAGCCAGTTCTCCTATTTCCTTTGCTTTGCCGGGATTGAGTACTACCACATTGTGCGGCATGGCATCAGGATTTCTGAAGGTAATCTTCACCGGCTGTCCCGCCAGCACTTTAAATTCATTGATATCGAAACGCATTTGTTCTGCGATGGAATTGATTGAAATCTCAACCATCTGGATATTCCGGAGGCGGTTGTTGATCATTGTCTTTTCCGACGCTGGTAGCCTCATGGAAAGCTTGAACATGAGTTCAGTGCCATTTTTGAATGTATCCTGATCCCGGTCAAAAGGCGGGACGCTTTCCAGGTTCCTGAGAATGTTGTCGGCAAGGTTCCGGATCTTATCGCCTGAAAGTCCTTCTAGATCCAGGCCGCCCATGGTATTCATGACAGCTCCCGCCATTTTACCCTCGTTCAGCAGTCGGGCGAGATCATTCAATGCATCTGACTGGTGCGACGGCATGGTCAGCATGGTAGACATGGCCAGCTGAGCCAGACTTTGCTGTGATGCCATTTCCGAAACGAGGAGACCTGTGTAAGGCTCAGGCTGTTTATTTCCTTCCTTTTTCAAAATCACCTCATAATTCTCATTCAGTATCTTGATGGTAAAATTATCAAGGCCCTCCATACAGCAATCCTCTCTGTTCCAGATATTGATCTGGCTGATGTTGTATGATTTGCCCAGATCAACCTCCCACCACTGATTCCAGAAAGTTTCTGTCTGGGTGTAATTGTCCGGATTATCACCTTTGATACCATCGATGGCATGGTCGGCTGACCGGCCTCCTGCAACACCAGACTGCCGCGCTTTGGCCCCAATGGCCACATTTTTGCCCCCGCTGATCACCTCTACCTCCGCCAGGGAAAGCGTGGCGTTGTTATAAGGAAGTATGATGTACACGTATCTTCCCATCATATTGCTCACGGGTACTTTTGTGTTAAGTACGGCACTCTGCCGCGTCAAAAGCGACTTTACTTGGGGATAATGTATATCTCGCTCCGTTCCCTCCGGCAGCAACTGGATGGCATTCAATAGAGCAGCCTTGCCTTTGGCACTTGATGTCGTCTTTGCAAACAAGTCTCCCGAGGGAACGCCAGCACGAAGCAAAGCGCTGGCAGCACCTGTACGGGCTTGTGCAGGTTGGCCTTCGTTCAGAAGCAGGGCGGTCAGCATGGCCTTGTTTTTTATCACCTCATCTTTGGGGAGTTGCGCCAGCATCTGGTACACGGCAGGGGCAAGCTCCTGCTTTTTGCTGATCAGCTCCAGTAAAATAGTCGCCTTGTCTTTGCCGGTGAGCTTCCGGATATTCTCAACAGCATCGGTTGCAATGCCGAATGGGACTTGCTTTTGTGACAGCAATGACCTGCTGATCTGTTCGTTTTGTTTGATCAAAGCGATCTCAGTCGGTGTGCCATGTTTCAGGACAAATGCTGTCCCGGATCTGGACAATTGCACCCCTTCTTTCAATGCAAGACGCCAGTACTGATCCAGTGATTTCCTGGCGGCCGAAATCTGCTCATCCATTTGGATATCAAGTGGATAACCTTCGGAAGCCATCATTATTTCAGCCCCTGCCAGACTTTTGAACGCTGTTGCTGCCTGAATTGCCTGTGCACGTACCAAGGGCTCCGGATCGGCTATGGCTTTTTTAAGAATGTCAATACCATTTTCCACTTTCGGGCCCCAGTGACCGAGTGTGCGTACGGCTGCCGACCGGGTCCTGGCATCCGAAATGCTGAACACTTTTGCCAGCAGCGCCTTATTGGGAACCCGATGCATCTCATAAATCCAGAGGCATTCCAGCAGCGGCTGGTAATCGGCAGGTTTCTTTGGATCCAGAACCGCGCAGAATTTATCTACTGCAGTTAGTACTTCATTAGTGGGCCGACCAGTTAATTCCGCTCTCGCTATTTCCCGCGTGCCGTTTTGTTTCGATCTAAGGTTTTGAAGTATTGCGCCAACGGTGGCTCCTTTCATTTTGGCGGGTTTTAATAGCGGGCGGTCTTTGGCAGTGAGCCGGTAGATCCGGCCATGGGTATGGTCACGACCGGGGTCACGCATATTGTGCTGCATATGCCCAATGAGCGCATTCTGCCAGTCAAGTATGTATAACGCGCCATCACCGCCGACTCCCATGCCGCTGGGACGGAAATTGGGGTCGGTTGATGAGACCAGATCTCCCGTTTCAACAGCTTTTATGTCCGCACCCTGATACTTGAAGTTATGCATTTTAATCCCTTGAAAACCAATCACATTGGCAATGAGTAGTTGACTGTTATACTTGGAGGGAAAATGCTCGCTCGAAAGAATACCTATACCTGGCACAGGCCTCACCTTCTGCTCATAAAGCTGTCTTGCCCCGAAACCCTTTCCGATATTGACGTAATAACCGGTACCACCAGTCGCATCGGTAACAAACTGATAACCCCATTGGTCGAAGACATCGCCATGGGGATTGGGGCCCACAGGAAAGTGAAAGCTGAATTCAAAAGTGAGCGGATCGAACCGGTAGATGCCGTCTGCTGCGGACCGGAATGGGCCGTAGGGTGTTTCCAGCGCCTTTTTATTAAAAATGCCTCGTGAATAATACAAAGCGCCGTCAGCTCCGAGCTGAAAACTATTTGCACTGTGGTGTGAATCTGCGCTCGACAGGCCATCAAGCAAACGTACTTTGTAATCGGCCACATCGTCCCCGTTTGTGTCTTTCATGTAATACAAAAGAGGAGGTGCCGCCACCACAACCCCGCCGTTCCAGAATGTGAAGCCGGTAATGCTGTTCAGGCTGTCGGCAAATACAATGGAGCGGTCTGCTTTGCCATCGCCGTCGTCGTCAGGAAATATGAGTAATTTATCGTTCAGTTCACCTCGCGGATTCCAGTGCGGATAGGTAGGCCAGGTCACTACCCAAAGTCGCTCGTCCGCATCAAATGCCATTTGCATGGGGTTAATCAGATCAGGAAACTGCTCCTCGGAGGCAAACAGATTGATCTTCAGATCAGCCGGGATGGTCATTTTCCCTATCGCTTCTTCTCCGCCAAGGTATTTATAGGGGGCCGTTCTGGGGGTTCGAACGCCTGATTCGTAGGAATCAACATGCAACGGCTCAGGCAGGTTACTGTCATCCGGTTTGAGTCTTGGATAAGCCAGCTCTCTTCCGTCTTCCGCGAGTTTCGGTTTGGTTTTATTCAATTGCCAGATGATTTTATCCCGATTGGCGGTCATGACATCGAACATTTCCATTTCACGTAACATCACATCACGATTGGACTTTCCTCCCCAGCTCAGCCACGAACGTCCACCATATACGTTATAGCCATCCGTGGTCCGGTAGCGGTTGAACCAATGAAAATCCTTATCCTTTACGGCGGTGTTCAATGCTGCAATTTTCTGTTTATTCCGGTCCGGTGCGGGCCCGAAAAGTTCCGTATCAATAGCGTCCCCAATGGCTTTGTTGCCCTTGCTATTGAAGTGTATTCCATTGATAGTAAAAGGATCCTTTCCTTCATTATCGACATATAGCTTTTTTGTAACCTTGTACAGATCAACAAACATAACACCTTCCAATGCAGCCACTTCGGCCATTGCTTTCGTGTACATTTCAATGCGCTTATTGTTTTCCTTCCCGTCTGGCAGGAACCTGCTTTTAAGGTTCTCGTTGGCGATCGGTGAAAACAATACGAGCTCGGGAGCCGATTGTCCGTTGTATTTCTGTTGCTTGCTGTGTTTTATAAAATCTGTTAGGTCTTTTTTGAATCGCGGCAGACCACTTTCCCCAGAAAAGGATTCATTAAAACCAAAAAAAGCAAAAATGACATCTGCGCCAACATGGGTAAGCCATTCATCAGGCGTACCGAAGGCCTCCTCGCGATACCTGAGCACTACTTCGTCAGCCGAAAAGCCAAGGTTACGAAAGCTGATATCTTTATCAGGAAAGCGATATTGTATGTAGGTTTCAAGCCATCCATCTTCCTGCATCCGGTCCGCAAGCGTATTGCCGATCAACGCGATGCGGGCTCCTTTTTTAATATCCAGTTTAGAAGGTACGTGAGGTGACAAAGGTAAATCGTCTGCTCTGAAACCCCATGCCATTGTGGTCAAAGCCAGCAACAGCCACAAGCGAAAGCTTCTTTTCATAAAGATTTTATTTGAACGAAATGTTAAAACACCGTGACAGAAAGAGATGCCGGTAAGGAAAAGATTATATACACTAATACAGCGATGATCCCGGCAAGGCATGCTCCGGAAAAAAATGATTTATATTTATCTCAACGTGATGACCGTATCCAGATCTTCCCATTGATCATCACCCCTCAACTCCAGCAACAATTCGGAGCCATCATACACAAGGTTAAGCTTGTGCTTACTTTTCAGCAGCCTTGCGGAACTGAATTTTCTGCCATCAGCCGCAGTGGGCAGCCGGATTGTTTTTGAAGTAGGCTTTCGCAAAACGTGCAGGTATACTTCGTTTCCGGATGGAGACTCAAGGGCGACACCTCCCCAGGAAAGATCCGCTATGGCAGTACCGGCTTTTACCGGAAAAGCGACAGGTCAACAGCCAAAGAGACTTTCCTGAAAGACAACGCATCATGATAAAGGTGCCTTTTACCGATTCTATAAAGCATTGAGATTTAATTTTGAGAAAATGACCTGCCGCGCGCTACCCTTGCGAGTAACCCGCGACAAATCACTCTTCTGCTTTATCGTTTCTATTTTGCCAGATTAGGATTAAGCAAAACTTCGCCGTCAGGAATCGGAGCAAAATAATTCGCCTTGGTCGGAGTAACGGAAAGAGGTATTTCACTGGCATCGCGGTCAGCAGCGGCCTTTTCCACGCCCTCAGTCCGCACCAAATCAAACCATCTGCTGCCGTTTGGTTCGAGGCCTGCAAATTCCCAGCCCCGTTCCGCAATGACCGCATCCCGGAAAGCTTCTTTGTTCAAGCCCGCCGTCAGATCTGCCAGCCCTGCCCGTTTTCTTACCTGATTGATTGCCGCATATGCAGTCGCATCAGGCGCTCCACTCATGGCCTTGGCCTCGGCATAGATCAGTAGCACTTCCGCATAACGCATCAGTACATTGGTGCGGCTGGAGTTCCAGTCGATGTAAACCCAGGGCTTTGTCCAGTCGTATCCATCGATCTCTATATACTTTTTATAGTATGGATGTTTCTGCTGCAACTGGGTCCAGTCTTTGATAACGACGGAGTCCTTGGTTTCGATCGGGAATTTTGTCCAGAACGTAGCATCCTTTCTTGCGCCCGCCGGGAATGCCTTGTAAAAATTGAGTTCGGCAAAATAGTAATCCCAGCCAGAATATTCAGCCGGAGCGCCGCACAGGGGTGCCGATTGATTGGCATCTCCATTGCTGTTGTTATAAAAAAGGCCAAATACAATTTCGTCGTTGAAGCGCTGTTTGGTCCAAAGATCAGCAAAATTTGTCACCAGTTTGTATCCCCACTTGCCCGAGTTATCGATCACTTCCTTCGCTTTTTCCGCAGCCAATGCATATTTCGATTCATCCTTTAAAGGATACCCTGCCATGGTCAGATAAACCAGTGAAAGGGTGGATTTGGCCGTGCCGCTCGTCATCGCTATGTTGGATCTGTACCCTGTCCATGAATCGGGAAGCAGCTTTTCAGCCTTTTGCAAATCAGAAACAATCAGATCATAGACCTCCTTCGGCTCGGAACGTTTGATATCGGGATGCGCAGTGATATCGGTTATCAACGGAATCTTGTTGTGAATCCGCACGAGATAGAAATAGAGCCACGCCCTTGAAAAATAAGCCTGCCCCAGGGCCTGATTTTTGGCTTCGGAATCGGGCACCTTGCTGGAGTTTACGATGACATTGTTGGCACTGTTAATACCTCCATAGGCATTGCTCCACCAGTACTTAAGCCATGCGTTGGCTCCGGTAGGTTTGAAAACCTCATATTCGACCAGGTCGGGTAGTGCTTTGCTTGTGGTAACGTCGTCTGCACCATACATCGCGCAGGTAACCCGGCCCGTCCGGTCATAAAGATTCACGAGTTTGTTATAAATAGGTACCACAGCACCCTCCAGTTCCTCGGCCGTCGTGTAATAAGTCTCGGGTGTCACCAGGCCCTTTACCTTTTCGTCCAGCACCTGACACGAAAGAAAAGAACAAGTCAGAAAGAATAGATAGACATACTTTTTCATATCAGTGATTATTAAAAAGTTAAAGAAAGAGCTGCTGTGATCAATTTGGATGTTGGGTATACCCCAAAATCCATACCGCCTTCCACATCCCTGTTACCAGACGATGACACCTCGGGATCGAAGCCCTTATATTTGGTGATGGTAAAAAGGTTCTGTCCGCTCAGCGTTACCTTGATATCGCCAATCCTGGCAAGGCGTTTCGGAATCAGGTAGTAAAGGCTGATGTTCCTCACCTTCACATACCCTCCGTTCTGAAGCCATCTGGAAGAATTCATGTAATTGGTGTTGGTTGTACTCACGGCAGGCCAGGCCGCGCCTGTATTAGAAGCGGTCCATACGTCTGAAGCCTCCCTCAGTGTAATCGTTCTGGCGTCTGGAATCAGCACGGCAGCAGAAGCATACGTAATATTATAAACGTCGCGTTTCTGCACACTCTGAAGCAGGATATCCAGTCCCAGATTTTTGTAGGTAAATGAATTACTGAAGCCCCAGGTGAACTTGGGATTGGCATAACCGATGATCTGATAATCCGATGCATCAATCTTGCCATCCTTATTCAAGTCTTCATATTTGGAATCGCCAGGTTTGTTGCCAAAAGTCAGCGCTTTATCCGCCTCGCTAGTTCCCCAGATTCCCAGGTACTTCATGCCCCAGATGGCTCCCAGCGGTTGCCCGGGCTCTATCACATACGGACTGGTATTCATTACGCCCGCGCCATAGTAATTCGCGCCGCTGAAAATACGCTTCTCGTCACCAAGGTTGATCACTTTATTCCGGATGGTCGAAAAGTTAAAATTGATTCTCCAGGAAAAATCCTTTGTCTGATGGGCAATGTAATCGGCATTTAGTTCGAAGCCCTTATTATCAATCCTGCCAATGTTCTGTAAAACACTGTAGCCTGCGTCATAGTCGGGTAGCGATTTATTGATCAAAACACCTTTGGTCTGCTTTTTGAAATAATCGAGTGACAAAGAAACCCTGCTGTTGAAGAATGTGAGATCCAATCCAACGTCCTGCTGGGTGGTTTCTTCCCAGCGGAGGCCGGTGTTGGCAGCGCCGTTCGGTCTGGTGCCTTTGTACGTAACAGCCGAGCCGTACGAATACTGACCTGTTCCCAATGATGATAAAGTTGCATAGGGTGCAATTGCCTGGTTGCCGGTAACTCCCCAGCTTGCCCTGAATTTCAGATTATCAAAGACACCCCAGTTTTTCACAAATTCTTCTTCCGAAGCAATCCAGCTTACGGCCATGGACGGGAAATAACCCCATTTATTTTTGTCTTTGAACTTGGAAGAACCATCCGCACGATAGGTGGCCGTGAGAAGATACCTCGAATTAAACGCGTAATTAACGCGGCCAAAGAACGACTGCAATGCAGAATAAGAATATCCGCTGCTGGAAGTGACGCTCGAGCTGCTTCCGATATTGTAGTAGTCGGTGATACCCATGGCCGTTGTAGAAAATCCATTGGACTCATTCACGAACTGCTCAAATCCTCCCAAAAACGACAAATGATGTTTGTCCAGAAACTTTTTTTCGTAGGTCATCAGGGCGTTTACCTGCCAGGACAGATTATCCGACGAACTTCTGGACGCGGAAAGCGCGCTGGAAAGATTTGCGTTGGTGGAACTTCTGTTATCGCCTGTTGACTTAGTCACAAGTGCTACACCGTTGAAAGACAAGCCTTCCAGTATTTTATATTTCACAAAAGAATTGATGGTCACGCCTTGCGAAAAAGCATCAGAAAGTGGCTCCTTAGCCAACAAAACAGGGTTTTTACCCAAAGCTCCGTATTTATCCACCTTGTTGTAGGATCCGTCGGCAGCATATATTGGTTCGGTAGGCGACCATAGCAGACTTTGGTAAATCGGATTTGCCTTATCACCACCGTTACCCAGGTCAGGGTTATGCCGCTCATTTCTTTGAGCATTGATATCAAATCCAACCTGCAGATTCTGAGTAAGGTCTGCGGTTAAATTGCTTCTGAACGTAAGCCTTTTGCGGCTGGTATTCAAAAGTGTTCCCTTCTCGTCGGTGGAATTGGCCGAAACCATATACTTCACATTTTTTGCCCCGCCAGAAACAGACAGCTGATAGTTCTGGCTGAACCCGGGTTTAAAAATTTCGCTCTGCCAGTCGGTACCTCCTTTGGCAGCAAAGTCCTGGATATCAGTGTCTGTATAAATCTTGCTCCCATAAACGGTGTTGGTTAGCGTAGCGTATTCCGCCGCTTTGAGAAGGTCATATTTTTTTCTGACCTGGCTGAAACCAATATTGCTGCTCACCGTGATTTTGGGCTTGCCTGATTCTCCCCTTAGCGTGGTGATGATAATTACACCATTGGCTCCCCTGGAACCGTAAATCGCGGTTGCCGACGCATCTTTCAGAATTTCAACCGATTTAATGTCGTTGATATTGATGTCGTAGCTCGCGGGAACGCCGTCTATAATAAACAAGGGATCATTGCCACCCGATAGCGAATTGGCGCCCCTGATCCTGATTTTGGCTGCTTGCCCGGGCGATCCCGTCGTATTGGTTACCGTAATTCCAGGCGCTCTTCCCTGAAGCACCTGAGAGAAGTCATTCATCGGATGGTTTTTGAACTCCGCAGGAGATATAGAAGAAATCGAACCCGTGATATCGCGCTTGGCCACTGCTCCGTACCCCACCACGACTACTTCATTCAAAGATTTGGGGTCAATTTTCAGTAATACATCGATGGCCGTCTGCTCACCAACGACCACTTCTTTTCTTTCATAACCCACAAAACTAAAAACGAGGACCGAATTCCTATCCATCACTTCAATGGAATAATTGCCGTTTGCGTCGGAAATGGCGCCCCGCGTAGTTCCCTTTATGGCGATATTAACCCCTGGCAAAGGCTGGCCACTCTCTTCGGAAACCCGCCCCCTTACCTCCCGATCCGCATTGCGAAGCAGCATTCGCTCAATGATCTGGGGTCGTAAATCAGCAGGAGGCACCTTCATCTCCGTTTCTATTTGTAACAGCACTGGGCCGTTCAACGCAGCGGCTTTTGCAAGAGGACGTTTCTTAAGTAATATCTGCTTTCCGGCAATCTGATATGTGATGTCCGTATTTTCAAAGAGTGTCTTCAGAGCCTCATCCAGAGACCCAGCGAGTTTAACCGTCACTTTCCGATTGACATCAACCTGTTCGGTATTATAAAAAAAGTGATGATCACTTTGCTTTTCAAGCTTGTTCAATACCTCCTTCAGGGAAACCTCCCGGCTTGAAATGGACACTTTGACCTCCAAAGGCGTACCCTGCGCCTGAAAAGGAAGTGCCTGCATCAGTACAAGAACCAAGGTCAACATACAGGCCCACTTTAATTTGTTCGATTTAATGAGGTTCTCAGCAAAGCCATAGCCTTGTTGTAAAGTATTTTTCATACTTTTGGATTGGTTTAGTAAAAGTAAAATCCGAATTAAACCTGAATGCTTTCCGGTGGTCTTTGGCGAGATGATGGAAAGCATTTTTTGTACCCTTATTGATCGCTCCCGGCAATAGGGTCAACATGTTTTACGTAGTTGTTTCTCTATAGGCGACGTCGTTAAATGATAAATTTTTAATGACAAAGGGCTCCGCTAAGCCTTACTTCCTTCTTCTTAAATTCCAGTTTGGCTCCGCTCGACACTTCAAAGAGTTTCATTACTTCGGGCAGCGTTTCCCTGTCGATGTTCAAACTAAAACGGCAATTCCTGGATTGTGCATCTATGCTGATTCTTGTATCAAACCACTTTTCCAGTTCAGGAATGATCACATGCAAAGGCTCATCTTCAAAAACCAGGTTGCCACGATGCCAGAACTTTAATTCTGACGCAGCCTGACTTGTCTTGGTCATCGTCGATTGTTTACGGTCAAAAAACGCAACTTCGTTGGGACTCAAAACGAGTTCACCTCCACCCTCTTCTCCCTTTGAGATATCTTTGATCAATACCCGCCCGCGTATCAGCATAGTTTCAACGGTTTTATTTGACTGATAAGCATTTACATTAAAAGCGGTTCCCAAAACCTTAATTTCGATCTCCGAGGTTTCGACAAAAAAGGGTTTCTCCTTATCGTGGCTCACATCGAAATAGGCTTCTCCCGATAAGGTTACATTCCGGGAATTCCACCCTGAATTGAAAGTCAGCGCAGAATTATTGTTCAATGATACACGGGAACCGTCGGGCAGAATAATTGTTCGGCGCTGCCCTTTTTCCGTGGCATAATGGTATGTTTTAAACTTACCATAAAGTTGCTGCCCCAGTCCAAAAACAATCAGGAAGCCGATCAACGAAGCCGCAACTCTCCAAACCCGCGCATTATCTGCAAACCATCTCCTGTTCCACTTCCGCTCGCTTTCGGCCACACTTTCATGCAGCTTGTTCAAAATGCGCTGACTGACAGCCGGATCAAGATCCTGGTTGATTTGCTCAACAGCGTCCCATTCCACATCCATGGATTCCCTCAGAAAGTACTGTCCCTCAGGTGTATTCAAAAAATTGAACAACTCCGTCTGCTCCTCTTTCGAACAGCGATTTTCGACAAACTTTTTAAGAAGCGATTGTATATATATCTTGCTGGCCATAGATTATATCTGCTCTGTATGTAATACTCTTTACCCAGCATGCAGGCATGCTTGATCTGGAAAATAATTATAAAAACAATTAGAAAAATAAAATTTCTGCGAATGCAGCATTGCAAAGTGGTATCTTATGGGAATCATTCAGCGAATTGTACAAAACATTCCCTCCATTCCCCTCCACGCAAGCCACTGCTCAGAGATACTACGCCACTCACCTATTCCATGAATTTAAATAAATTACATGAAATGAATAAATAACACAATAAACAGGTCGGAAGACAAGGGGACGATGCGGTGCAGATATTTCCTGATAAAACGGTTTGCCTTTAAAAGATGATCCTTTACAGTTCCTTTTGAGATATTCAGAAGATCTGCTATCTCGTCGCCGGACATGTCCTCGTAACGGTACATCCGGAAAATCCGCTGACGCTGTTCAGGCAGCATGGAAATGATTTCCTCAGCGTGTTTTTGGTAGTCACGATCATAAATACTGTTTTCAGTGTCTTCCGAACCTTCCGGAGTGAAGTACAGGATTTCGGACCTGATCTGCTCTTCACGCGAAGCGCGGGCAAGCAGGTTCAATACATGGTTCTTTGTAATCTTGATCAAATATCCCTTAAAGGAGAGTTCCGTTTTAAGTCTTAGCCGATTTTCCCAAACTTTCAGAAACACATCGTGGACCACTTCTTCGGCAAGCGCAGGAGACTTCATAAAACGCAGCGCGAAATAGTAAAGGTATCGGTGATAACGATAGTAGGCAGCCGTAAAAGACCCCTCGTTCCCGCTGCGGATACCCTCAACCAAATCCCCATCGTCTAAAATCACTGACTCCATTTTCAAAGGATCGCATTAACCTGTGGCAAGATAGACAAGAAAAGAGCTGACAATAGACACCGTTGCGCTCCATCATAATTGTTCAATAAGATGAATGTCAGAAAATTCTACTGCACTTGCCAATAGTAAATTTCTCCTCTACATACTTGCGGTTGTATCCGAAAAAAAGGTAGTATGGTCCGAGTAATTTGCTCCCGATTGGCGATAAACCGGGCCGAGTTGTTGAACCATTTATAAAGTAATGTCCGCTTTCAGGCAATTGATTAATTTCCGCGATCAGCCTAACAGCCTCAGCCATGCGCGCCTTTTTGGTTTGAAAAGAAGTGGGAATGTTAACGCGCTTCCTGACCAGATCTCCGACCGACTCATCATACGCATAATATTCAACGTACCATTCCTTCGTCAAATCTCCTCCACGATCCCGCAGCACAGCGCGTTTAAACGGCCTATCGCTGCTCTGGTCCTTTGTCATTTTGTTAGCGTGTGTGTTTCTTCTTACGCGTCTTTGTCCCGGCAATTGTCCCGAATACAAAAAATGCCCCTCCAATTGCTTGGAAGGGCATTTTGCAGAGAGAGAGGTACCCGAAATTCTGCCTTTAAATAGTTGGTTTTGACCATGTTTTGCCATTGCAAAACTGGGACGTAACCGATCCCGTAACCGTTAAGCTCTTTCTTCCATTTCCGGAAGCAAAGGAATAACGCGGGCGGTCATCAATTTGATTACGTCCTCAGACTTTCCCAGTAGAACATCAATAGTCCGTTGCATACCTTCAAGCTGCTTATCTTTTACCTTGAGTTGCTCCGCCAAAGAACGAAATTGTTCTTCTAAGTTGGCCAAATGTTGTAAAAGGTAGTTATCATCCTTCGATGCCTCTGCATTTGTTTTCATAGCATTTTTCCATCTTTCCAAAATCTCGGACTTATCTATTTTAAGAGCATTAGCCCACCTCACAATTTCACCATCGGACAACTCGGATTTTGAATAACTCTGATATACAGCCTGCCTGGTTACTCCCAAACTTATAGCAACGTCCTGCGCTTTAATTCTTTTTTCGTCAATGATCTGTTTGAGGACCACCCCTATCGGAATTTTTAGCATATAGTTAAATATTAGTTTACAATTCAAAAGTTTTATACTGTCATATTATTACAAATATTAACATTTGTAATGTAAACTTCAAGAATTTGCTTCAATTTTTCTATGATCTAGCCGCATTTTAGAAGGTTTTGTATCCACCCAACTATCCCATAAATAACAAAAATTAAGTTAAGTAACTAGTTATCAAATCATTATTGATCACTTTAAAATATTTTACAATTATTACTTGTCTTTTGTATAGTAATCTCTTTACATTTGAATCGTAATTAAAATTGCGAACGATATTGTAACCCACCACATGAACATTGTAAGTAACAAAAACAGGACCCCTTTGGGCGAGGTGCTATTTGCTCAGTCGGAGTGGCGAAGGATGAAAATTAAGGCAGATCTCTTGGCTCTCGGATTGAGCGAAGGGAGATGGAGAGGCATCCACGAACGTGTTGAAGCTCATCTGCTGCCTGCTTACGTCCGCGACGTGATCGTTAAAGAACTCCCGCAGACCGCCCCGCTTTTTGAACACCCTAAACTTAAATGTGAATTAGTCTGATGACTCCATCCAAAACCCTCACAACTGTAATCGGCCTGGTTCTCTCGGGTGAAAAAATCGCCGAATGGTGTGGTGAAAACACCAACCTGATCCTGGCCTGCTCGCTGGTGACCGTATTTCTTTTTGTTTCACGCAGCATCGTGCTGGCCAATCAGAAAAAACCATGATTTATTTCTTCGCTTATTACCTCGTACTGTGCGTTTTGCTGTTGCTTTGGGGCTCAAAAGTTACTTCTGATCCCAGTTCAGGCGAAATTATCTCTGAGGAAGAACTTTTGAATCTATGAATCTGAGCTGGAACTATGGCTGGGTGGATGCCAGTGAGCATCTGCACTTTTATGGCCGCTGGCGCTACGAGCCCACACTGGATGGCACCCCCAAACCTTATGCTGAAACCCTGGCCTATATCATGCGGCCAACACCTGGCCAATGGCGGGTCATGCTTCACCAAGGGGAGAAAGTGACCGAATTTAACCCCGGTGAGCGGATCACTTCCAGAATGGCAGCAGTAGTGGCAGTAGAAAATTACTTTGCGGGATAGAGCAGCGGTAGCTCGGTGGGTCTAATCCACAGGACGGCAGTTCGATTCTGCCTCCCGCCACAGGGTAGGGACTGAAACCTTCCAGGTTCTCTGATACCGTGATCGGGGTAGCTCCCGGCACGGGTAAGAGGATATTTTATCAAACGTATAACTTTTACCGTGTAAGCATTTATGCTGCCAAGAATTGAAGCCTCACAGGTCATGAGGCGGGCCACCCAGGCTTTTGATGCACACAATGACGCTTGTCCATCCGTTTCACATAAACGCAGGTGTGCGAATGGTGAGATGCTGATCACCCGCAGACAGGGGATTATTCCCGAAGCGGTCACCACTACCTTTCACACGTTGCTGACAGAGTACATCCACAATTACAACCGTACCCGCGAAATCCTACCGATGGAATTCCACGATGTAGCTAACCCTCCGGCGCTGCGTACGAATGCGATCCGGGTGGCGAAATATGCCCGCTGTACAGACCGGACGGTACGTAACCACATCATCCGACTGCGTGAACTGGGCTTTATCCAGACCAAATTCCACGGCTCCAAACGTGATTTTGAACTGTGGATAGCTGCTCCATATCTGTATGGTGAAGCCGGGACTGAAAACGCTGAAAACAGCCTTAAAATGGCCCTGGAGGGCGATCAACGGAAAATTTTTCCGCATACCAGTACCCACATAGAGATTTCAGAAAAAGAAAAAGGGAGAGCGGATATGTTAATTATGCACAGAGAGAGCATTCAGGGACAGAGGGGTGAGACCGAAACCAAAGAGCAAGGTCTCAATGCTGCTGCTTGTGATCACAGAGAGAAGATTCCGGCGGCGGGCGGCGGCGAAAGCCGGGCCGAAGTCGCAGCTGCTAACCATCAAAAACGCATTGAAAAGGCCACGGCCATGCTGGAAGCTAGAAAACCAAAAGGGCCAAAAGGACTGCAGTCTAATTTCCTGTATATGCTCATGGAATTCTGGCTCTATGCCTGGAAGGTCGTTTATCCAAACCGTGAATTCAGCAAAGAGCAGCAGGAAAAAGCACTGGCAGCTATTTCAGCCGGAGTGTTTGAAAACTTCCAGGGTGATTGGACTGAAAAACAGTGGCATGACTACTTTCAGGTCCAAATGTCCAAACTTGATAAAGCAGGCCGCTATTATGATATGCATCCGGATGCTTACCGGCCAGATCCCTATGCGGTCCATATTCCTGGAAAGGGTTATTTTGACGCAGCAAACATGAAAGGCTTTATTGGCATAGATGCCTGGATGAAAAAGGATGCCATCCGTCACGCCAGGCACCGGCAGGATTATGCAGACAAACAGGAAGCAAAACTAAAACGCTGTGAGGCGTTGTTGCGTACCGCACGACGCGACTTTGAAAAACTACGGCTCAATGAAAAGCCAAGAAAGGAGGTATCCGGCAAAGACCAGCTCGCACTCTTTCAATATTACAGCGTCATATTTGCCGGACAGGGAAAGAAGTGGCAGGACATCTTCTGCAAACAGTATCTGGAACAACAAGCCAGGAGTTTTCAGGCCCCCGCTTATATGCAGCCGCGTAAAAAACGAGCACTGGCCGGAGAGATCAGCAAAGAAACCATCGTGTATGTAGAAGAATTCATGCAGGGCGATGGCCGGGGTTACTATTCTTATTAATGGTTACAAGAACTTGAATTATTCCTTTTAAACCAATCCTTATGAAATCAAGAAGAAGTTTTGAGCCCAACAGAAAACAAGGGCTGAGTCCTGAAAGAGCGGCACTGCAGAAGCAAATGGCCAGCTGTTTTATGATACTCAAATTCCATGATGGAAACACCTGGGGAAAATGGAGCAATGAGCATGCACAGCCTAACAAGATTATGACCATCAGCGATGGCATTAATGAAATGTTGCGTGTGTTTGAGAAGTACTTTCGTGGTTCTACATTCTCTGGGGCCATCTTTGACACCCGTCAGCATAAGAAGCTGGGAGCCTTCAACAAGATCTACCAGTTTGAAAAGGGCGTATGGACCATGGTACAGCCCTTCGAATGGTGAGTCTGGTACCTGTCGTAAAAATTAAGCTGGGCAAATTTGAAGTGCTCACCATTCTCCGGATCCTGGGAGAGGCGTTGCAAATAGCCCAAAAGGAAAACGTCAGAGTTGAGACCTTGATCCTGGCTGAATTTTATCTGAGCTGGTACAAACGTTCGCTCAGTTATGAGCTGCCAGGCCACCAGCATCAGATCAAACAGCAGACTATCCCACTTTCAGTGGCCAGGGTATTACATTACCGGCTGCGCTTTGAGCCTGCTACTGCTCACACGCAGTCCATCCTTAGTAATCTGGATCAAATCCTTGTCAACATGGGCCGAAGGCCGGATTATCCTATCACCATTAACTAAAAACATTATGGGAAGTATTGTATCGCATATTTATGATATGATCAAGGAGTATGGATCACTTGAAAATTATCAGGCTGCACTTAAAGAAGCCAGCGAAAATAAACCGGTAGCGCCAGATTTTTCCGAGGATCGGCCCGCAGATGCTGGCAAAAGCTCAAATACAACGCTAAATGAAGCATCCGAATGGTCCAACTTCAGGCTACGCCTGGATTTCTATTCTTCTTTTACAATAGCATAAAGCTTCTTCGCACGACCTGAGAATTTAATAATGGATATATTCCAATTATTGGAATATATCCATTACTTTTGAATTGTAAATATCTTAGTTATGGAAAACTTCTTTTATAAAATTGTTGCTCCGGATATGGTATGGCTACACTATTACGATGAGTACAAAACCAAACATTTCCGCGAACTACTTGGCAAAGAGGCGCGTGAATTCATAGAGAGCATGCAGAGCTTTGCGAAGGATCTCGCTAATATGTTAGATGAGGAAGGTGATGAGTGAGGCGGCATTTTGAAGATCAGAGTACGAGCAGTATAAAATCCTCCTTTATTGACTTGTGACCAAGTGCAGTTAACACCTGGTACTATAAATGAAACGATTTGATATAAAGATCCTTGGCCAAATTTATTGCACAAGAATTTAATTTCTTTAAAATGTAAATATCGGTTACATATTAAATTTTGATTATTTTAGTCTAACTTTGGAAAAAAGTTCCTCTATTAATGTCCAGTTCCCCAATTGTTGTTGATTTATTTGCAGGAGTTGGTGGCTTAAGTCTAGGTGCCTCCAGGGCGGGTTTTCATGTAAAATCTGCTTTTGAGATAGATAGTAAAGCTATTGCAAGCCACGTAAAAAATTTCCCTTCAAGTATTCACTCGGACATTGACATTGGGAAATTAACTGGTAAAGATATCTTTGACATTTCTGCTATTCCAACGAATGCCTTAGATGGCTTGATTGGTGGTCCACCGTGCCAAGGATTTAGTTATATTGGTAAGAGAGTTTTGTCTGACATGAGAAATGATCTCTTTTGCCACTTTTTCAGGCTTGTTAAAGAAACTAAGCCCAAATTTTTTGTAGTGGAAAACGTCCCTGGCATTTTAGACAAACGTTATGATGAATTAAGAGGTACAGCTTTTAATTTGGTACTTGATGACTATCAAATAATTGGCCCTCTTAAAGTTACGGCCAGTGATTATGGAGCCCCAACCATTCGAACTAGAATATTTTATGTAGGATATGACCAAAAGAGATTCTCTAAAAGCTTATCATCCAGTGATTTTCATCCGCATCCTGAGGTTGAAATAGTCAACGTAGAAACTGGACTTATGGGGCTACCAACCCAAATTAGTCCCAACTGGCAAACGGAAGAATTGGGTTGGAGAAAAATTGAGATGCAAAAAATAAAAAATGATTTTTTTGGCTCTAGGCTGTTCGACAAAATTCCATCAAATGTTGGAAATTTGGAAGCAATTAGGCGATTGGAAAGCAATCACGAAGTGTCAGGATTTTTAGGTACTGTTCATTCTCAAGAAATAGAAAAAAGATACAGAGATTTAAAATTTGGAGAACAAGATAAAATATCAAAATCCACAAAGCTTAACCCCAAAGGTTTCTGCCCAACGTTAAGAGCCGGGACTGGGAGCGATAAAGGTAGTTTCCAAGCCGTTAGACCCATCCATTATCTTCATCCACGTGTTATCTCTCCTCGCGAAGCCGCAAGACTACAAGGGTTTCCAGATTGGTTTACTTTTCATCCGACGAAATGGCATAGTTTCCGTCAAATTGGCAATAGTGTAAGCCCAATAGTCGCAGAACAAATACTCAAAGTTATTTTTGATAGACTTTAGGACACCACTTTATGATAAGATGGATAGTATCTATAATATTTTTGATAGCTGTCAAGAATCTGATCGTGAATTTTCTTCTTTTGGTCAAAATAAAATCCAAGGACAGCTTGTAATTCCCCTATATCCTGATTCGGAATTTTTTGATCTAACGTATATTTCTCCTTCGCTGTTAATGCTGGGACTTGAATTAATTTTGTAGTCCCCCATACTGTTGAAGCAAGATCCCATTTATCTATTCCTGTTGCTTTTAAAAACTCAGTAATTTCAGTATGATTAATGACAATCCCAGTTACAGTCAGCATTTGGTGCTCTGAGTCACCGTAATAAAAAGAGGTAAGCGGCTGAAATCTTAAATTGTTATCGACAGTAGTAATAATTTGAGACGCAGCAATATCAAGAGCTCTGTTTAAAACTGCTGGATACTGATCTTTCGTCATTTGATTAGCTACCAAATTGTTGGGGAGAAAACTACCAATTCTTTCGTTTAACTTTTCCAAGCGATTAGAGTATAATTCCGCAGATGTATAGTTTGATCCATCTATTTTTCTTTGGGAGCCGTCAAACAGAGAAGACGGATTTGCATTTAAAGTAATTTTTATTACATCATATAACCTGCTTTTCGACAGCAAAGATTGGAATTCAGTAAATTGCCTCAATTGGTCACTTGCAGAAGCATAATCAAGCCAAATAATGTTTGACTCATTACTATCCAATCTATCAGTTATGAACTGCCCGCTTGTGCAATTCTCTGTTCTGATGCAAGCATGAGGAAGATTAAACTTCTGTCGCTCAAAGACATTCGGATCTTCTTCAATTGAAATCATTTTGGTGTTGGCAAAATGAGTATGAATTAGTTTAAAATCCTCAAAATAAGGGCCGCCAAAACTAATGTAGCAATAATCAGAGATGGGAAGATACCTGTTTAACTTTGCTAACAATTCTATAAATAGTTGTCGTTCCACCGCCTTATTTGGGCGTAGATGATACCAAACATACCCCCCGCTCATTGCTCCAACTGATTTAAAATACTATCAAAACATTTTACTCCTACCTCAGAAGGCTTAACTCTTTGTTCTTCATCAAAAAAATAATTTTTCACCCTTTCTATTTCGCTTTTCTTTTTAAAAAATCTAATTGACTGCATCGGATCAGAGTTTACTTCTGGAGGTCGTCTCAACGGCAGATCTAACTTATATTCATTATCACTCCCTCTAACACGATTCCAAGCATCATTACGTTCAGTTTTCGCAAGAGATATTATATCTTTCGGGATTGCATTTTCGACAAATTCTTTTTGTTCTTTGTTAAATGGTTTCCAATAATTAGTATAATCAGTGAATTTTTTTAGACCATCCCTCATAAAGTTTTTTACCTTCAAATAAATAGTCGAAGATCCATCCACACCTCTTTTTGTTGTCGTAAGGGGAAGATTACTAGCATGGTTGGATTCAAAAAATACAATTCCAAATATCCCAATGAATTGAGTATGATATGATGGGACGTTCGCTTCTCCCCAACCTGTAAGTATAGTTTTATCGTTATATAAGACAACTCTATCATTACAAACTATTGTCCAACCAGCATCTTCTGTTGACCTCCTTGTTTTTGCTTCTTCTTCGAGTTCATCGGAATCGATCATTGGTTTATAAAAGCCAACAACCAAATAAACATTAACACTATTAATAGTGCCTTGGTACATGTAGGGAGTAATTGAATTTCTAATCAATTGACCATCAGAAGATATTAAAAGTGAAACATCCTTAGGATTGATCTCAATCTCGTTGACGAATATTTTAAATCCCTTTTTTATAATAAAACTGAAATGCTGAGCGATTGTCGCAGGAAGAGACGTGTAAACAGGCATATTTGCATCAAAGTATTCCTTAATATTTATAGGAAAATCTTCTATTTTAATATGCGTACCAACAATATTACCGATATTGTCAATATTGTTTAACCCCAAATTCCAATTATCGTCAGAAGACATCCACACTGGATCTATAGTGACCTCAAACGCATCATTTTTTGTGTAAGATTTTACAGTGCAAGATCTTCCTAATTTAAAAATAGCCCGTTTCATACCTATACCATACATACCAACAGTAGGTAAGTCTTCATCCCGATCCTTTTTAGGACGCCCCATCATAAACGCGTAATTAATCGCCACATCTTTGGGTATACCCCCACAGTTATCCTGAATCTCAAATGATTGGTTATCAAAATTAATCCTTGCGTAATAACCCTCATATGGTGTTTGAGATGGACTGTTCCTATCAATTGTCCGCAAAATTCCATCCACACAATTATCCAGCAAGTCAAGAATAGCGTCTTGAACTTCAATGTCTCTAGTAAGCATTTCAACAAAAAATCTTTTCGTCGGACTTGCTTTTACGGTATCATCATTCATCTTTTTTTTATGAGGGTATATCGTTGCAAAATACTTTAATTTACAGTTGAAAAGTTACAAATGCATTGAACAATTATAACTATTTATAAACATGCCTCCAAATTTTTATACAAATTCGTATGTTTCAAGTCCTAGCTCACCTAGTCAATAATCAATAAAACTTACAATTCATATAAATAAAATTAGTGTCTTTTACCTGTGCTGTAACCATTTCCCGTCCTTTCCCACCCCCCCTCCCTCCCCCCATCTTCGCTAAAACAACCAGCGAAGCATGTCTGTCAAACAAGTAATTAAACGTAAAGTAGCCATGGCCTGGCTGCGTTCTGATGACGCTCAGGGGAATCCGTCTGTTCATTCGGTCAAATACCGGCGTCTGGATGGGAGCATCGGTTATAAAAAAAGGGTTTCCAAGAGCTTTAAGAATCTGCCGGGGGAATCTGGTTTCAGAGGTAATCTGAACACCAACAACGAGTTCCTGTTAGTCAACCACGAGAAAGCAAACCAGCCTTTCAGAATCAAGATCGATCTGCTTATAGAAGTGGACGGACACATTATTGACCATACGAACGGGGAATATGCTGCAACTAGGTAGTAATCTTTGGCTTTTAAATGAAGGTAAACCGACCGCATCGGTACTTCAAATGTCTGGTGGTGGTGGTATCGATACCAGCTTTGGCACCAGCCTGTGGCCCCAGTTTGATTCTTTGGATCATATCCGCTGGGGAATCGGCGACAATCAACCCAACCTGATGCGAAAGGTCATCCACAGAAACAGCATCGTTCGTCCGCTTCTGGAATCCTTACGGGATATGATATACGGCAGCGGGATTGGTTTCTTTAAAAGGACGACGGGCGCGGATGGAAAACCACAGCTGATCCCCTACACGGACACCCGCCTGGAAGAATGGAGCGAGGCCACCGAGCTGTCCGATTATTTCATTTCGGCCATCAACCAGCGGATTGACAACGCCAATATTTTCACCCGCTGGCAGTGGGATCCGGTTGCTAACTGGTTTACCTTTTCGGTTTCTGATTCGTTTGTTACCCGTATCGGCAATATTACCGGTAAAAGTGCCGAGTACCATGTGAACCCTTACTTTGGCCACATGAGCTACTTTCAGCCGACTGAAACCGAAAGGCTCAAAGCCTTTAACCGGCTGGATATCGACTACAACAAAGCCCGTACGGTTACCATCAGCCACGCCAAAGAGAACATTGCCGGACAACCCCACTACGCTTTTCCAAGCTGGTGGTGTGCCCAGGATGCCATTGAGCTGGCAAATCTGATCCTAGCCTTTCATAAAAACGGGATCCTGAATGGCTATAACATCAAATACCTGATCCGTATGCCGCAGGATTATTTCGACCGGGAAGGCAACCGCAATGCTGATGCCAAGGATGTGAAAGCGCGCTGGAGCAACTTTTCGGATAACCTTTCCAAGTGGCTGGCCGGTCAGGAGAATGTCAACAAAACCATGCTCATTAAGTATTTAAGGGGCAGTGACGGCAAGATGCTCGACAATGTGGACGTTGTACCTCTTAAAAACGAGATGTCCGATGACGCTTACGACAAAGTTTGGAAGAACTCCAATCAGTCGATAGCCAACTCAATTGGTATACTGCCTACCTTGGCGGGTGTGAATCCTGGTCAGGGAAACGATAGCGGCAGTCAGATCCGGGTGATGGCAGACTTTCAAAGTGAGTACAGAACACCGATCCACCGGTATCTGACACTTAAACCGATCAATCAGAACCTAAGGATCATGGGGTACCGGGATGTAGTGGCCGCTGTCAAAGGTGTGCAGCTGACCACACTGGACACGGATCCGAACGGAAAACAAGCAAGCTTAAACACAGGACAATGATGCTGGTAACACTTGAAACCCTCAAAAAACACATCGGCGGTATTCAGACCAAACTCAGCTTTGATACTGTGCTGCCATTTGTCAGGACCGCTGAGCGTGACTTTAAAAGAAACATCGGCGCTGAGCTTTATGATTTTCTGGGAACTGACACCAGTGAGCTGCGCGAGTGCGCCGAAGGCTGCATCTGCTGGACGGCCTATGATATGGCCCTGCCACACCTGAAACAGCGGGTGGGTGATCTGGGTATGGCTAAAAACTCACCGGCCAATACCATCGCCATCACCAAATGGGAGTATGTCGATACCCGCGAGGCCAACATGGCCATGGCGGATCTGTTCTTTGAATCCTTCTGGCTAACCCTGGAAGAAACCCGGCCACAGGTCTGGACAGATTCAGAATCCTACAAAATCAGGCGAAGCCTGTTTCTGAGAAGCGCGGACGAGCTGGGCAGTTATGTGCCGCTGGTGGGAAGAAATCGCCGTTTCTTTGGTGAGTTGGTTAAATTCATCCAGCGTGCTGAAAGTCTGTATATCGCAGACAGTATCACCGAGCCTGTACTTGAAAAACTTAAAACCCGCTATCAGGACAGCAGTATTACTTTAAGTACTGTTGAAAACACATTGATTGAAAAGATCCGCTTTGCTTTGGCTTACCTGACGCTACATGAAGCTTACCCATACCTGCCTCTTTTGGTGGATCATGAAGGCGTTCGGCAGATCCGAAAGAAAGACGGGATCCGTGAGGAAGACATTGCCGATAAATCCTACCGGCAGGCCCAGCGCCGCCAGCTGTGGCAGGATGCACAGCTTTACCTGGCCCAGCTCAGAAAGTTTATGGACCAAAACGCATCAGCAGTCCAGTTTCCCGAATATTACACCGCCAATTTGATTGAAGACGAAGCGGAAGATTACACACACAAACCACATATCCTGTTATGAAAAAACTGCTTTTATTCGCGCTGCTTTCTGTGCGGCACTTAACGGCCAGCGCACAGATCACCGTCCAGGTGCCGATCCCGGATACACTGGTGGGAAAGAATTATCTAAAAACTTACGTCCGTCAGGCACTGGCCGAGCTGGGTAGTACTACTCAGGATCCGGACTTAAACCTTTCACCCTGCGAGGCCGGGCCGGAGCTTAAAGCAGTTTCCAGCATAACACCAGTTTCTTTGATTGCCACTTTTCATGGGGTCAAAGTCTTTAAGATTGCCTGGAAGATCAAAGATGCTTCGGGCAAAACGGTCCGCTCAGGTGAGCTCGAGCCGCAGAATAGTACACCAGGCATCTCATTTGCATCATTACCTGCCGGATCTTATACACTGGTTTTTACAGGAAAAAGCTGCTCGTCCGCTCCCAGTGAAAAGGGTTTTGGGGTACCCGCTTCAACCGGATCTATCGATCCTGTTTCTTCCGGACTAACGCATAAAGTGATCACCCGAGGTTTGCCCGAGCACATGGATATCCGTTTTTCAGGTAAACCAGGTGATTGGATCCTTGATGATATGGCCACACCAGGCTTGGAAGAAGGTTATGAATTCCGCTACATGATCAATGCCGAGCTTTTAACCCAGGGTGTGCCGCTTGCTGGCTATAAACTGCAAAGTAACGGACCGCTCCGGATCTGGAAAATGAAGACGCGTGTGGGGCTGGAAACGGTCAACAAATGGTCAGACAAGGATAATACCTACTACTATTCCACCACTGCCGGAACCCCGTTTAGTTATAACAGCTCGGCGGCTATTTACACCAGCGTTTTCACCGGCACAGACGCAGGCCGAAAAACCGGTTTTTTGAATTTTATTCCGCAAGCCTATAACCCGTCTGTGCAAAACACCCAATGGGCGGATTTTGCTCCAGATATGCAGCTGCCGAAGGATCACTTCTGGATTGCCTCAATAGGCGAGTGGAACATTGATCTTTTGAGACGAAAAGGTGTTACCCACTTCTCACACTTTCAGCTGCCCTGGAATGACGCGGATGGAAACAAAGAAGTTAACCTGCTGAAAGATGCCGGGCAGACTTACAATGATGTGCCGCGTACCGAGCACTTTTTGCATTTGCCCGAAAGTGGACCCGACAACTGGAAAGACGGCTACAATACAAAATACTGGCCTAATGGCCCGCTGACACCTGAACAGGCCATCCAGAAAGCCAACGAGGCTGATATATCAGACGCTATCTGGATTGGGGAAAGTCTGGAAGGTAACTCTGTCATGCCACAGGAAGCCGATATGTGGCGGCATTTTTACAAAAGGCTGCGTGAGCGCTACGAAGAGCGGTTTGGAAAGCGCGGTATCCCGTACCTGATCTGCCATAATTACTTTCAGTTCTGGCCGGAATCTGTAAATCTGGCTACTGGCAGACAAGCCGCCAAAGACCTCATGCGTCTGCCGGTGGATCAACTGCCGTCCAAGAATTTTACACCGGGCGGCACGCTGGCCAGTACAAACCTTATCGTTGATGCTGTTTATTTGAATGCGCCTGACATCCAAAACGATGCTATTTACCAAAGCCTGTTTAAAATGGAGCTCATCAAAAAGATGGGCTACAAGGCAGGGATTTTCTTGTTCGGGGTTCACGAATGGCGGCCTAATAATTTTTACGAGTACGTTTATCCGAACGGCAAATACTACCAGCAGGACAAAATCCCGCTGGATCCTAATGTGATGATTGCTTACAGTTTTCTGAGCCAGATCTATGGGAGTATTTATGTGGAATGGGGAGCGCCTGGCAAACAAAGCAGTCGCAGTTTTTACCCGCAGTGGAGCAATGGCATTTGGTATCCTAACGGTGCCAGTAGTCCGCAGGGCGGTTTTCCGCATTTTGCCAAACCTGGTCAGAAGGCATACGCTGGCTACACCGGCAGCGCGGATCTGTCCTATTTCGGTATCAAGCTTTATCATGATACCTTCGCGAAGGTTGACGGCGGAGAAAAAAGGTATCTACGTTTTAGGATCGATGACGGGGCTTGGATCAATCCCGCTCTGGATTTTGCTGATGAGATCGTCGATGCGTATCATGACAAGCGTGGCTTCGTACTTTCGCAAAGTAAAGACGGCAAAACAGCCTGGTTTTATCTGAACAGTTTTGCTGATAACCGCTCACACCGGATCCAGGTGGAGCTGCCCGGTGGAAGCATCATCACTGACACCGTATCTGCAAACGGAATCCACGCCACTATCCAATGAAAAAAATACTGATCATTTGCCTGGTGGTGATACTCGCTGCCCTGGCCGCGCTGTGGCTTTTTCAAAGCAAGAACACCGTATTAACATCAAAAACAGCAAGTTTCAACTACTCAGACAGTCTCGCACACTATCAAAAACAGGCCCGGCAACATGCTGATTCGGTTGCTTACTACCATGAACAGATCCAAATATCTCAAACGGCTTATGACAGCCTTTTGCCTGGCAGCCCCGGCTTTGACAGCTTACGGGCAGCTTACAGACGAAATCTTGAAAGACAGATTCAATCAGGCGGTACTCGATAGCGCAGTGCGTTATGAGCTGCTTAAACCGCTGACGGCAAACCTTCAAAAACAAAGTCTGCACCTTCAAAAAGAAAACCATGCGCTCAGCATGCAGGTGCAGATCATGTCCTTTCGGCTCAGCACTCTGCAAAACATCTTTGCTCAACAGCTCACCGCTGAGAGGCGCAAACGGCGGCTGATCATTTTAATCGGAGCCTCAGCTGTAACAAGTATTCTATTAATCAGGTAACAAGATGAAAAACACTTTTCAAACCGTGTTGGCCAGCATGACTGACAAACATTTTCTGACGCTGTCGGCTGCTTTTGCCGGATTTAAAACAGTGCTGGACACTTACTTTTTTTCGGACTGGCAGTTTGTGCTTTTTCTGATCATCATGATCATGGTTGATACCGCTTTGGGTACTTACCGCGCCTGGAAGAAAAAGAACCTGGAATCAAGGGCCTGGGCCAGGCTCTTTGAAAAGCTGCTGCTCTATGGGGCGGTGCTGATCATGTCCCACGTACTGATCCGTTTTCCCATATCAGGCAGCGCCACAGGTCTTTTTGACTGGGTCGATGATGTGCTTTACTGCGCGATCATGGTCCGTGAAGCGCTGAGCATCTTTGAGAATGTGGGGGAGATCAAACCGGATCTGTTGCCCGCCTGGATTCTGGCCAGGCTCAAAAAGTTTGATGAATCCGGGCAGTTTAAAGATTTAATGTAACATGCAGATCATCATCACCCGCCGCTGGTTAGGCGAGAACTCCACGCTGAGCACCGTCACCATAGACGGCAAACCGCATCATTTTATTTTGGAAGACAAAGACAGGGGTTTGCGCCCGGATATGTCAGCGGATGAAATCAAAGCGCTAAAAGTACCTGGCAAAACAGCGATTCCGACAGGATCCTACCAGGTGCTGATCACCTATTCCAACCGTTTTAAAAGAAGCCTTCCGATACTCAAAGACGTTCCGGGTTTTTCCGGGATCCGGATTCATGCGGGAAACCAGCACATCCATACCGAAGGGTGTCTTTTGCCGGGCCGCACCTGGTGGCCCGATGGAAACGAGTTTGTAGTGGGCAATAGCCGCAGGGCCAGTGAGCAGCTGCAGACAGCCATCACCGAAGCGATCAGCCAGGGGCAAACCGTCTGGCTGACTGTTCAAACCGATTACCCGGTATGAAAAAGATCACGCTCAACCGAAAAATCTATCAACTGCCAGAGAACTGGACTGAGGTCAGCAGACAGGATCTGCCCGTGCTTTTACGCCTGCTTTACACCCAACCGCCTGGTGGAAGTACCTATCTGGAAATACTAAGGATTGCGCTGGGTCACACAGAAAAAGAATGGTTTAAGCTCATGCGCCATTACTTTGGCCCCAAACGAAGTGAGAGCCAGGTCAACCGGAATGCAAACATACTCGCAGAAACCATGAACCTGGTCAGCTGGATGTGGCAGGCAGATCTAACCATACCACCTTTTGAGAGTTTTCAGGTCAATGGCCAGCCCTGGCTGCTTTTTGAGGAAGGTTTTAAATCCATGAGTTTTGGCGAGATGGCAGATGCACACATACACGCGCAGGCTTTTATCAAACAGCTTATAGCGGGTGAGCAGCGTCTGAATCTTTTGGTGGCCAGTGTCTGCAGGCCGGAGCTTTCGGGTGAATACAAAAGTGATCCTGACTGGAACGGGGACAGAAGAGAACCTTATAACGAGCACATAACCCGCCTGCGGGCTGAGTCCCTTACTGACAATTATGCAGCTGAAAAGATCCTGGTGCTCATGTATTTTCTGGGCAGTTTGAAAGAGTTCTTTTCCTTTTATGATCTCTTTGAAAATGACGGATCAGCCCCGCCCGTAGCCGAAGATTACCCAGGGCAAAGCCTGGTTAAAAACCAGCACCTGCTTTCTGAAAAACACATCTTTGGCGGAATGAGTGCCACCAAAGCCGCCAACGTACACGAAGTTTTCCAGTTTTTAGAAGAGCACAGAAAAGACATCAAAGCACAGAACCAGCGAAACAAACAAGCCCATGAATCCTACTGACCACATATTTTGGCCTTATCTTTTGCCCATTTTGCAAGAGCAGAAAACCCGTAACGGTATCGTCTACATTCAAATGTCGGATGCCAACGGCATGGACCGGCTGATGGGTGACAGCCGCAGTGAAGACGTTTATCCGGGCATTTACGTGCTCCGTCCCAAATACGCGGGGCAGCTCATTGACAACCACCTGATGCTGGCAAAGTTTGATCTGACCCTTTTTGTGTTTGTCCAGGGCCGTCCAGATGATTATGAGTCAGAGGATCTGGCCTATCAGCATGCGGAAACCGTTGTATCCGAAATCGTCAAACACTTGCAGCATGACCGCTTTGAATACCGCAACTACCTGGAATTTGACAGTATCCGCATCGAGCCGGTGATCTATTCCACCGGGGTTGATGCGGCTTATGGGTATGAGCTGAAATTGAAGCTGGGGCTGGCGGGGAATGAGGCGTTTTGTTGAATTTGGTTATTTAGATTCATTACCATCTTTCGGTGGTTCCAAAATCCATCCAGTTATCGAATTCAAAATTTCTTTATCTAAGTATACTTCACTATGTAATAATTCGAGTTTTAGCCAGCGCTTTACTGCACCAATGAATCCATGCCTGTTGATATACTTTTTAACACTAAATGTCCTCTTTTGAGCATAAGGATGAACATCTGCAACCTCTACATTCTCGTATGTTAAGTAAAGTATATCCGAAAAACTCCCTGTTCCATACCCCAAATGATGATACTTACTAAAAAGACTAAATACTGATCCAATAAGCAAAAATACGACACTCGCTAAACCATTTATTAAATTAAGGAATGCATTTGCTTCTCTTATCGTTTTTTCTCGGCTTTGAGAAAAAAAGCGATAATTTCCATGCTTAATTGCGAATATAAAATAATAAGGACCCAGTATTAGAAAAATAGCTAAGATACCAACTGTAACAAATCCCGTATACAATATAAATAGGCCGATTATAACAGATATGCCAATTGTCAGGTTGTAAAATAAATTCGACTCTCTCTTTACGAGTTCTGTGGCAAGAGGAAAAGGATTCGAAATTAATTGAACGAATTTTAGCAGTATACGAGCCTCGTCCAAGTCATAACTTATTGACAAGACAGGAATTAACTGTTTATAGGCATGATTTTGGTTTATCAACATTGTGGCAATCCTGAGATACATCTTTGCATTCTTTTTGGAAATTTTCTCCTTGAACGAGCCCCAGTAGCCTATATACAATGCCCCTGAAAAAATTACCACGATAAAAAAAAGAAGCAAATTTGATGAGCTATTTGGGGTATTCACAAAAAGTGAAGCAATTAATAAAGCAAGGATTAAGGTGAATATAAGTAGTTCATAAACCTCCAATATTAATTTCGAATCCTCAGTAGATCGCTTCCTAATCTTTATAAATGGTGTTGCCAGATATACAATTTTGTGAATTTTATCCTTTAACGTTTCATCGGATAATGCATATCTGATAATATTGCCACCATGACTATGTGCGATTAGAATAATTTTTCGATCGGGATATAGATTCGAAAGCTCTTCTATTTTCTCTGCAAGTCTGATTCCCGACTTATATCTATCCGAAATTGAATTCTTACCTGACCAATCGAAAGGAGAAATAACGGCATCTCCTAAATTTTCCTTTAAATGACTGCAAAAATCGGAAGGCTCACGTATAAATTTTGAATTCTGGTCGAAGGTGCCGTGAATATTAATTACGGTGTAAGACATTGTTCTAAAAAATTGGGGAGCATAATAAGTCCTTCCAAGTTATCAAAAATCCACAAATTTTTGCATAAAAACCTATTATATGATCGACCCACCCGCCACCAACCTATCCTTTCTGCCTTTAAAATTCAGCAGAAACAAGCTTTCTCATACCATTGAAGCCGCTGATCCGGCTCTGAGCAGCCGGGTGGGACTCAAATATTACCTGTCACTCTTTGTTCCTGAATTTGCTTTTAGCTCTAATTACCAGGAGCTGCATACCTCCGAAGGCCGCGAGGTTCCTGTCAGCTCTCAGAGTGGTGTACAGGTCTTTGCTGGTGCTGAGTTTCGTTATAATACGGGCCGCAACGGAAAGATTGACGGACTGCTGTCGTATCTCAAACCCCGCTGGCAGCAGAAAACCATGAGCCTGTCGCTATCTCAGACCACTTCTTATTACCTGCGGGAAGCCATTTCAGGTGGAGAGCCCGCGGTGGATGTTTCTTTGGATCTTGCCAAAACCTATGCGATCAAAGCCGGTCTTTCCAATGAAGACTTTTACGCTTATGGAGATAACTTCTTTAAAGGTTGGCAGGCTGAAAACCGCCAGTTTTTGAGCTGGCAACCTGATTATAAAACGGTATCCTATACCCAGGAAGAATACCTGTATTTCCTTTTGAACTTTACACCCATGCCCACAGAGGTATGTCTGCGAATGAGGTGTCTTTATGCAGATGGCTCCTTTTCTGATCCGGTTACGGTTTTGAGCCTTTCTGATCCGCTGCTTTGTTCGGTCGTCTGCTGTCCGGTGGGTGCTTCTGCTTTGCAGGTCGATCCTTTGGCGGTTTCTTATGAGGTGTGGCTTTGTAATGAAAATGGATGGCGGTTTTCTGCTACCCGTACCTACCAGATCGACCGCAGTTATCAGCTTGCAGACCGCTGTATACTCTTTGTCAACAGCCTGGGCGGCTGGGATACCTTGCGGCTTTTGGGCGAAGGCTCTCGCACTTTGAAAGTAGCCCAGACGGTAGCAGAAGTAGAACGGACCGCCTCGGCCAACACCGATTTCTCGGAGCTCAAAATCATCAGCATTGAGGGAGAGTATGAGATCCAGGTCAGTACCGGCTATTTCAGAAGGGATGCTGCTCACTACCTGCGTTACCTGGATGAGCTGCTGCTATCAGACGAAATGTATCTGATCACAGACAAAGGACACCGCCCATTACAGCTTACTACCAACACGCTGGTAGATACCTTGGATAATGCGGATCTGATCGCCCGTAGTTTCAGCTTCCGGATCCTGGATACGGTGGAAAACTACTCGGAGCTACCAGCCTCTGAGCCTACCTCTCAGCGTGCCACCCGCTGGCGGGGACTAACTTTGAAACATGTGCTGGATGGCTACGGCAAACGTACCGGTAAGCTCGTTTTTGAAAGACTCGAAAAGGTATATCTGGATGATAACAGCCTGGTAAAACCTTACACCGTCAAAGCAAACGTTCAGGGTGATCCGGATTACCAGCCGCCCATCAGTGACGGCTCAATCATCGCTGGATCCACGCCTTATCCCAATGTACGGATCGAGCGCCTGGGCAGTTTTAAGCGAAGTAATTGTGAGGCGGGATATTTAGGTGGAGAAGCAACGGTGATTGTGCCAGCCGGGAAATACGGCGGTGAAGTACCAGGAAGCTCGGATGCTTTGGCAGAAGCTGAATTTGCCAGTCTGAATAACCAGAGCTACGCCAATGAGTTTGGAAGTTGCGCGGTCAACAATGTGCCGGTTTATGTAGCGCTTTTCCATAAAATCCCCATGGAGCTAAGTCAGAAGGTGATCGGCTCGTCTGATTACGGTCCTGTGGTGGATATCCGCATCAGCGGCAGTGAGATCATAACCAACACCACCGGAAGCAGTCCGCCAGTGGTACGCATCAGTGAAAGCACCGTCATTCCAGGCACCTTCAATATTCTTTGTGAGGTGGAATACACCGGTAGTCCCAACCGGGCTTGTAAACTCCGGATCCCTTCCAAAAGCAGGGAAATCACCGTGAGCAGCGCCGGATTTTATCTTTTCGACAATGTGCAGGTTTACAGCACCGATGCACCTTTAACCATTGAAGTAACCAACCTATGATCCGATTAAACGGCCAGCAGGTGCTGGTAGTAGCCAAAGAAAGTGTCAAGTACAGTCTTATTAACCCGCACTTGCTTTATGACAGCATACCCAGCTCCCAGGCCCAGATACCAACCTTCCCGGCTGTGCGAGAAAACCGGGCGGTCTTTGATTATTATGATGAACCGCAGGCAGGAAATTACCTGCCTGAGCTGCTCTACCAGCACTTTCACAACGGGGATCTGATCCGGGAAGGCTATTTCCTTTTGACAGAAGCATCCCTGGAAAACGGCTACAAAGGGGCTTATTCCGACAAGCTGGGTCTTTTCTTTGGTCAGTACCAGAACACCAACATCCGCGAAATGGATTTTGGAAGTATACCCAAAACACTACCTTTATCCCCCTTGAATCAGCTGGAAGGAAAGGATGCTTACTGTTACCCCACGATCCTGAATGATTTCTTTTACGGGCCAAATGGTGCCGGAATCGGGTATTCAGGAAAAATTAATGATTATGCAGTATCCTACACCGCTGGTCCGAAAGTACCCATGTTCTTTGCCGGCTGGGTACTACAAAAGCTGGCGGCTATTACCGGGATCCGGGTATCAGGCAGTTTTTTTACGCATCCTGTTTGGAGCAAACTGATTTTGTTTAATCTGAAAGAAGCAGAGTCAGAGAGCATCACCATAGCCCACCATTTACCGCCTTTAACGGTCACTGAGTTTATTTTAGAACTTCGTAAAATTGCCAACCTGAAATTTGAATTCAATGCTGTGGAGCGCTCTTTGAAGATCGATTTCTGGGATGATTCACTTTTACAACCCACCCAAAGAAACTGGACTGCCAAAGCCGTGAAAGGCGAGATCAAAACCCCTGAGACCAACACCCGCATGCAGCTGACCATGCAGATGGATGGAAACGATGGCATGACCAAAGACAAACCGGCTTTCTTTGCTGATTTTGTCTCAGAGGAAACGGAAGGCAACAGAAACGGCATCGCCCAGGTGAACATGAAGTTTTCATCGCTGGCCGTTGATGAGTCCACCGGTCTACCCATCTGCAAACAGGAAGGGCAAAGCAGCCAGTTTGGGCAGCAGGCCAAACCCTTTTCACCGCGCCTTCTTTTCTGGCATGGCATCACAGATGGTTTGCCGATAGCCTTGCCGGGACTTTCCGGAATCACACTCTCACCAGCCGGATTGGCGGAAACCTGCTGGAAAGAAACCATTGCGCTGAGAAAACGCATGTTCTACCTCCAAAAGCAGTTTATCCTCAATGAAGCGGATCTGGCAAAGCTGGACTTCTCACAGAAATATCACTGTGAAGGTGTGGATTACTTGTTAGCCCAGGTAAATGTGGGCGTGCCGGTCAAGGAGGTGGCGGAGTGTTTGTTGGTGGGTGGGGGGTAGGATTCAGAATCCCATACCTTTCATATTCCATTTTTCCAGATAGCTATTACGTACAAGATTATCACTAATACCAAATACGGGATAGAAAAGAATATCAAAGTATATAAAGCCCATCCGGAGTTAATGTAACGGTCTATTTCAAGAAAGTAAACGAGTAATATGTAAGTAGCCAAAGGCAATACGGTAGCATTAAGTGCCTTGGATACTTGCCTGATGGTTGACGGCCTTTTAATAGTTAAAAGGCCTGCGATGATAGCTATCGGGATAACAGTACTGAAAATCCAATATCCCATTATTTTTCTAAAACTAAAGTATGAATATTCCTTAGAAGCATAACCTTAAATCAGTTTACCCAACGCCATAGCCACATCCTTCCACGCTTTACCTTGATCTTTATGATCTTTTATTGGCTTTGCTTTGGTTGGCAGTATTACATATTGAGCCAATGGAGAATATTCCCACGCGCAGTGGTCCAAAACTACTGGAAAGATAATCACTTCTTTATTTTCAGGCCTCTTGGCTGCCTTCTGAATTTCCTTATTCCAGATGTAGTCTGTAGCCAATGAATGTTCACTAACCAGAATTATGATGACATCGGCAGTATCAAGCTCGGTTTGAATGCGATCGTCCCACTTTTCACCGGGTATAAGCTGAGAATCTTCCCAGTAAATCAGCATGCCTGCATTTTGAAGAATCTTTAATTGGTTTAATAGCCTGTCCAGATACTTCATTTTGTCATGCTGGGAATACGAAATAAATACCTTTTTTTTCATCTTTTCGACCGGTGTTTTAACGAGTGACTCATCAATTGAAAATGCTTTAACAAAATTAATAAACTCAGATTTTCCTTTTAAGATGTCTTCCCATTGCTGGGCCGGCTCCTTTGTTACCCAGGTATTTCCATCTAAAGAAATTTTTTGAGTGACTCGTTCCAGCTTACGAATTTCATCAAATTCGTTTCGAATTCTGCCCAGCAAGCTGGCTGGATTATGACCCCAGCAGGCAATAAAAATTTCTTTTTGTCCGGACACAACATCGAATTCTACATAGGCAGTATCATCATCATCTGCAAACATAATTCCGTTACGGTATACATTCCTTGTATTCCGGCCAAATGTTAATGCGCGAAAGAGGAAGCGGTCCAATATTGACCGGTGGAGAAAAGGATACGTCAGGCGAAGCAGTAATTTATTTATCTGACTTTTCCACAAGATGCTGATGTGAGGTGGAATCGTTTCTACAAGTAGTTGGGGAATAATGTATTCCGCCGTATAGTTATCTGGATAAGCATATTTTCGGAATATAATTTCACAGCTAATCATAAAATTAATAAACAAAGTCTGTTCCTCTTCAGAATACCGATTTCCCCATACTTGTCTCAGATCTTCCCTCATCAAACGTCCCTCGAAGCGTTTAAGAGAAGAGTCTTTTAGAATGGCATATACTGCATCAAGAGCCCAGTCCTGCTGCAGTATAATTTCATTGCCAAACAATCCTGGATAATAGTAAACTTGCCCGGTATCGTGCATATGCTCCAGAAGAGTATTTTCACCCCCTGGTTTGATATTAGTATGGTGACATATAGATTTAAACTTCGATAGACTAATTGTCTTCTGGATTTGTCTCTCTTGCTCCAGATATTGGCCTACACGCGACCATGTTATGGGCTCTGGTTGAGTATAGCTTTGAAGCAACTGTCTCGCATCCTCAATAAGGCTGCTTCTAAGCGAAGCAATCCTAGTTCCAGTTTTGGCATTTATATTACCCCGATTGTCAATCTTAATACCAAGCTGTCTATACTGGTTAAGTTCTACATTTTTAAGTTCAGGGAAATCCACAAATAGCTCACTATGAGGGATTTTTGTAATTTGATCCTCGAAAAGATTTTGAACAATCTGCACCCAACTTTCTTTTCCTAAATCAGCTATATAATCTAGCCAGTACGAAAGGGGATTATCTTCGCCATGCGAACAAGGTTTTTCAGTTGCCCATACAAGCAGATAAAGAGTCCGTCGACTTAAAAAGAGCCTATGCGTTGGGTGATAAACCTCCTGTCCAGCAAAATCCCAAAAGTTGATAATTAGATTTTGAGTAGCTCGCCATTCTTCAATAACTATCCCATGGGTACGGTTTTCGGGAGCAAAATATTTAAAGGCCCCATCCTTCAGCTGATGTAGAAGCGTACTTTTACCAACGCAACCATTACCTACAAGAATAACTTTTAGGCGTTGAATTTCACTCACTCCCTTATCCATCTCATCGTAATAGTCTGCCAGTTTTTGCACTGTTAAGTCAGGATTTTTTATTAGATCAAGAGGAACCGGAAGTGGATTATTTCTTAAATCTAATTCTTTTAAAAGTAAGGAGGATAAAAGAGGCCGAGGTGAAATACCGAGTTGATTATAACTACAGTTCAGAAAGCTAAGAGCAGGTAAATTGTGAACATCAAACTTAGTGAGTTGATTATTATCGCAATGTAAAACACTAAGAGCAGGTAAATTTTGAAGTATTAGCTCTGTGAGTTGGTTATTTCTGCAATTCAATAAGCTAAGAGCAGGCAGGTCTTGGAGAGTCAGTTTGGCAAGTTGATTATTTCTACATTCAAGTATTCTAAGAGCCTGTAAATCTTCAAGATTTAGCTTAGCGAGTTGGTTATTGTCACAAAGAAGCTTATTGAAAACAGGTAATTCTTGAAAGTTTAGCTTAGATAGTTCGTTATTGCTACAAATCAGTTCTTTGAGTTCAGGGAGGTTTTTGAGGTTTAGCTCGATGAGTTTGTTGTCACTACAATCCAGTTTGCATAGAGATGGCAGGTTTTGAAGGTCCAACTTGATAATTTTATTACTACTACAAAATTGCTCGGTAAGGGCAGGCAGGTTTTGAAGACTTAATTGTGTGATTTGGTTGCTGCTACAATCGACAAAATTAAGAGCAGGTAGATTTTGGAGAGTCAAATTAATAAGCTGGTTGCAACTACAATTGAGGGTTTTAAGAGTAGGCAAGTCTGTAAGGCTTAGCTCGTTAAGTTGGTTATAGCTACAATCAAGCATTGTCAGCTTAGGAAGGGATGAAACAAATCTAATACTTTTTATGGTCCACTTCCCTTTGGCCCCAGAAATTATTAATTTCTTTAAATTAGATAATTGTGAAATGTCATCAGGCAAATAAGAAAAGCGATTCGGCTCACCTTTGTTCGGACGCATACTGGATCTAATCCAGTTCTCAAAATACTCATTGCTTAAAACTAATTCTTCCAAATCTGTTAGTTCAAATAACTCATCAGGAATCGTTTCGGAAGTTAGCCCACAATTACCCAGATTCAGGCTTTTTAATTTTTTGGCTTTTACTTTGGAAATTAATTGAAGGGCAAGTTCAGACATATAGATTGGAGGGTTGAGCAAGTAAATATAAAAAAATCTATCAGTAGAAATACAACAACTGTTAAAAGATTTACTATTGGATACTTCTCAGGTTTTCAACGATCTGTTTTTTTACTTTACCGTCCTTCCACCGACAAATTCAAGCACATAATTTCGGAGCAATCAAGAACTTATAAGTTTCCCATGCCCGATTCCCTACTAGAAAACCCCATATTCGAAGAGATCCTGCGCCGTTATGTGCTTCGCGCCGAGCAGGTCATTAGCCGTGAAGTACAGGCCCAGGGGCTGGTGCTGAGCGGTGAGATGAAAGATTCCATCCGCGCGGCGGCCCTGGAAAAAGGTGCCGGTTTTATTCAAGGGTCGGTTTATTATGAAGCGCTGCTGCGCATCAAAGACCTTAAAACGCTGCATTATACACGTATGCCACCGCTGACGGCCATGATCCGTTTTGTTGAGCAGGTTGGATTATCCAATTTTTCCAGGATCCCCGGCTACCGTGCGACGGACCGCCCAAGTGGTGTTCAAAACCTATCCCACGAGCAAATGATCGAGCGCGTGGCCTGGGCGATCCGCTACGTATACAAACAGGAGCCCAACATCAAAAGAGGCTACCGGGGGGTGTATAACGACCCGCTGAAAAACGAGATCCTGCCTTACTTTTTCAGCGAGCTGCGCACCCATGCCGGTATGACAGCACTCTCAGAGTTACGCCTTTTATTTAACGATACACACTAAAATGCCGGTTACCGGCCACACACTAATTATTTATGGATTTCACAGACAACGGCACGCTGGTACTGCGTGCGGAAACCAACGAATTTGACAAAAAGCTCACCGATCTGAACACCCAGGCCAAAACCCTGAAAGCCTCTTTGAAGGAGATCGAAACCCAGAGCGGTAAAAACAATGAGCTTTATAAAAAGACGAAGACCGAGCTCGATAACGTCCGCAAAGCCCAGGAACAGCTCACCAAAGAGTTAAAGAACATGGATACGTCCAAGATGACATTCCAGCAGCTTCAAAACTATGTGAAGGCGCTCAACAAAGAGCTCAAAGGCATGGTGCCGGATTCAGCCGCCGCCACCGCTCAGCTTAAAAAGATTGGGGAAGCAGAAGCACAGCTTAAAAAGGTCACCCAGCAGGCCCAACAGATCAAAAACGAAGCGGCCAATTTGGGGCAGAATACCCTTTGGAGCAAAGTGAGCTCAGGTATTAAAAGCGTCGGCACCGCCTTTCAGGCCATTCTGGCTTTGCAGGTGATCCAGTGGTTTATCAACATCGGTAAAGCCATCTTTGATACCACTTCCACCTTTGAGAAATACGAAAAGGTTTTAACCACAGCCCTGGGCGGCCAAAAACAGGCCAAAGAAAGTATGGAAGCCATCAAGAAAATGGCCAAAGAAACCAGCTTCGGGGTGGATGAGCTCACAGACGGGTATGTAAAAATGGTTAACCGGGGTCTTCGGCCCAGCCAAAAGGAAATGATGGCACTGGCCGATCTGGCCGCCTCCCAGGGCAAGACCTTTGATCAGCTCGTGGAAGCGGTCCTGGATGCGCAGACCGGTGAGTTTGAGCGGCTCAAAGAGTTTGGCGTAAAAGCCAGAAAAGAAGGAGATAACGTTTCACTGAGCTTTAAGGGCCAGACGATGGTGGTCAAAAACAATGAGCGGGCCATTTACGATGCGATGATCGCGATGGGCTCTATGACGGGGGTAGCGGGTCAGAATGCGCAGATGATGCAAATCCTGGGTGGTAAATCCAGTAACCTGGGTGATAGCATGGATGCTTTGAAAGTAACCATTGGAGATAGGCTCTCACCCGTTTTTAAATTCTTTCTGGACGCGATCACTACCGGCATCGAGTGGCTGGTCAAAGTGGTAACAGCTACGGATCCGGTCGTGCAGGTGTTTTCTGATCTTTTTGGCATGGTGGGAAAACTGGCCAGCTCTTTTATCAACGTTTTCGCCAATGTTTTTCCCAGCTTTAATGCCGGTGGTAACGCGCTCAATTATGTCATGCAGGCGGTGGCCTTTGCCTTTCGGGCCGCGCTGACACCAACCCAGCTTTTTATCGGCGTTTTGACCGTCGCTTTTGATACCATGGCCGGGATCGTGCAAGGCGGCAAAGCCGTGGTGCAGGTACTCTCTGGTGATTTTACAGGTGCAGCCAAAAGCTTTGAGAATGCCAAAAAGAACTTTTCAAACGTAGGCACCCATGCCGCTGAAAGTTTTGACAAGATCAAAAAAGGCTGGACGCAGGCCTTTGTGGACCAGCCCCAAAAAGATATCCCACAGGCTGTCTTTGCTGCCAAAACAGCCGAAGACCAGCGCCAGGCTGCCGTCAGCGAGAGCCAGAAGAAAGCAGCAGAAAAACAGCAGGCCCAGAAGGTAAAAGCGGAAAGCAAACTTAATGAGATGCTTGCCCAGCTCGACAGCGAGCACAGCCAACTGACAGCGGCCAATGCCCTGGAAAGCGAAGAATACAAGATCCAGGAAAAACGCAGGAAACGCCTCAAAGAGATCGCGGACTCTATTGCCGATGAAAAGACCAAGGAAGCAGCCCGCGCTGCTGTCAACCGTAACGCGGACGCTGAAATACTCGCACTCAGGCAAAAAGACAATAAAAAGGCCTTAGAGCTTTTGGCCTCTTTGGAGGCCGAACATTCGGTTAAAACGGCAGTTTCTGCGCTAGCCGCAGAAGAAGCCAAGATCGCTGAGATCAAAAGAAAGCGGATCCTGGACATTGAAAACTCAGCAGCCGATGAAAGTACCAAAGCAGATCTGATCCTGGCCATTAACCGCAATGCAGAAGCAAGTCTGGATAAAGTTCGGGAAGAATTCCGCTTAAAACGCATCAAGGATGAGCAGGATTCTGCACAAAAACGGCTGGCAGCAGAAAACTTTATCCGTGAGCAGCAGAAGTCAGCCGAGATGACGCTGCTTGACTGGCAAGAGCAGCAGGCCAAAGGCAATGCCGACAAGATCGCACTCATCAAAAAAGAGCGGGTGGATACCGAGCTTCGGCTCACCCAGGATAAACTGCAGGCTGAGCTTTTTGCAGAAGGTCAAAAGGCCGTCTCACTGATTCAGAATGATGAGCAGCTGGCTGTTGCTCTATCTCAGATCGAAGAGCGCTACCATACGGCCAGCCTGATGGCCACCGCCAAAGCAGCTGATGATAAAATCGCCATTGACAAAGACCTCTCAGAGAAGAAAACAGCCAACCTGAAAGCTTACTCGGATGCCTTAGGCGCGCTACTGCAGGGAGACGTGACCGGTTTTCTATCAGCAGCCCAGACGATGGTCAAAGGCCATCAGGATGCCTGGCAGCAGCGGCTGTCTGCTGACATGGGATCCTATGAACAGGGCGCACAGATGGCCCAGCAGGCGGTGTCTTTCCTGAATGATCTGGCCCAACGCAAAGCCGACAAGGCCATCGAGCAAGCCAACCGCGAACGCGATGAAAAGGTGGCCATTCTTCAAAATGAGCTCTCGGTAACAGAATCACTGATCACCAGTAGTAGCAATTTCATAACCGCTCTGAAAGAAGCTGAAAAGAACCGGCTGGCCGAGCTGCAGCAGACGCTGACCTCGGAGACCGCCAGCGAAGAACAGAAACGCGATGCCCTTCACCAGTTCTACTCCCAGCAGCTGCAGGATATGAAAGCTGCAGAGGAGCAGAAGATCATGGACCTTCAAAAGCTTGCCAACCAGGCCAAGACCGAAGATGAAAAACGGGCGATTGAAGAAAAGATCGCTATGGCCAAAAAGGAAAGTGAAGAGAAGATCCGGCTGGCAGAGCAGGAGATGGAAGAAAAAGCCACCATGATTGATGAGCTGGCCGAATTCACCGCTGAGATCAATGATCAGGTGCTCACCGATGCTCAAAAAGCCTCAGAGAAACAGGTAACCATGGCCGAAGATGAAGCTGATAAGAAAGCTACACTGAAAGAAGACCTGGAAGCGTTGATCGCTGCTGAAAACCAGAAAGCCCGTACCAAGGAAGCAGCCGAGAAAAAGAAAGCCTTCCAGGCTCAGAAGAAAGCAGATATCGCAGCCGCGCTGATCACCGGAGCGCTGGCCATTCTGAAAGCTTTGGCTAACTTCTTTCCTTTGAACATTGTACTGGCTGCGGTGGCAGCCGTTGCTACCGGGGTACAGATTGCCAAGATCAAAAGTCAGCCTGAGCCCAGTTTTGCTATGGGAGGTACTTTGGGGTTTGTGGCGCAGGGATCCAAACATGGCAGCACCTACGGAACGGGCGGTATAGCGTTGGTGGACAGAAAGACCCAGCGGGAAGTAGGAGAAATGGAAGGGGATGAAGCGATCATCTCAGCCAAACAGACCGCTGCCAACTGGCCGGTGATCCAGCAGATGTTTCAGAATGCCAGAACACCTGGAAAAACAGAAGCGGCGGTGATTCCGGGTACCCCATTAGCTTTCCGGGATGGCGGAAAGTTTGAATCCCCTTACTGGGAACGGGGTATGTATCTGTTTGGAAGCAAAAAGAAAAAAGAAGCTCAGAAAGCTGCGGCGGCGGCAGAAGCCGAAGCAGCAGCTGCACAGGCGGAAGCCGATGAAGCCATGGGAGACGTATCTTTTGACGGCAGCGCTTACGGGGGTGTGGATGGAACAGATCCCGCTACCACCGGTGATGCTGCCAGCGCACAGGCCGCCCACGAAGAAGCACAGAAGCAAGGCAAAGAGCAGCTGAAAGCAATCCAGGATATTCTGACCGAAACCAAAAAGAACGGAGAGCTACTGGGTAAAGTGGCATCATCCACCGGTGATCTGAAAGGATCTGTCAATGGCGTGGAAAGTGCGGTCAACAGCGTGCGCGATGCGGTGAATTCAGCCAATACCCATGGCCGGTTTGACCAGCTGATTGGGGCGATTTCGAATCTGGGGTAAGGTCAAAAACAGAGGCAATAAAACCAAAATAATGATTTTGGTTTTATTGTTTATCTGACCTAAAAACATTATTTTTAGGTGTATTAAAAATATATTTTAGAATGATCAAAAGAATCGTTGTTGAGCTGCCCGTCCACGTTAAAAAGTACTTCATGTTTGAATTTGACGGTTATCAGAAAAAGAACGGGACAGACCAGATACACGTTGACAAACACTCGGATCTGGGTGAATTGATCCACCTGTTATCCCAGCCCATCCTTTACACACAAAAGCCTGTGGTCAGCAGCGGTAAGAGTACGCTAAGCATCGAATATTACACGCATGTGCAGGCGCTGGATATCAGCCACCAGAAACTACCACAACTGGCCAAGTACATGGAGAAGATGTTCCGCCGTAGCCTGATCAATGAGGTGCAGGGGACTTATGAACTTGTGGGCTGCGATTATGGCCCGTTGGTTTCGCGCTTTCTGGAAAAGCGCGGCATCATCCGGGATGTAGACATCGACTATCAGACTGCCCGCAAGATTTTCAGGGATCACATTGCCAAAAAAGTGCGAAAGTCAGCCAAAATGTACGCGTGAGAAGTACCGGTGATTTATAAAAGGTAACACGTTTTCCTTTATTGTAAATTAGCCGCGTAACTTGTCCGCCTTGTTTGAATACAAAAACCGCCCTGGGTGATCCCTATGGCGGTTTTTATTTTATTTTATAAAAAGGGGACGCGTCCCCCCGTGTCCTTTTAAGTGGTGGGGTTTAGCTGGATCTTTCGGGCATGTTTGCTGCTTTGGAAAGTATCGGGGTAAAAAACGGCGGGGCGGTTGCGGCTGGCTGGCTGACGCATCTGTATTTGATCAGCTGCCAGCATGTGGCTTATGATGTCTATCCGGGTTCTGTGCTTTCGCCTGTGCATCCGCTTTGGCTGGATGGCAAGGTGATCCAGATTAAACTACGAAGCAAAACCGCTTCTTTTTCTGAGGGTCTGGCTTATGGTGTGAACGGAGAAACTTACAGCTGTCAGATCTCGGTTCCTGTGGTTACCCTTGCCAGCGATGTGACCGAGTGGGTTTACCAAAATGGCAAGCAGCGTTTTGTGGCTTTTTTTCGGGACACTGCCGGTAATTGTTATCTGGCAGGTACCAAAAGCAATGGGCTTCGTTTGGGCTGGGGGCGCTCGGTGGCTTCGGTCAGCTCTCAACAGCTTTTGTTTTCGGGCGTGAACTGGCATCCTGTGCTTTGGCTCGACACGGTGGATCCTGCCATTCTTTTCCCTTCCCATGAGTTTGATTACAGTTTTGATCTGAGTTTTTCTTAACACACTATATTCTTTATTATCATGCCCTGGAATTATGATGACGCCCAGATCAATGGGATCATTGATTCAAATATCAAAAGTGCTCCGCCTGCCGCCCCTCAGGTCAATACGGCGGCTGTTATCCGAAGCTGTCTTAAGCTCATGTGGGCGGGCATGCGTGGACAGGTCAGTCAGGCGGTTGCCGCCTGTGATGCCACCACCGCTTCACTGGTAGCCCGCAGCCTGAACCTCACATCCACGATCTATGTCGATGGCGTCAACGGAAATGATGCCAGGACGGGAACCACCAATGATCACAACGCCGCTACGGGCCGGGTGAAAACCATGGCACGTGTCATCCAACTGCATAATGACAAAACCCAGAGCCTGGACATCAACATTGTGGGGAATACGGAAATTACTGTCAATACTGCTTTACGCATACCCTTTGTGTTTATGCAGGTAGGACCTGGTGTAACACTCACATTCAAAAAAGTGGTAGGGATACTCGATGGTGCCAGTGTCAATGTCGGTGATGGTACCTACAAAATCAACTTTTTTGGTTTTGAGCTTAATATTTATAATTCCGGCACCATCACTGTGGAAGCACACGGCGGCAGTACCGGAAACGGGGACCAGTATTATTACAGAAGCAACCAGGGGGCTATTGGGCTAGCCAGCCGGGGAATGGGCGATTGTGATAGGTATGCAGCCGTTAACGTGGTGGGGCCGGGCACTATCAACGGTGGGGCCAACACCATCTTTGTGATGGGAGGTGCCAACGGACTAAATCCTGATGGATTCAATAAACTGGCCCGTTACCGCAGATCGTCCATTTCGGGTGGATCTTTTGTAGCCGGATCCAATGCTGTTGAATACAGCATAACCGGTGACCGTATCATACTTAGATCTTATCATCCGACAGGCAGCAGTGATGGTAACGTCAGTGAGGGCGAAGTGGTCATCAGTCCCACCACCAACCAGATCTATGCCAAACGTGGTGGTGTGGTCCGCCTGATTCAAAACATGCGCCGCTACCACCCTACCAGCTCCACAGACGCCGCCGTCTGGGAAGGGGAAACAGTGGTCTCACCGACCAACAACGATCTTTATTTTAAATCCAACGGCACCATCCGCCGCATCACCACAGCAGCTTACTCCTAATTATGATCCACACCATTGATGCCTTGCCCCATCCCGATTTCGCTGATTGCATTCACAAGATCGAAGTCTGGGATATCAACATTTCACTCAAAAACCAGGAAGTGGCCCTGGTGACCTGCTCCCGGATCGAAAATCCGGACGGTAGCCTGCGGGCACGGACCGAAGCCAGGACTGTGATCCTGCGTGCGGCCATGGATACCTTCGTGGACCTGGACGGAAACTTTGTGAACGGCCCTGCCGATATGCAGACCATCTTTCCCGAGTTCATCGCCATTTATAACGGTGCTTTTCCTTTGCTGCTGCCCTTCATCGAAAAAGGAGTAACAAATGGAATAGCACAGAACAGGTACTGGTGATGAGCGAGTACCCAGACATAAGACTGCGAAAGTGCACCGATCCAGCTGCAAAGCTGGATTGGTTTGAAGTGACTGAGGACTGTTCTTTTCATTGGGGAGATCTTCAAACCGTAATTCCCAAAGGTTTTATCACCGACTTTGCCAGCGTTCCGCGCTGGCTATGGAGTCTGCTACCGCCGCATGGTAAAATGGCCAATGCAGCCATCCTGCATGATTATCTTTACGACTACCGCATCGGCGAAGCCCAGTTCGGCGCTCAAAAAGCCAGGCTGCTGGCCGATCTGCAGTTTGTTTTTAACTGCAGACAGGCCGGGGTGGGATCCGTGCAGGTTTGGGTGGTGTTTGTCGTGCTTAGGGTGTTTGGGGGGAAGTGGTGGGTGGAGTAAGGGGAAAGCAATAAGTAGTTCAAATATGCGGCTGTATATAATATCACCTCATATTTTATACAACTTTATGAATTTTTATTATTCTCAAGCAAGGCTCTCTTTACCAAACTATCAATGCTCTTTGAGATATGTGGTCCCGATTTGGGGTCAATTAAAATATGTAATTCTCTAATACATTCTTTTAGCTCACTTTGAAAATCCTTATTCCCGAACGAGAAAAAAACCAAATAAGTATATAACTTAATTAGAATGGTATGCCTTAAAATTCCTAATTGTATTTTTGAAATAAGTTCCCTCACATATAAAATTCCCTTTGTCGGGTTAGTGTCAATTAATAAAAAATATAGTAGCATAGTTTGAAACTCATTTTTGTCCGAATTCTTTAACTCTTCCAACTTTCTCTTAATCAATCTCTCCAAATTATCTTGCGCCAAAGCGTCAGTTAAAAATGTATTAATAATCAAAGGCATAAATCTAACAGTCATTTGCAATAACGCCTCACTTTTCTCCCGATCCTTATTATCATTTGGCGGCCAAAAATTTTCTTCCTTAATACTGTCGACAATGAAAAAACCTAAATGACAAGAGCTAAGCAATATAAAATCCAACAATCTGCTACTTAGATCTATATTGTCAAAAGAACTATTTCGAAAAACTCGAGATAAAATCCTTAGACTTCTTTCCAAGTTTTCTACAGTACCTTGAATCTCAATGTAGGATTCCTTAAGTTTCACCTCTTCGGTTGAGACATTAATTGGCCTAAATTCATCCATCATTTCATCCTTTTCTTCTGGTTCAAGAGCCTCCATTCCCTTATCAAATTGCTCTTTAAGAGACAATGTGATTTTAACTCCAATAAAATCCTCGAATTTTTTTATTAAAACGCCATCAATTTCATTTTTATTACCATATTTATTATTGGTTGAACAATAAATATCTTTAGTTATTTTAAATAGATCCTCTATAAAGTTTATATCATTCCCTTCAAATCCAGCATATAATTCAAATTCATTTCCAAATGATAAATAATTTACATCATGTAAGATTTCATTTTTATAATTAGAATTTTCTCGCATATAATACGCAATAAAATATTCAAATACACCATTTAATCTAAAAGTGTAGTGTTCATTTACAGATTTAACTATTATTCCTTTCAATTTTAACAACTGAAACAGTTCTTCTACACCTATAACAAATCTTATTGTTTTCTCTCTGTATTCCTCAGTAAATCTTATAATATCGGAATAAGAAGCGGAATAACCGGATTGATTTCCATTATTAAGAAAAAAAAACGCCAAATTTGATAAGTAGGTTTTTAATTCCTCAAATTTTATTTTAATATTTCTATCAAGAGTTAAACCAGTTTTATCCAATAATTCATCAACATATAATTGTATTAATTCGACATTGTTATTTAAAGTAACATTATTGGTTTTATTAAAAATCCAAAGAAATAGTGAAATTGACCAAAAGTTGAATTGAATATTTAATTGTTTAAATACTTTTTCTATTTTATTTAACAGTATTTCTTCTGACTCTTTGGATACGTCTGACCATTTTTTGACCAATGACCGCATGCCTTTACGCGTAATTTCATGAATATATAAATTTGCATATTCAAAAGAAAACATTTTAATAGGGTCATAGCTTAATAAAACTCTTTCTTCCGCACAAATAATTAATGATGAATTATATTTTTTTATAAATTCATTAATATCCCTAGTGAGATCATGATACTCTGTTGAATAATTATCAATTAGGAGTTTGATATGATATTTGCTCGTCAATTCACTAGCGGATCTGTAGGTTATTGAAAAATCTTTGGAAATTAACTTGAAGAAATCAATTTTCTTACCATTATTAGTATATCCCTTCGCGTCAAAATATAACGGAATTATTTTCGAAGAAGGAAAGCTGGACAGTACATCTAGCATAATCTTATATAGAATTGTAGTTCTTCCACTTTTACTTTTTCCAAATATTACATAATTGTTTTCTTCTAAAAGTAATTTAAAATCAATGTTGTTAGCAGAGTCCTTTGAGCTTGAAATTTCCGTCTTAGATTTGCTTTTTAACGCGGGATTCGTAAATATTTCTAAAAATGATTTACTATCTCCACGTGAATCATATGCAGAAAGGACTAAATCATTTGCATCATCACGATACTTTGAGAACAAAACTCTAGTAGTTTTTTTCAATTTGATGATTTCTAGCTTTTGCTCATTCACAGGAACCTGTACACTCAAATGTTGAGATTGATAAAAAATTCCATTACTCTTGTCATATATATATTTTTTCACATTTGTATCATAAAAGTTATCATCATCAACTTCGACTATTGTGAATCCAGTTTTAGCGTCGCTATATCCATAAGTTATGGTAGATGGAGATACACAACAGAATATACCTTCTTCCCCTGATATCTGAGTTTCAATTCTATCAGTATGAGTGTGTCCAGAGAATAGATACTGAAAATTTGAATATACTAAGCTTTCCAGTTCATAAAATACGAAGTCTTTAGTATGTGATAATGGATGATGCATCAAAATGAATCTAATATCCGTATCCTGCAATTTATTCACTATTTTCTCAATAAAAATAGGGGGATAAAGAAGATTTTTATTATCACTGTCAGAAAAGGATCTCCATGCTGTGTTAATTGAAGCAACTCCAATTTTCTTTTCTTTAAATATTCTTTTATGTATGGTATAGAGAGGAGTTTTTTCATCATCAATATTATTGAGAATTTCATCTTGTATTTTTAGATAATCACGATGATTTTTGACACTTTCTTTAAATTGTTTTCTGTCAGATACAAACTTATTTAGTTGTTCTATTGAAGTTATAGCATCAAGATGAGTTTTAATCGCTGGTAATTCATTTACTCTAACAACATCATGATTTCCACAACATATAAATATCATATCATGTTCAACAACGCCTTCATCAATTATTCTTTTTAGAAGTGATTCTTTTGCTTTTGTAAATGTTGTGCCGTTGAGTCCCCCTTTATCCACTAAATCCCCTGTGAAGAACAGTATATCTACTTTTTCTTGCTTTAATTTTTGTAATAAATTATTAACTAGCTTCACTTGGCTAGCAGGATTAGATGGGTTATAATGATAATCCGTAATATGCGCTATTTTCATGAAAGGAAGGTTTATGATTGAATTTTAGGTTTCTATAAAATTTTACACATTAAAGGTCACACATACATCCGACAATTTTGTACTGTGCTGGCTAATCTTCAAACATATCAGTTTAAGTAATGTTTAAAGTACTGTGTAATCAAATTTTACTTGGCTGCACTTCCTTTCCGTCCTTTCTCCTCACCACCATCCCCCCCACCTTCACACTATCAAACGGAAACATAATCCCCGGTAGGTGTGAACGCAGAAACATTTTCAGGACTTTGGTACATCGAGCCAGCTTTTGCCAGCAGGATGCAGGCAGTGATACTGCCAAGGCTCAAAGCAGGTATTGATCCCATTCCCGGCCAATTCAAACAATCGGCTGCTATCTCTTCATTTGATGCAAGCGGAGATTATGATGATGTAGGCGCTACGCTTAAATATGCGCTCAAAGCCGGTGGCGGATCCATCGCCGTACTTTCTTTAAACGGTGCCATGAGCCGCTTCGGGATCTGTGGCATGGGTGGTAACGAGTTTTTAAACCGGGTAATCCAAAGAGCAGATCTTGAACCTTCTGTTAAAGGTATCGTCATCAATGCCCACACACCAGGCGGCACGGTTGACAGCACAGAGCTGCTGGCTGACAGTATCCGCAATTTCAGCAAACCTTCCGTAGGATATGTAAACGGTATGTGTGCCAGCGCAGGTGTCTTCGCTTTAAGCCAGGCCAAAGCCATTGTCATGGAGGATTCTGTTTCCTCTGAGATCGGCAGCATCGGGGTACTGATGGTGTATGCAAACCAGGCCAAAGCCTTGGAAAAAGAAGGGATCGAGGTGGAGATCTTTCGCGCTGATGGTTCTCAGGACAAAGCCCGTCTGAACGCCTATGAGCCTTTGACAGAAGAAATCCGCTCAGAAATCCAGGCCGATCTCAATGAAGCACGCCGCGCTTTTGTGGGGTATGTGCGCCGTGGCCGCGCCGGAAAACTCTCTTCCGATGAAGTATTCTCTGGCAAAATGTACAAAAGAAAACAGGCTGTTTCGCTGGGCCTGGCCGACAAACTCGGAAGCCTGCAGGATGCCATCCGCCTGGCAACAAGAATGTAATACAATCATTTTTAACACTATACACACATGAGTAAACCAAACGCCTTAACGGCGATCATCGGCTCGCTTTTCAGCCGCTCTGAAAAACCCATCTCCGAGAAGCTTTCCACCGAAGAGTTTAATGCCTTCATGCAGGATGCCGGTGAGCTGGATGCCAGACTATCGGCCCAAGGCCAGGGAAACGAAAAAGTGACTGCTGACCTGGCTGCTGCTAACGCGCAGATTATTGAGCTGACAGCTTCACTGGCTACCAGTGCTGCCAAAGTAAAGGAGCTGACCGCGACGCTTGCCGCTGTTTCCGCTGAGCGGGATACCTACAAAGGCCACTATGACAAAGCTGCTGCTGCTGGTCAGGGTAAAGCCAATGAAGACGAAAACAGCAGGGGGAGCTCAGAAGCGACTTCCTACAACGCCCATGCGCTGGAAGTATTCCATAAAACACACGGCAAAGCCTGAGCAACGATTTTTAACTATACACATACCTCTGTAATTAAATAAGTTATGCCTTCGCAAACCATTAATTTTGACAATTTCCACGCAGACCTGATGCGTACCATCGAGTTTAACGGCTCGGTTATTCAGGAAACGATCCTGCACGGTGCCGAAAGCCTGGGCCGGGATTTTACAGTAGTCACCTCCCGCGATAAAACAGCGTTGATCAGCCTGTCGGTAAAAGATGGCTGGAAACCTGCTTCCGATAACTTTGACGGTAAAAACGTGCTCGATGTCAGAAGCCGTTTTGTTTCCTTCAAAGAAGCGGACATCGACATCGAGTTCACCCTGTCGGATATCAAAAAGATCTACCAGACCTACCTGGGCTGGCTGAAAACTCCAGGCCGTACGCTCTCGGAAGTGAACGCCAACCCTTTTGAGCTGTTCTTCCTGCGTCATGTGATCGCCTCTCACTTTGAATTTGTGCGTCTACAGACAGCCTGGCAAGGGGTTCACAATGCAGCCGGTGCCGGTGCACTCTCGCTCACTGACGGTTTTATCACCAAGTTCACCAACGGCAGAAGTGTATCCGGGGATATTCTGGCATCACACGTTTTTGACGGAACGGCCCTGACCAATACCAACGCTTATGATCAGTTCAACGGGGTAGCGGATCTGGTTGCTTCTGTTCGTCCCAAAATGCTGGTGGAAGATCTGAACGTTTACTGCTCTCAGACCGCTTACGACAAATACCGCAAGAACCGCCGTACGCTTTTCAAAGAACACGTTGGCCCTGCAGACCGTCCAACGGTACTGGATGATTATTCCAACATGCATTTTGTGCAGGATCCTGGTCTGGCCGGAAAGGATACCATTGCCATCACACCCAAAAAGAACCTGTTGTTTGTGGCCAATGAGGATCCGGGCGCTTATTCGATGAATATCGTCAAGCAGATCAAAAGCTGGCAGATCACCTTCCGCGCAAGTCTGGACTTTGACTACGCATCACCGGACTGGATTTTCCTAAACGACCTAATCTAGGGGACTCGTCCCCTTTTTGAGGCCATCCGGGGGAGACACGTCTCCTTTTTGAGGCCTTCGGGTCCAACTTAATTAACACACACCAAAACAATTGATTTTAACAATGAAAACGTATTTGAAAGTATTTCTGGCTTTGGGCCTGATCACTCTGGCCGCAGCTGTCACCTGGATGACGGATAACCCGCTGGCCGGTTTTCTGGCTGCTTCGGCAGGCGCCTGGACCATGGAGCATTTTGCCGGTATTTCCATTCTGCCCGATGATGCGGCTTACTGCTCACCACTGGTTGGTCTGAAACGTAAATGCCAGAGTCCTACCATGGGTGGTGCCAAAAGGCTCTACATCGTTTTGACCGAAGATCTGGAAAGTGAATTTCTGACTTATGAGCTGGCCAAAACCATGGGTCAGTTTACTGGGGAGATCCCGCTGGTAACGGGCAAAAAGTTTGTCGAGATCGAAGCCTGGTATGATACCACCAAGTTTGATACCGAAATGAAGGTCGGTGGTGGTTTCACGCAAAGCATCGAGTTTAAAGTGATCGGTTATGATAAGGACATTGTCAAACTGACGGCACTGATGTACGAAGCACCTGTGAATGTGGTTGTGGTGGGTAATGATGATAAAATGTACTGGGTCGGCCAGAAGTACGTGCCGATGATGTTTGAAGCAAAAGGTGTAATGCCTGAAAAAGGAACTTCCAGAAAAGAAGTCACCTTCACTGCCAAACAGGACGGTCTGCAGGTGCCAATCTTCCCGCTGGATCCTACCGTCACACTGGACGTGACCCCTCTGATAGCAGATTAATCATTTTTAACCCCAACCCTGTCTGATTTCCGGCAGGGCTGCTTTCCTTATTATTCTCATGTTAAAATTTCAAAGTGAAGACCAGCAGCTGGTGATCCACATCAACGGGATGACCAAAAAGCCTGAAAACCTCTCCCAGGATGAGCTGCAGCAGATGCAGAAAAACGGCGACAGGCGCATCACAGAAGATCAGCCTGCTGCCGAAGTTTCAAAGAAAAAACCGGCTTCCATTGAAGCCTAACCAATTTTAAAATGGATATCAAAAAACTTAAAGCAAACTATCAGATCGCCCAGCTGCGTGCGGGATCCGATCCCAGTGAAGCAAACCTGGCTATTTTGGAGCAGGCACGCCAGGAGTATGAAGCCGCGCTGGATCCGGAGTCAGAAAAAAAAATGGAAGACCAAGACCTGGATCCGGAACCGGACAGCGACCAGGATCCACAAATCCAGCCGATCACAAACAACCCGCTGAAAACAACGCAGTCGGTGAGCTAAAACCAGCTTCCGACAGATCCGCTATCGAGCAGCTTCTGGTTCAGGCCGACAACCTGCACAGGGAAGCTGCTCTTTTGTCTAATACCCTGCACCAGTTCCAGGACGATGACCTGGCCGGTGTGCGCCCGGTTATTGAAAAGATTGTGACGGCCCGTGATGCCTGGAAGAAGGTAAGGGCCAAGATCGAATACTTTGACAAAACAGGCAGGCTGCCTGAAATCAAAAAGCCTGCGGTGGTCTCCAATACCGCTGATACGGCCAGCATCTCAGAGCTCAAACTGGAAATAGCCAGACTGAATACCAACATCAGCAAGGCCAGAAAGAAACTGGAACTGACTCCGGACCATAAAAAAGCGGAGCTCTGGCAGCAGGATCTTTTGAAAATGGAAGCCATCAAAGCCGAGTACAAAACCAAAATCATTGAGATGACCTATGCGACAACACAATAAGTACCTTGAAAAGGTATATGAAGAAATGGACGTTTACCACCAGCACCTGCATACTGGCCGGGAGCTTTCCATGCAACAACAGCAGACATTTGAAAAGATTGACATCGTACGTGGCTGGCTCAGGGATGGGCTTTCGGATATTGATGTGATCAAACTGGCCAAAAGTGATCCCAGGCTCCGAGTCCAGGACCGAAGGGCACGTGAGCTGCTCTCGATGGCCTATGAAGTTTTTGCCGATCTGCGCCAGCTCAGAAACCGGGACGGTATTAAATTTATGTATGCCGAGCTCATGCGAAAAACAGCCGACAAAGTCATCCAGGATTATGAGCGCCTGCGCGATTCGGGCGAAGACTATCGGGCAGCAGCTGCACTGCTTCGCGAATACAAAAACCTTTTGAAAGAAGCTGCTGTGATCGATGGCGCTTATGATACCAGCAAACTACCCGATGAACAAAAGAAAAAACCAACCAAGATCATCATTAAGCGCAAAACGGTGATCTCAAATTCTGAAATTAATTCTGACGACATTGTCCAGGAAGCACACTATGAAACAGTCGAGTAGCGATCTGATCCAGGAAATAGAGGTAAACGACAAACAGGCCGACTTCATCGAGTCAGTCTTTTATGAGCTCTCCGCCGAAGGTACCAAGACAGCGGCTATGATCGGCGGCATTGGTTCGGGCAAATCCTTTGCCATGGCCCTATTGATGCTGGTCTCAAAGGAAGAGCTGCCCAAAGCCAAAGGCCAGTTCTGCTGTCTGACCGTCACTCAGTTTCAGCGGTCTATTTTTCCAGGGGTTAAATCCGTCTGGCGTGAGCATTTTGACCTGAAAGAATACAACTTCAAAACCCAGCAGGGGGATTATGTACTTTGGAGAAAACCACCGGCAGATTGGGAGCGGCCCTGGCAGGAGCCTGACAACTGGGATAACTGTATCAGTTTCCCAAACGGCTGGGTGATCGAGGTCTGCGGGTATAAAATGAATGCGGATATTCATAGGGGCCGAAACGATGATTTTGCTTTTATGGATGAAGCCCTTCTGTTCAAGCGCGACTGGCTTAAAATCCTGGAAGGGCGGATCCGGGCCAACAAAGGGAAATACGATTCGGCCATGCACTGGCTGATCTCTATTTTTTCCTCACCGCCTTACGGATCCGGAGGAGAATGGATGTTTGATATTGACGATCTGATGAAAGAGGAGCCGACCCGGTATTTATTTACCCAGGTTACCACCCGTGATAATCTGGTTTTTCTTCCCGGCAATTATGTAGACAACCTCAAAAAGAAGCTGACCAAGATCGAGTTTGATGTCGAGGTCATGGGAAAACGTTTGACCAAGATCCCGAATGGTTTTTATGCTGCCCTCTCAGACCGTCATGAAGACATTGACTTTGAAAACTTTTATTCCTCTTATCAGGAGGTTGTGGCCGTTGTGGATTTCAATGCCTATTTCACCAGCTGCACACTTTGGCAGGACCGGGGCAAACCCCAGCATTGCGTGATGAACTGCTTTGTCAAAGAACCAGAGCCTGATATGTCCATGTCGCAGACGCTGGCCACCGAGCTACTGGCCCAGCTTGCTGAACATCAAAAGCAGGTCATTTACATCACCGGGGATAGGAATGGCTTAAACGCCAGTGCACAGTCTAAGAAGAAAGCTGACGGCACCTGGATCACTTTATTCGATGAGTTTTCTGATGTATTTATACGGGCGGGTTGGGACGTAGTTTTATGTCCGCTTACCTACAATCCTTTAAAGGATGAAATCCATACACTTATGCAGGGCATTCTCTCAGAGAGCCGTCAGGACGGGCTTCACATGCGCTTCCATCCTGTTCATGCCAAGAGTACCCTGGTATCCATGCAGCGTGCACCACTGACAGCCGACTACAAGAAGGACAAGTCAAGCGAGAAGAAGGACGCCGACCAGGAGCGGGCCACCCACCTGTCTGACACCGTAGACTACTACGCCGCCTGGCGCTGTCTGGGTGGGATCAGGCCTGTTGATGCGGGCTTTGACCTTTCATTCATGTAAATCCAAACAGCCGGGGCTGGCATCAGTATACCCACCCCGGCACCTCACAGCTATTCGGATTTTTTAAAAATGGAAATTTCCAAAATGTCAAAGGGCGGGCTCGATAGAGGGAAAAACAAGATTTACACGGTACCAAAGCCTGACTATCTGCGCGATTTTCAGATAATTACATCCGATCAAAATCAGTAAAAGGGTGCAAGTTTTTAGAAGGTAATTATACTTCTTTGATTTTGAGTAGCTTATAACCCTACCAGTTGATTAACACAGCGAATTAGCATATTTTATTTTTTGCCATCACCGAGGCTGTTTATCATTGTCAATATTTTAAATACAGCCCAGAATAATAAACAAATCCCTGCCCACATCAGGACAAAGAATCCGAAATCATACCAGTCAAACGAATCAGCTGAAAGAAATCCGTACAAAAATATAACGAAAACCACCGTCATAATTGCGCTGATGACTATACTGCCTGTCTTGGTGAGGACCTTTGAAAGCTTGAACATTTTTACTTCTAAAAAACGCTAGAATTCAAATAGTTGGCAATGATCCAGTGCACGACCTTGTTTTCAAAATATGGCTTAGATTTGCTCTGAGTGGATTCATCCAAATACTTTAATATCACAAGCAGACAGGTGTGTGTAACACTGATCACCTCCTTGTTAAGATTATCTTCGATATACTGATTTCTCTGATCAAAATTATCAAATGTAAGAAGCTCACCAATAAAGGGTGGCTGCTGTGTATGAACCAGATAAGTAGATCCAGGTTTTGCAGCTTCATTTTTTGCTATCAGAAATTTCGGAACATTCTTTTTCATGAATCCTTGATCGGGCAAAAGGGATAAATTCTACTTTATCGCGATCACAAATTGGAAATTGAATGATATGTAGCTCGTGCCAGCCATTTACTTCTGTAATATAATAGGGCACCAGTAATGCTTTTCTGATAAAGGCAGGTACATTTCTTTTCTTCCAACGATCGCTCATTGTGTTGATTTTGGCATAGTGCTTACTCCCAAGCAGGATGCCCTCTCTAAATTCTTTATTCATAATACAGCCGTTTTTTAATTGCTGGTTCTGCAATTTTTCAAATATATGTCAATTTTCTGACGCTATTGTGTCCTTTTACTGCCATTAGAACTTTTCTCCTTTTGCAGCTAAATCTATTAGCTATGAAACAGGAAATAAATCTCAAAACTCCCATTACTTATTATGGCGGCAAACAAAAAATGCTTCGCCACATCCTTCCCAAGATCCCACCACACCAGCTTTATGTTGAGCCGTTCTTTGGCGGCGGGGCTGTGTTTTGGGCAAAGGCTCCTTCACCAGCGGAAGTCGTCAATGATATCAGTAACCGGTTAATGACCTTCTACAAAGTGCTCAAATACGACTTCGAAGAAATTCAGCGCCTGGTTGATGAAACCTTTCATAGCCGGGCACAGCACAAAGAATCGGATCAATTTTATATTTCCCAGTTGCAGGATGTTACCAATCCCGTTGCATGTGCCTGGTCGGTTTGGGTTCAAAGTAATATGAGCTTTGGCAGCATGATCGGTGGTGGTTTTGGTTATGACAGGCATGGAACCTGTGCTTTGAAGCTTTTCAATCAAAAAAACCGGTTCACCGAGGATTATCAGCAGAGGCTGAAGCGCGTGACCATTGAGAGCTATGACGTGCTCAAAGTCATTAAGGCTTATGATAGCCCGGAAAGCTTCTTTTACCTGGATCCTCCCTATGTGTCCTCGGATCAAGGACCCTACAAGGGTTACACTGAGCAGGATTTTATAAATCTGCTGGAAGCCTGCTCACAAATGAAGGGTAAGTTTCTTTTGAGTAGTTATCCGGAAAATGCACTGCTGGATTATCGCAGCCGCTTCAAATGGAAATCCGAGGATCATACCAAAACGCTGGCCGTGGATGGGAGAAGGAAAGAGGCCAAAACAAAGGTAGAGTGTTTGACTTGGAATTATTGAGGAGTCTTTCTCTAAGGTAACACCCAGCTTAAACTGGGTGTTTACAAATAATTTAGGATGCTGCCTGATGCAGAGATTCCCAGCTCTTCATGACCTTCAACAGCCGTTTTTCACGTATCCTACCATAGTTCTTAAGATAACGGGTAGAACTTAATCCCAGGCAAGCTGCCACATCGTCCTGAGTCATCATCATTTCATTCAAAGCTAGATCGCAAAATGTCTTCCGGGCTATTTTTGTGGTCAACACAAGTGGTATCTGAGCATAAAGAGCGACTAGTTTTAAGGTCGCATTTCGCTTCTGATTGCTTTTGACAGGAAGCTTTGAAAGCTCATGACCATATCTCTTAAGGATATCAACCGCAGGTGCAAGAAGTTTAATTACAAAGGGCTTTTTTGTCTTTCTTCTTTTACCTTTAAGGAACAACACTTCTTTATAATACTCCAGCTGAAACTTTTTATCACGATAATCGCAATGGTGCATACCAGTAAAACAGTTGAAGACAAAAGCGTCCCGCTCCTCCCCTAGCGTTTCAGCACTTTCTCTGGTTAGAATATTGCCCTTTACCAGTTTATTAAAGTCAAATCTCAGAAGTTTATCAAGCTGAATAATACTCAAATGGGTCGTATCGAGATAGTCTTCGGAATCCGCTGTACCTGGCAAATCTTCATCAAAGCATGTAAGCTGCGGACATAAGCCCTTTCTTTTCCCCCACTTTAACACCTGCTTGGCAAATGCGGTAACCTTTCTTGCAAATCTTTCCTGACTGCGGTTATCATCAATCATAAAGTCGAACAGATCTGAAAAGAAAGTAGCACCTATTTGGGTGGGTTTAGAGATCTTTACCAGCATACAATAATCCAAGATATGCCTCGTGTAGTTTGTATTCACGCTCAAAGTAGATTCCGTAATCACTTTCTGATCCGCTTGCTTCTGGCGGTGCTCCAAAAATGCCGCTGTGATTTCTGCAATACTATAAGTGAATTTTCTTTTACTCAGGTAATATTCCTTAACCACAGGAGTTGTTACAAACTCATATTTGGTGTTAAGTATATCATAGAGCCGGTATAGCTTTGATGAAATATCATTCAGCCTCTGGTTCGCTCGGACTATACGTTGTAATTTTCCAAGAATAACTTGGTTTGTAGAATCCCAACAAGATTTTTTACAGGAAATTTGGGTCGATCCTATTTCGGTTTCATCATTGTCGATAGTAATTCGACATTGAATCGTTCCAACAGGATCAGAATTAAGAGTTTGGCTTTTGGCTTCCGACTTGCGAAACCAGAACAACACTTTCATTGGGGGAAGGTGATTAATCACGGTACTTTTAAAGGTTGGTGTGGTGAGTAAAAATTGCCGTAACCGGCATATTTTAGACGTAACCCCTGACGTAACCGTTATGTGAGGAAAGTAGATTTGATGTTAAAAGCAAGAAAGCCACCCAGTTTGCTGAGTGGCTTTCTACATGGTAAAGACCATTTTACTTAAATCCGCAGAGAGAGAGGGATTCGAACCCCCGGACCTGTTACAGTCAACGGTTTTCAAGACCGTCGCAATCGACCACTCTGCCATCTCTCTTTTCTACTTTAGCCGTGTGCTAAATGTGGTGCAAAAGTAATGAGAAAAAATAAATACACAATAGTTTCTGATAATTTTTATCCCAATATCGTTTCTCTTGATCTAATACCTTAATTTTGCGCCTTAGTTTTGGCAGTTCGTTTTAGCGTTGCCATTTAATAACTACCGTAAAACCAGAATAAAGTGTCAACTACCGAAATACAGGATGGCAATGCCCTCCCTACCGTCGAAACGGCCCGCAAACTTGGCGTTCTTCCAGAAGAGTTTGATAAAATAAAGGACATTTTAGGTCGTACACCCAACTTCACGGAACTGAGTATTTTTTCTGTGATGTGGTCCGAGCATTGCTCCTATAAGAACTCGATCGTCTGGCTTAAAAAATTACCCAAAGAAAGCGACCGCATGTTAGCCAAAGCCGGTGAAGAAAATGCCGGACTGGTGGATATTGGTGACGGACTGGCTTGCAGTTTCAAAATTGAATCGCACAACCACCCTTCCGCACTGGAACCCTATCAGGGAGCTGCCACCGGCGTGGGGGGGATTAACAGGGATATCTTCACCATGGGCGCCCGTCCTATTGCCCAGCTCAATTCGCTCAGGTTCGGAAATCCCGAACTGGCAAAAACCAAATGGCTGGTGAAAGGTGTGGTGAAGGGCATTGGCGACTACGGAAATGCCTTTGGAATACCAACCGTGGGTGGAGAGCTTTTCTTTGACGAATCCTATAACACAAATCCGCTTGTCAACGCATTTTCTGCTGGCATTGTGGAAATTGGCAAGGTGGCAAAGGCCACTTCCTATGGTGTAGGCAATCCTGTTTTTATTGTCGGATCAGCCACAGGGAAAGATGGTATCCACGGCGCAACGTTTGCTTCGGAGGATATCACTGACAAATCCAATGAAAAATTACCTGCCGTTCAGGTAGGTGATCCATTCATGGAAAAATTACTGCTTGAAGCCACTCTTGAAATCATTGCCACCGGTCATGTGATCGGTATACAAGATATGGGGGCGGCTGGTATTATCTGCTCCACCTCTGAAATGAGCGCGAAGGACGCCCACGGGATGATCATTGATTTGGACAAGGTCCCCACACGCCAGGCCAATATGCATGGATGGGAAATTCTTCTTTCCGAGTCGCAGGAGCGTATGCTGGTGGTTGTAGAAAAAGGAAAAGAAGGTATCATTCAGGAAATTTTCGACAAATGGGATCTGCACTGTGCCCAAATTGGCGAAGTTACAGATTCAAAACGTCTGCATTTTTATCAGCACGGAAACCTGATCGCCGATGTACCGGCGCACGATCTGGTACTGGGTGGCGGAGCTCCTCAGTACCATCGCGAGTACCGGGAACCCGCATATTTCCAGGAGTTTAAGAAATTTGAAATTTCAGAGATTAAAGATGTAGATACCGAAGAAATCAAAAAGGTTGCGACACATCTTTTATCTCACCCCAATATCTGTTCGCGTCAGTGGGTTTCCCAGCAGTATGACTCTATGGTCGGAACCGCAACACGTACGACCAACTCTCCTTCCGATGCTGCGGTAGTCAGAATCAGAGATATTAAACGACCTGATTATGAAAAGTCGATCGCAATGACAGTGGACTGCAATGCGCGGTACGTCAACGCCGATCCCTTTGTCGGTACACAAATTGCCGTGTCGGAAGCGGCCCGCAACCTGGTATGCTCAGGAGCCGAACCTCTGGCTGTCACCAACAACCTGAATTTTGGAAATCCGTATGTTCCGGAAGTATACTGGCAGTTTGTGGAGGCCGTAAAAGGCATGAGCGTGGCATGTTTGAAATTCAGCACCCCTGTTACCGGAGGAAACGTAAGTTTCTACAACCAAAGCTCTGATGACGGGCCTGTTTTTCCGACGCCAACAATCGGGATGATCGGCCTGGTTGAGAAACCGGAACATCAGACTTCCCTCGACTTCAAAAATGATGGTGACCTGATTTATCTTATCGGAGCCCCTAAAAATGATATCGCCTCTTCGGAGTACCTGTACAGTTTTCGCGGGGTGAAAAAATCACCTGCCCCGGCCTTTGATCTGGACGAAGAATTTTCGGTTCAGGCTGCGATCAGAAAACTGATATTGAGCGGATTGGTTGTTTCGGTACACGACGTTTCGGATGGCGGGCTATTTGTTGCCCTCGCCGAATCGGCCATGCCCAGTACATTGGGTTTTGAGGTGTCGACAGACACTAATTTCCGCAAAGATGCCTATCTTTTTGGCGAATCTCAAAGCCGTGTACTGGTAAGTATCAAGCCTGAAAATCAGGGAGAATTTCAGAGAATGCTAGGTGCTGACCTGAAAGCACCTCATGCGCTTATCGGAAAAGTTACCGGGGCGGATCTTATGATAGATGGCCAGACAATCATTTCTACCTCCGAAGCTCAGGACTTATTCGGAACTTCACTTGGCAAATTATTTGCCTGATCATTTTGAATCAACACTAAAAGATAGTCCGACCGTCTATAGGCGGTCGGACTATCTTTTATAAACATCAGAAAAAACCGGATCATAAATACCCGTAACTACCTGCCTGGTATCCGATTGAATTCTAAATCGATGAGCCGTCCTGATGCCTATTACCCAAATAATTTCGTCATCCCCGTTGACGAGTACTCTTACCTTTTCCTTTTGAAAAACGGTCAGTTTCAGATCTATCAGCAAGTCGCTGACCTTCTTTTTCCGTCCCTCCATTCCCAGTGGAGCGAACTTATCTCCTGGCTGCCACTTTCTGACGGTTAGCGGATACGAAATCTGATCTCCGTCAAAATAAATATGGTTTGCAGATTTGACGATATCTTTTATTTCAACAGCGGCATCTTCAAAGGAAAGTATCCCCTCTGCCATCGCGTAGTGAGCAGGAAAACGCTGGATCTTTATTTCTTCCAAAGGCTGATCTCCGCCCCGTGGTTTTAAAATCAGCGTATTTCTGTCTGTCAGTAACTGATTTGTTTCAGAATAGAATATTTTCCCCGAAGATCCGCTGGACCTTAAAATTTGTTCGACCTGCCGGTATCTGAACCCGTAAGGCTCCAGAATAAACGACAATCGGTAAACAGGCTCACCCGACTCCCTCAGTTTATCAACGGGTATCCGTGTCTCGTTCCCATCTGAAATCAAAATCTGATTTTTCCAGTTCTCCAGAAATTCCGTCAGCAACCTGTCGGCCGCCCTTACTCTTTCGGCAGTAACCGCAAAACTATCTTCCAGCGAAGGATTTATTTCTTTAAGTACCGGTATCACCTTATGCCTGATCACGTTCCGCTGATAATCCAGAGATTCATTGGAACAATCTTCCCGCCAGTTTATGCCCTCCTGCATGGCATAAGCCAAAATTTCATCTCTTGATGCATACAATAGTGGACGGACGATGGTATGGTTTATAACCGGTACTCCACGAAATCCGGAAATGCCGGTACCCCTTGAAAGATTAAGCAAAGCCGTTTCGATGGAATCATTAAGATGATGTGCAGTAGCCACCCAGTGGTAATGATTTTCCTTCCTTATTTTCTCAAACCAGGTATACCTCAAATCCCTGGCTGCCATTTGCGTGGACACGGAAAACTGATCCGCATATTTTTTGGTTTCAAACCGGGTTACATAAAACTTAAACCCATAAATATCAGCCGTTTCTCTGACCAGCGCTTCATCTTCATCCGACTCAACCCCTCTCAGACCAAAGTTGCAATGCGCCACGGCAGCCGGAAGTCCCGCTTTGTGGAATAAATGCATCATGGCCATAGAATCCACTCCCCCACTTACTGTCAGAAGTGTGGAAACTTCCGTTAAGGATGGATTAAATTGGTTAATAAAAGTTAAAAAAGAATCCAACATGCCCCTTGCGCGCGTATTTGATGTAATTTTGGCTTATCATAAGACAGAAAGGATTGCCTTTGCACCGTATCCGAATGTTACATTTTCAAAGTTAAGGGAATCAAGAAGAACCTGATGAAAAAAATATATGTAAAATATTGCAACAAGGTTAAACTTATTGGCGTCATGTCTATCAAAGCAGATATGCTGAAAGTGATGATCTTTGTGGTGATATCAATTCCTCATATTCTTCTGGCGCAGAACAATATAACAAGCCAGGCAGCAGGTACCGAAGGAGATATTGTTGAGATCATCAAGTCAGACGAGTTAGAAATCACGAATGAAAACGGAACCGAGATCCGCAAGGTAACCAACGGAACATTCAGACACAAAGGCGCTTTGCTTTACAGCAACCTGGCCATTCAGAACCGTACAACGAACATAATCGAGGCTTTTGGCAATGTCCGGATCGTTCAGGGTGATACCATTACAATAACAGGTGATACACTTTACTATTACGGAAATACACGTATGGCGATTGTGAGCGGCAAAAAGGTGGTCATGAAAGACCGGAAACGAACCCTGACCACCCGAAAACTGGAATACGACATGGCAGCTGGCATTGCCTACTACAAAGTACCGGGCAGAACGGTGGATGAATCAGACGTACTGACAAGCAAAGAGGGTTTTTACAATACGCAAACGAAGGAATTTACCTATTACAAAAACGTTAAACTCGTTAATAAAAAATATACACTTACCACGGATACCCTTCTCTATAACTCAATAACGAAATGGAGCTATTTTAATGGCCCGAGCAAAATAGTAAATAAGGACGGCACGGTGAAAGCTACTCGCGGACAGTATAACACTGAAACGAGCCAGTCGGTATTCAAAACGCGCACTACGGTAGACAACGAGACGTATACCCTCACCGCAGACTCACTGGCTGTGGATGGCAAAAGTAACAACGGACAAGGAAAGGGAAACGTAATCATTGTCGCTAAAAAGGACAAGACTATCCTGAACGGGGACGAGGGATCTTACATTCGGGACAAAGGTTTTTCAAAAATTTTTGGCCATGCCTATGTTAGAAATGTGATTTCGGACGACACCCTTTACATCCGTGCGGATACCCTTTACTCCTTTGAAAATAAGATTGATAGCACCAGGAAACTGGTTGGCTACAAAAATGTTTTCATTTATAAATCCAATTTCCAGGGAAAATGCGACTCCATCATCTATAACACGGCGGATTCTATTATTAAATTTTTCCGCAAGCCCATACTATGGAGTGACCAGTATTATCAGATGGAAGCCGATACGATCACAACATTTCTGGTGAACAATGAGGTGAACAGAATGTTACTTAAAGGACATTCTTTTGTCATAACCGAGGACACACTCGTAAAGCAGTATAACCAGGTAAAAGGCAGGACGATCAATGCCTATTTTGGAGAGAAAAACAAATTGAAACAGGTGCTGGTGGATGGAAACGGGGAAAGTGCTTATTATGCCGTTGATGACAAGGAAAAAATGATAGGGCTCAACCGGGTGGAATGTGGTAAAATGAATCTGCTTTTTGCAGACAACAGGGTAAACAGGATCGCCTTTATCGGAAAACCGGACGGCAGGCTTATCCCCCCTTCTAAAATAGTGCAGGCAGAACGACAGCTTGACGGATTTAACTGGCGAATAACCGATAAACCCACAAAGGAAAAAACAACCTGGCAGAAAGAATAAATGTCAAAATTCTATTCTTCAGGCACAGTTATTTAATGATTAAAAATAAATGCGACCGTACGCACAATATATTTTGATTTTACAATATTTTCTCTATATTTTTGTAATAATCTTTCGGCATAGCCCGACTAAGCTCCGAAAGGCCATTCCTATCAAAAGCTATGAAAAAAAATATACTTCTTTTAATGTTCCTTATCACGCTTGCAGGTCACTGGGCTTTGGCTCAGACGGCTAACAACGGGAGTAGGCTGAACATTACCCGTAAGAAAAGCGCTCCTGTTGGGAATATGAAGTTTTCAAGAATACCTGAAAATCTTAATTATAAACCACTTTCTCTTCATAACCATAAAGCCGTCAACAGTTTCTATAGATCTTATCTGTTTTCCTCCAACACATCCAACGATACCAATGGTACACTTGTTGCGGAAACTTCTGAAAGAAATGTAGAAAAAAGAACACCGGTTGTAACAGCAGGAAAGGCGGAAGAGCAGCTATTTGCCAACGAGAAAATTAGCGTTTCCAATATCTATCCGAATCCGGCCAGTGATTACGCCGAGTTGGATTACAATATGTTACCCGCAGTGCGAGACGCTAAGGTTATTTTTTACAGCATCCTGGGCTCACAAATGAATGAGTACAACCTAATGCGAGGCGAGAAGAAATTAAGGGTCGATACACGCGAAATGCCCACAGGATTATATTTTTATCAACTTGTGCTGGAGGGAAAGAAAGTTGCAACCAAGAAAATGCTCGTTCGCCATCAGCAATAGGTTCTTTTTTAAACACTTTTTAAGCTACGCATTCGTTATGGATGATGTAGCTTTTTTATTACCTTTGCAGTTATATGCGAAATAATGGCCTTGCAAGTACTTTCTTGCTCATTTTGTTGATTGTAGCAGGAAGTTCCTGTAGTAAATTCTCCAAACTTCAAAAAACCGGTACGGACCAGCAGAAGTATGATGCTGCCATGACCTATTATAAAAAAGGAGATTTTTATAAAGCAGGAATTTTATTCGAAGAATTGATCCCTATTCTGAAAGGAAGTACGGAATCAGAGCTCGCACAATTTTACTATGCCTATACGCAGTATCAGCAGGGGCAATATAATTCGAGCCAGTTTCTGTTCAAGAAATTCTATGATACCTATGCCCGAAGTGATTTTGCTCAGGAGGCATTTTATATGCACGCATATTCTTTGTACAAGGACTCTGCCCCCTATAACCTTGACCAGACAAGCAGTTTCACGGCCATATCGGCTTTACAGGATTTTATAAATACGTATCCCGACAGCCCTTTCCGGGAAGAATGCACCAGGTATATTCTGGAATTGCGCTCCAAACTTGAAAGGAAACAGTATGAAAAAGCAAAACTGTATTACAAGGTAAGCGACTTCAACATGATGTCTCTGAAATCAGCAGTTATCTCCATTGAGAATTTCCGCAAAGATTTCCCGGATTCCAAGTACAACGAAGAACTGGCTTATCTGAAAATTGATGCTCAATACAGATTTGCAACCAACAGTTTGAATTACACGATGGATCAGCTGCTGAAGCAAAAGGAAAGATACCAGGCCGTTGTAAAATATTACCAGGAAATGATCGATAAATATCCCGAGGGGCGCTTTCTGAGGGATGCTGAGAAGATGTATGAAGGAAGCCAGAAACAACTGGAGGTCATCGCCAAAGTTGAACTGGAAAACCAGAAATTAAAAGAAAAATCTGTGGATCCGTCTACCAAACCAACCAAGGTAACCGCACCATCATCCACGGAAAGTAAAGGCAACAAATAAAGAATCAAGTCAGGAAAGTAAGGATTTAAACAATAAAGAAGCTACCATGGCAACCAATCCATCCATCATTACCCGCGATACCGACAAGATCGCTGATGTAACTGGAAACTTATATGAATCTGTGTCGGTGATCTCCAAAAGAGCACGTCAGATTTCCAGTAAAATGAAAGAAGAACTCAACAATAAACTGGCCGAGTTCGCTTCCGGTGTTGATAACCTTGAAGAAGTTTTTGAGAACCGCGAGCAGATTGAAATCTCAAAATTCTATGAAAGAATGCCCAAAGCAGGCAGCATTTCCATCGATGAATTTATCGAAGGAAAGACTTATCATAGCTATCGCAACACAACGGAAGAGTAATCCTCCATTGATTAGCAAAAGCCAGTCGAAACAATGCCAACAGGTTTTGTTTTGACTGGCTTTTGAGGTTTTTCATGTCTATCTTTCATCTGTAAATGCAGGCCTGAGAAATCAGAAGTTTTATTTGTGTATTAAAGGTGTCACGCACCGGTATCATCTTCATGCTAAAAGGTAAAAAGATTCTTCTGGGAGTAACCGGAAGTATTGCAGCTTACAAAGCTGCTTTTCTCGTAAGGCTTTTGATCAAAGCCGGGGCCGACGTTCAGGTCATTATGACGGAGGCGGCCAAGGGCTTCATTACTCCGCTTACCTTAGCCACATTGTCCAGGCATCCGGTACTGACATCGTTTACAAACAGCGAAACGGGATCATGGAATAATCATGTAGAACTGGGCTTATGGGCAGACGCTATTATCATTGCACCTGCTACTGCAAAAACCATATCAGGATTTGCGACTGGGTATTCCGATGACCTGCTTACGGCTGTGTACCTGTCCGCGCGCTGTCCGGTATTTATTGCCCCTGCAATGGACCTGGATATGTACCGCCACCCTTCTACCAAAAATAATATTGATACCCTGGCCGGATACGGTAATATTTTCATCAATCCCGGATTTGGAGAACTGGCCAGTGGGTTAATTGGCGACGGAAGACTTGCAGAACCCGAAGTAATCCTTACCACGCTGGAAAAACATTTTTCTGTTAAAAGCACCGCTCTTGGCAAACGTGTGCTGATCACTGCCGGTCCTACGGTGGAACCTCTGGATCCCGTTCGTTTCATCAGCAACCGTTCTTCCGGGAAAATGGGATATGCGCTGGCCAGAGCTTTTGCCTATGCCGGGGCTCAGGTAACGCTGATCAGCGGGCCGGTAGATCTGACCATCGCCGATATTAACCTCCATATCATACAGGTTGAGACAGCGGAACAGATGCTCACCGCTGTACAGCATTATTTTGAAGGCAGTGACCTTATCATTTTTGCCGCCGCCGTTGCAGATTATACCCCGCGCTATGTGGCTTCTCAGAAAATCAAGAAGAGTATGCCAGAAATGGAACTAGAACTCAAAAAAACAGCGGACATAGCCGGCACGATGGGCAAAATTAAAAAGGATCATCAGTTGGTGATCGGTTTTGCGCTGGAAACGGAAAATGAGAAAGAAAATGCCGCGGATAAACTGGCCCGTAAAAATTTCGACTACATTGTATTAAATTCCCTGAACGATTCCGGGGCCGGTTTTGCACACGATACCAATAAAATATCCGTTATTGATAAGAAACTGAACATACAGGAATTCTCGTTAAAATCTAAAAAAGAAGTTGCGGACGATATTCTGGAGATCATTCTCAAAAAATGGAGCGAATCATGAAAAAAGTGTATGTCCTGGTATTTTTCACAGCACTGGTGCTGCCCCGATTCACCTTTGGCCAGATATTCCAGTTTACTGTAAACCTCAATTACGATCAGCTGGTATCTCAGCAAAAAACCGATCCGCAGGCAATGAGCCAGCTTCAGGCATATATGACCGAGTTCCTGAATACCTACAGATTTACGGATGATGTTTTCGGAAAGGAAGAAAGGATCAAGTGCAAACTGAATCTCAACCTGACCAAATCCATATCGCTCGGAAACTACGAAGGAAATGCACAACTGGTGATTACGAGGCCGGTTTTCAACTCCAGTTATGAAACTGTTCTGTTTACTTTTATAGACAGAAATGTTGCCTTTACCTACCTTCCCACTACTCAGCTGTACTTCAACGAAAACAGCTATACCGAGGAATTACCCTACCTGCTCGCATTTTATGCCTACACAGCTCTGATATTCGATTACGATTCGTTCAGCAAACTTGGCGGGAACCCCTACATACAGAAAGCTTTTAATATCACCAACCAGGCCCGCAACTCCTCTCCTAACAAGAGAGGCTGGGATTCCAATAATGAATCCCGTAACCGCTATGCACTGATTGAAAACCTCATGAGCCAGCAGTTCACGCCTTTCAGGGAAAGCATGTACACCTATTACCGGCTTGGGCTGGACGTTGCCACACAAAATCCGGCAGAAACCCGTGCAAAAGTATTACAGGCTCTGAACACCATCCGGGAAGTGGCCCAGCAAAGATCTTCCAGTGTACTGATTAACTCCTTTTTTGACGCAAAATCCGACGAATTATACAGAATACTGGCAGAAGCTACTCCCGAAGAAAAATCCAAAGTATATACCCTCCTGACCAGCCTGGATCCTTCTAAAACCCAGTTGTATCAAAAGCTGCTGCAATAATCAAATTACCACCATGAGTAAGCGCATCATCCGTGTTTCCGGGAAAAAGATAATTCCAGCAGTGTCCAAAATCAAAGGATCCATGCTGACGGCTGTGCTATCAAACGGCCAGACATTTTATGGAAAACTTGATTCCTGGTCTGAAAACAGCCTGGTACTTTCGGATCAGCGGCAGCATCGGCACAGTTTTTCCATCAACGAACTTTACGAAGTTGTGTTTGACCAGATCAGCCAGGCATGAAAAGTTTGCATCCGCAATTTCGGCATGCCGAACCTCCTTTATTTCCAATTTGTTGATATCGTACCTATATTCGTATCAGTGAAAGGATCTTGCCAATCTCTCGTTCTCTGTAAGAATATCTCAATAAGATACGCCGTTACTCAAAAGGAATGCTTTCTAATCTGCTGATAAAAAATTACGCCCTGATCAAACATCTGGAAATGACTCCAGATCCTGGCCTGAATATCATCACGGGAGAGACCGGGGCAGGGAAGTCTATCATGCTGGGTGCCATTGGATTATTGCTTGGCAACCGCGCGGATGTCAAGGCATTGTATGATACCTCTGAAAAATGTGTCATTGAAGGAACATTTAATCTGACGGGCTACGATATGGCCGGAAACTTTGAAGAAGAAAACCTCGATTTTTCCGAAGAATGTATCGTGAGAAGAGAGATTTCGGTAGCAGGAAAATCCCGTGCGTTCATCAATGACACCCCCGTAAACCTGGACAGCCTGCGAAGGATCAGTAACCAGTTGCTGGACATCCATTCGCAGCATGACGCTGTTTTACTGGGCACCAATGAATTCCAGCTACAGGTTGTTGACTCTTTTGCAAACAATACAATACTTCTTGCCGAGTACAAATCGGCTTATCAGCAGTATAAAAACAAAGTCCGGGAATTTGAGTCGCTGAAATCACAGGCTGCTCAGTTAAGAAAGGAGTTTGATTATGATCAGTTTTTGTATCAGGAGCTGGATGATGCCAAGATCGAAGCAGACGAGCTGGATAAACTAGAACAGGAACTCAATGTGCTGGAAAATGCGGTAGAGATCAAGGAAAAATTACATCTCGCACATGCATATCTGGACAACCCGGAAAACTCAGCCCTTGAATTATTGAAAGGATCGCTGACAGCGTTAAACCAAGCTTCCAGACTGGTAACATCCTATGACGGTTTAAGACAAAGGGCGCAGAGTTGCCTGATCGAACTGAGGGACATTGCCGATGAAATTGAGCAATTGCATGATCATATAGACGTGGACCCCGGGCGAACCGAGCTGGTTCAGGATCGCCTGACGATCCTTTACAATCTTCTCAAAAAACATCAGGTTACGCATTTATCGAACCTTGTGCACATCAGGGAGGAGCTTGGTGTCAAACTCAATACAGTTTTAAATCTGGATGACTCGTTACGTATTGCGGAAAAAGAAATGAATGCAGCAAACGAGAAAATGCAGGAAAAGGCTTTGGCGCTTTCTAAAAAAAGGAAAAGCGTTGCCAGTTCCATTGAAATACTGATACTGGAAAGGCTACGGGATCTTGGTATTCCCAACGCCTCTTTTACTATTGAAATAACAGAAACAGAACCAGCCGCAACAGGCTTGGATATTGTTTCCTTTCTGTTTAGCGGCAATAAGGGCATAACTCCTCAGGAACTGAAGCAGGTCGCCTCCGGAGGTGAATTTTCAAGACTGATGCTGGTAATTAAGTATATCCTGGCGGATAAAAGAAAGCTGCCAACTATTATTTTTGATGAAATAGATACCGGCGTTTCCGGTGAAATAGCAAAAAAAATGGGCAAAATGATGCAAAGCATGGCACATAATCACCAGATTATTGCCATCACACACCTGCATCAGATAGCAAGCAGCGGAAACGCACATTATTTTGTTTATAAGGATCATTCTTCCGATAAAACGGTGAGTAAGGTCCGGAGGCTCTCCACTGACGAAAGAGTAATGGAAATTGCGCAGATGATCGGTGGTAACAACCCGTCGGAGTCCGTAATTTCCAATGCAAGGGAAATGATTTTAAAGGATTAGTTTCATTTGATACACCGTTTTAACCTCCTTAAGTGACCGTAATTATGAAAAAACTATTGCTATTAACCGGAATACTGGCCTGCATGTGGGCCTGCAGCAAAGATGCCGATAAGGTGGTTGAACTGGAAGGTGAGGTGCTCGCCATACACGATGAAGTAATGCCGCGCATGGAAGACATTATGGCGCTTAAATCACAGCTCACCAAAAAGTTAAAGACCCTGGACAGCCTTCAGAATGAAGGAATCAGCGGGAACGATATGGCTCAGGATCGGACGAAAGTAATGGAACTGAGTAGCAGCCTGGACGAATCCTACAACCTGATGATGAACTGGATGCATGAGTATAAGGGAGATTCAGCCAAAAAACTCAACTCCCAGGAAGCCATTTCCTATTTTGAAAATGAGAAAAAGAAAATTCTTTCCGTTAAAGACCTCAGTAAGAAAAGCATAGACGAAGCCAAATTATATTTAGATTAAAACATCATGAATTTTTGCCTGAACAAAATCCATAGTATTTACCTGATCGGTACTGTTATTGCATTCCTTTCCATATCATGCCAGACAGAAAGTAAAAAATTGCCTATTTACGGGGAAAGAGATTGGGTTACCAAAACAGTGGATGGAAAAGAAGTTGTAGATACCATTTACCATACCATCCCCCCCTTCAAATTTTTAAACCAAAATGGAGATACCGTTACAGAAGCTTTGGTGAAGGACAAAATTTACATTGCCGACTTTTTCTTTACAACCTGTCCGACCATTTGCCCGGTCATGAAAAAGCAGATGCTTAAGGTATTCAAGGAGTTCAGGGATAATCCGCAGGTGATGATCGTTTCCCATAGTATTGACCCCGACCATGATACCCCGCAGGTACTCCGTCAGTATGCCAAAGACCTGGGTGCAGAAGGAAACCAATGGCAGTTTCTGACAGGGCCGAAAGAAAAAATATATGAAATAGGTCAGAAAAGCTATATGATTGTAGCCAATGAAGATAAAACTGCCGAGGGCGGGTATATCCATAGCGGCGCTTTTATTTTAGTGGATAAGGACCGGCATGTACGTGGTACCTATGATGGCACAACGGAAGAAGGTACACAGAAATTAATTGGTGACATCCGCATCCTCCTTGAAGAATATAAAAAGTAGCAGGGCCCCTTATATGAAAAGATTACCGGTTTACTTTCTTTTTCTTTTAGGTTTGGTCAGTTGCCAGAGTGCTGAGGAATTAAAGAAAGAGCAGTATTATGTGGAAGGTTACCAACTTTACACTACGAATTGCGCCAACTGTCACCAGGACGATGGGAAGGGGATGGCTAATCTTTATCCTTCACTGACTGCCTCCAGCCAAACCAGTGACGCAGCAAAAATGGCTTGTCTGATCAAAAATGGAACCGTATTAACCACCTCAGACACCCTTGCGACCAGGCGCCCTATGCCTGCCAGTAAGAAACTGACCGAACTTGAAATCGCTGAAATTATTACCTATGTGAAAACCAAATGGGGGAATGACTCTGTGTATACCTCCATTGAAACAGTAGCCGAGGCGCTCAGAAACTGCCCTGTAAAAAAAATCAGGGACCTGAGAAGCGATAAATCCCCGTCCCCTTTCTGAACACAATCCGCGAAAAATCCTGCTCGGCATCCATTCCCACAGCATTCGTGATTTCTTTGGTCAGTTCGTTTCGTACAGACAGCGGTTTATCCGTAAAAACCTTTTGAGTTCTTGGACTCCACCGTAGTTCCGAGGTGGTAAGCACCTCCTTTGTGAGAGATTTTACGACCCTGACCTTCCCCTTTACAACAAAAACATCTGCATTTTTTTCATAATGCCCGGAGTCAGCCCGAAGCCTGGTAATCAGTGCTCCGGTCGGATCGTAAAAATTAATATTAACGGTGTCGGGAAAGACCTTATCATCGTTGCGGTATCTGAGCTGTTCCGGCGTCCGCATCTGAACTTTTAGATATCCCTGCTCGCTATACAAAACCTCAACGTTGTTGACCACCTCAACCGGCCCTTCATAAAGTGCGCCCACCTTATTCTTTTTTTCTTCACATGAAGTCAAAAGCAGGATGTGTACAGGAATCAGCAACAGATAAAACCTGCGAACATATCCCAGACCATCACCTTGAAGCACAAAGAATTTCATTAAAAACCAATTGATTTTACTCAAGCTTTTGCTTCTGGAACCACCGGTCCATCAGTGTCAAACCTAATATGACGCGTCCATAACGTTCCTTGATCATCCCCGCGCCGCCCGTTCCGCGTTGTCCGGCCAAAAAGGCTACCGATATATAATTAGAAAAACGCCCGCCCATCGGGAATGTTAGGCCCAGGCTCACATTGGTATCATTAATACCTGTTCCATTCACAACATAGGGCGTTGGCCCGGTACTGAACCCGATTCTGTAACGCACCAGATTGAAATAACTGAGTGATGAAATATTAGGCAGGTACTCCGCCCCTAAATTGATCCTGTTAATACTGCGCAGCCCATCGTTGGAGTTAGAAAAACTTTTGTAACCGCTCCATCCCTGGTGGTTAAAATCAGCCGACAAGATCAGTTTATAGGGCCATTCAAGGCTTAGCCCAGCCTGGTATTGGGTCGGTAAGGTCATTGACCCGCCCAGGTTATTGTCCAGGGTATCAGGTGCAACTACATTACTACCGCCTTGGGTGAGTTCAAAAGAAACCGTCTGCGTTGAGGCAAGCTGAGATCCCAGGCTATAGGTTCCCCCTACGTTAAGGAACAGCTTGTTATCCTTTTTTATCGGGATGCGCACAGCCGCACCTCCACGAAAGGAAAAATCAGAAACTGTTGTACGTTCATTGAGACCAACCATATAATTTCCACCCTCCCCAAAAGGTAACGGAATTTGTACTTCCGAGCCTCTTCTTATATTGCCAAAAAAGTAAGTTGCCTCAATACCCAAGCTTAAATATTTGCCGATCTGGACCGCATTATTGAGCGAAGCTTTATTGATTCCGCCCTTTCCGCTGGTGATATAATAAGCGTAATAAGGGGTACCTGGAACAATCCTGGCGTATTCATTTTCGAAATCCACAAAACTGTAGGGTTTCAGGCTTACACCCACATTCCATTTGGTGCTGATCGGAAAGGACAATGCCACATAGGCCAGGTTCCCACCGACGTTGGTCTGCCTGTTTTTTCCCGAATCAATTTTTTTATATTGACCGATTAATCCGAAATCAAGCGTTGTAAACCTGTTCCTGACCCAAAGAGCAGGGTTAAGGTTATTGATTTGAAAGCCATTTCCCACACTTACACCGGACTGGCCCATTCCCGAATTATCTGAAAAAGATTCTCCATAAAATTCACCGATACCCAAAGAAGAATAAGGTGAATTGCCCAATCCCTGGGCATCTGAATGAATAGCAAACCAACAATTCCAACCTAAGGTAATTGTCAATGTTAATAATCTAAACCTATTTTTAAGAGACATTATATGTTAAAATTCTGTTCAAACCGATTAAAACTAGTTCCGGTACTGCAAAGATGGGTGGTTTCAGGCTACTTTCAAAGAAAGAGGCATCCCCGCCGCATATAAGTACGCGCATTGCGCCCGAATTGTGTCGGTACCTGTCTATAATTCCCTGCATTTCTGCCAGCACACCATTCATGATCCCGCTTTCAATAGCTTCCTTTGTACTTTTCCCAACAAACACTGGCTCCTTTTGAGGTTCCAGCAGCGGTAACCGTTTTGTAAACGTATGAACAGCGTTAAATCGCATTTTTACGCCTGGCGAAATAAGTCCTCCCTGGAATACCGCATTTTTATCAATCCAGTCGTATGTAATACATGTACCCATATCAATCACGATGATATCTTCACCCGGATACAGCCAGTTAGCCCCAACAGCAGCCGCAATTCTGTCTGCACCCAATGTATGAGGGGTAAAATAATCCTTACGTACCGGCAATGGCGTTTCCGGGGATAAGTTCATTACGGGTACCTCAACTCCCAAATTTTTTACAAATTCTTCGGCAGTAAGACTTACCGAAGAAAACATAATCCTGTCAGGCAGGTTATTTCTGATTAGATCTACGACCTCACCGAGCAGCAAACCCCGCCGATGGTCAACTATCCTACCATCTTCAAACCAGCCCATTTTGGAATATGTGTTCCCACAGTCGATGACGATGTTCATAATGCTGCAAAACTCCGGTTTTAATCGGATAAAAACTAACGTCACTGAAAACTCAGTCCCCTGAAACGGATTAATTTATGTTAAATTTATACCCATTGATGGAACCATCCGCCACATTTTAAATGTTTACCTGTTTTTAAAGAAAATATTAGGATATTTATTTGTTTTCTTTTTAAGTATATCATATCTTCGTCCGACGATACTCACCCGAATTTCCCCCCAGGTTTATTTTTCAGATTTCAGAGGTAGCTATCTGCGTTATCAAAAATATATCACACTCTTTAAGTATTTTACACCCATCACCATTTCGTTAATTTTAATATTGCAAACGCTCTAAGTTGATCTTCCAAATCATTCCGGCACTCTTGGACGGAAATTCAGATTTTAAAAATACATATACATACATCAATGACCGTCACATGAATTCGGGGCTTCAGTTCTCGAGATTTTAACAATTTACATTCACATCCAAAAAACTCATCCGGTAAGAAATCATCTTACCTTCTATTTTCTGTATGCTTACAACCGATGAATTGAACATTAAGCTTCTATCAGAGCTGAAAGAGATAGCGGCAAGCCTGGGTATCTCCGACTTAAACAAAATTCAAAAGAAAGAATTAATAAATAGAATAGTATCCCAACAGGAAACTCAAGCTACCACAGCCAACGTCGTATCAGAAACACCGGATCCGGCAGAAACGGATACTGCCAGTGATGAACCGAAGAAAAAAAGAGCGAGGCGCCCGGTTGTGGCAGATACCCCCAGTATACCGCAACCTGTCAGCAAAACACCTCCGCGTGGCCCCAAACAAAAAAAGGAAACAAGACCGCAAGCTCCCGCACCTCTTTTTGATACACGCCCCCGTAACCTCGAAATCATTCCGGATATGGGTTCCGAAGGTGACACACTGGACGACCTGGGCCGGGAAGAGTTACCTCCTGTGGCCGACCTGCAGAATGAAATCACCGAAACGCCTTCTGTTCTGACTGATGAAGCAACCGAAGGAGCAGCAGATACTCCGCAATCCCAGGAAACAGAAGAGAAACCCTTTCGTCCTGTACAAGAACCAGCCGAACGTCCACAGCCTCAGAATCAGGCACAACGTGAGGATCCTTCTTCCAAAATAAAAAAAAATTACAACAACTACGTCCGTGAATTTGACGGCCTTATCCTCAACGAGGGTGTGCTTGAAATTATGCAGGATGGCGGATATGGCTTTCTCAGATCAGCAGATTACAACTATCTGGCCAGCCCCGACGACATTTACGTATCACCCTCACAAATAAAACTTTTCGGGCTTAAAACGGGTGACACCGTAAAAGGACAGATCCGTCCTCCTAAGGAAGGCGAAAAATATTTTGCTCTTCTTCGTGTGGAGACTGTAAATGGTAAGACAACCGAAGAAATAAGAGACCGGATTCCTTTTGAGTACCTGACTCCTCTTTTCCCCGATGAATGTCTTAAGCTAAGCTCACGCCCCGATCAGTATTCTACCAGGATACTGGATCTCTTTGCCCCTATTGGCAAGGGCCAGCGTGGCATGATTGTGGCACAACCCAAAACAGGGAAAACAGTATTGCTGAAAGAAATAGCAAATGCCATTACCCGTAACCATCCCGAAGTATTTCTTTTGATTTTACTGATCGATGAACGTCCGGAAGAAGTAACAGATATGCAGCGGAGCGTTCGTGCGGAGGTAATCGCTTCCACCTTTGACGAGCAGGCTGACCGCCACGTGAAAGTGGCAAGTATTGTACTTGAAAAGGCAAAAAGGATGGTTGAGTGCGGCCACGACGTAGTCATTTTACTCGACTCCATCACCCGTCTGGCAAGAGCATATAATACCGTTGTTCCTTCATCAGGAAAGATACTTTCCGGGGGTGTGGATGCTAATGCGTTACACAAACCCAAACGTTTTTTTGGTGCGGCCCGAAATGTTGAAAACGGCGGCTCGCTCACGATCATTGCTACTGCGTTGATTGATACGGGTTCAAAAATGGACGAAGTGATTTTTGAGGAATTCAAAGGTACCGGTAACATGGAACTTCAGCTTGACCGCAAGCTGAGCAACAAGCGCGTATTCCCCGCTATCGACGTAATGGCGTCGGGTACACGCCGGGAAGATCTGCTGCTGGATAAAGAAACGCTGAAAAAAGTATGGATCCTGAGGAAACACATGTCGGACATGAACCCGATGGAATCAATGGACTTCCTGCTCGAACACATGAAAGGTACCAGGAACAATGAAGAATTCCTGATCTCCATGAACCGATAAACAAAAGAGCCACCTGTGCAGAACAAACAGGTGGCTCTTTTCCTGTTAGCTCATGAGGATTGCATTACAGGTAGTTATATTTAAGTGACCAAATACTTTTAACTGAGTCTGAGGAAAAAATCTGGCCTGTAAGCTATGGAAAAGAACAAAGCGCTTTTATGGACGTTGCTGATATTTTGGATCGCAGGATCAACCTACTGGCATGTTTGCCATATCAGGCAGCTTTGTGACGCGCAACTTTTACCGTCATTCGGCCTGAGTACACCCGGATATACCGACTCCTCACTGCCAAGCCCCCCGGCTACCGGCCACAGCAAGAAAAGGTTCTTTACTGAAAACGACTTTATATTCCGCTTATCGGATGCTTCCCCTACCGATTATACCTCCGCTCATTTTCTTATCGATTCTCTCAAACAAATCCTCATTTCAAATCCTGACAAAAAACTGGAAATAACAGGAAAGTACCTGCCAATGGAAAGAAACGATGATTCTTCCTTTTCGAATCTTGGACTCGCAAGGGCCGCTACGGTAAAAAAGCTGTTTTTAACCAATGGCATTGCCGACTCCCTCCTTGCTATATCCGGAATTGAAAAGGATACACTGGCGGTCTCCGGCGACTCTCTGCGTGGTGCGATCTCGTTTCGGATTAAAAAAAGACTATTGCTCACGGAAAAGGATCTGGCAGAAGACCAGAAATTCGAGAGTATTTTTAAGCCGATTGACCTTTACTTTCCATATGCCAGTGCGGACTATATTAAAACGAAGGAAAATGAGACTTTCCTGATGGAAGCAAAAAAATACCTAGGATCCCATGCCGGTCAAAAATTAATCCTGACTGGGCATACTGACAACGAGGACAGTGCAGAATGGAATATGCAGTTATCAAAAAAGAGAGCCTATTCGGTTAAAATGAAATTGATGGCCATGGGCATGGATGGCTCACAGATCATAGCAAGAGGAAAAGGAGAAACAGAGCCAAAATTACCAAACAATACAATTCAGGGTAAAAGAGCTAACCGCCGTGTTACATTAGTTGTTCAGTAAATTAACTTTATCCATGTTCGAGATCCATATACCTCAGAATCCTGATATTCTCCTGCAGTATGGGCTGATGATAACAATTGCTTTGCTGTTAGGATTTGCTATCGGGCAGACAGGCCATAAAAAAGCAATGAATGAATGGGCCGGAATACTCTCAAAACTGGAATACGACCTTGATAATTGTCTTAATATAAGGTCCAAGTTCCAGAACGACATGCTCAGAGATACAGGCGAAACGAGCAGTGAGCCCCTGCCTGCGGAACCTCATCTGCCGATTGAAAAAGATGACCTCACAAAAATAAACGGTATACAGGAAGAGCATCAGCAGCAATTGAACCAAACCGGTATTTATACCTACCGGCAGCTGCACCACTTTCAGCCGCTGCGTTTGAAACAGGAACTTTCCAAATGGAATGAAAATTATCAAATAAGGGATATAGTCATGTGGCAGCAGCAGGCAGGACTTGCCGCCGCTAATAAGTGGGACGATCTCCGCGAATTACAGGAAGAACTCCTTAAAAATATAAAATCCTGACTTAATTTTGCTTGCTATCACCCTCATAACTCATCTAAATTATGGCACTTTTTCAAACCAGCCTGCCACCACAATGGGTCGCTATAATTGAAATAGCCGCTGTTCTTATCCTGGTATCCGTAGCAGGATATCTGCTTTCGAGGCTTGTGCTGTTTATAAAAATCAGAAGAATTAAAGAGGAAATTACTTCCAAAAGGGAAGAGCTGAAAGCCTGTAAGGAGTTACATATCAAGCTTCCTGCCACTACGGTAAGGCCTCCGGCAGTGGGCCATGTAGCCAAAACAGTGTACCCAAAGCCCGAACCGGTAGATATCAAATCGGATGACCTGAAAGTAATAGAAGGAATTGGTCCAAAAATAGAAGAACTCCTTAACAAGGAGGGGATTTATACCTATACCAAACTTGCGGATACTTCACCCATCCGGATAACCTCCATACTGAAAAATGCGGGACCGCGCTTCCAGATACAGGACCCGAGCTCGTGGCCTACGCAGGCCAGCCTGGCCAGGTTTGGAAAATGGGAGGAGCTGCAGGAGCTGAAATCCAAGCTCATCGCAGGCAAACAGAATCCCTATGCCTAAGGAAAAATCCGCTTTCTTTCTCTTATCTCGCCAATTTCCGCACTTCCTCTTTTAATTCCTTCATTTGCTGATGTATGTTTTGCAAGGATACATCCTGCATGTCGGCTTCCAGATCAAAAGTAATCTTACTGTTCACCTGCCATAATTCGCGGATCTCACTGCGATCCAGACGGATAGGATCATATTCCGGGTTAATTGAAATAAGATTTATGTAGGTACTTCCTTTGTCCTTTCTTATTTTTTTAACCAAAATACTATCCGCAGTGATAATCACATACATACGCTTGGCACTGAGGTTCTCCCAGTCGTCAACGGCCCTGCTCACAATCCATTCCCCCGAATGTAATACAGGCATCATACTATCACCATCCACCTGAAATCCTCTGAAGGATGCATTCCGGTATTCCGGTAACGGGATCGTAAACGCGGGGAGAGATTCAAACCACCGGGCATCGCCGATATTATGCGGGTATCCGGCCGCCGCCTTGGCACTTACCAGCACAATATTCTCTTTGCCGGTGTTGTCAATCGTAATAACGCTAGGCCCTGTCGATACTTTCCCTGGATTCAGATATTTCTGCTCACTCTCTCCGAACAGCCACAGCGGATTGATATTGTACTGCTTTAAAAGTTCCTTCACCACCTGCCCGGGTATTCTGGTACGCCCTCGTTCTATGTCAGCTGTTGTAACGCCTGCTCCAATCTGCTCAGCAAAAGCGGACTGCGTGAAATTTAGCTCCTCTCTGATTTGTTTGAAACGCTTGAATTCTGCTTCGATCGGCATATACGATGAGTTTAACTGGTCATCAATTATAGAAAATAATCTGTGCCAAATTCTTCAATACAACAAACCTACATTTTTTTTGGAATAAATCCTTGGCAACTCATGGATATTCTCCATACATTTGGAATAAATCCATAAATTTGTAAAAATTCCAAATCGCCATGGACAGAACCATATTGCATTTTGACCTGGACACCTTTTTTGTATCAGTTGAGCGAAAGAATAACCCTCTTCTTAACGGGAAGCCCGTTCTGGTTGGCGGCGTAGGTGACCGTGGTGTAGTGGCAGCCTGCAGCTATGAAACCCGAGGTTACGGGGTTCATTCGGGTATGCCTATGAAAATGGCGCGTAACCTTTGCCCCGAGGCCGTTGTGATACGCGGGGAAGCGGGTGTCTATTCCAAGGAATCAAAGAATGTTACCGAGATTATCCGGGAAAGTGTGCCTGTTTTTGAAAAAGCAAGCATTGACGAATTTTATGCCGATTTATCAGGCATGGATAAGTTTTTCAATTGTCAGCTCATGGCTTCCGAGCTCCGGCAGCGCATCAAGCGCGAGACCGGATTGCCTATTTCCTATGGCCTGTCTGTCAACAAGCTGGTTTCAAAGGTGGCTACCGGGGAAGCAAAACCAGACAACGAAAAAAGGATCATACAAGGCGAAGAAAAAGCTTTCCTGGCTCCTATGCCCGTCCAGAAAATACCGATGGTGGGTGACAAAACCAGCCAGCTGCTTTATAACCTGGGAATAAAGTATGTGAAGACCATCCAGGACATGCCCATGGAGATGATGGGCAAGGTTTTAGGCAAAAATGGTATTGTGCTATGGAACAAAGCGAACGGCAGAGACGACTCCCCCATTATCCCTTTTCATGAGCGCAAGTCTATCTCCAACGAACGGACGTTTGGAAAGGACACTGGCGACGTGCACCGCATGCGTGAAATGATCAGGGCAATGGCCGAAAACCTGGCTTACCAGCTCAGGACAGGGAACAAGCTGACATCCTGCATCTCTGTCAAGATCCGTTATTCCGATTTTAATACTTTTTCCCGCCAATTAAAAATACCTTACACCTCTGCCGATCACATCCTGATCCCTCAGGTTGAACGGCTCTTCGACCAGCTTTACAACCGCCGGATGATGGTGAGGCTTGTGGGGGTAAATTTCAGCGACCTGGTTACCGGCAATTACCAGATCAATCTGTTCGACGACTCGGAAGAAAGGCTGAACCTCTATCAGGCGATGGATTATATCCGGAACCGTTACGGGACAGACAAGCGTGGAAATTCCATTCTGAGCTGGGGTACCACTTTGGGAATTCCCAATATAGCAAGTATGGGAAACCCCTTTAACGGAGAACCTCCGATTATTCCCGCGCACCGGAATGCTTAATACCTTATTTTTCCAAAACTGCCGAGGGTATAATTATGCCTACTTGAGTTTAGCCTAATGTCAAAGTAATTATAAGGTTTATATTCCAGAACATCATGTTACTCAACTGCCACTCATATTTCAGCCTCCGCTACGGAATGATCCCGGAGGAGCAACTGCTCCAGCTCAGCATGCAAAACGGATACAACTGCGCGGCCCTGACGGACATCAACAATACATCCGGCTGCCTGAATTTTATAAGAACTTCTTCTAAATATGGGGTAAAGCCCATTGTTGGCATCGATTTTCGTAATGGCATCCGGCAGCAATACGTAGGCCTGGCAAAGAACAATATGGGGTTTCAGGCATTAAATGCATACTTATCAAAACATCTGCACGAAAAAACAGACTTCCCGGACCAGGCTCCTTTCCTTGAAAACGTCATTTTTATTTACCCTATCGAGAAATTAGCGGCAACCCGCAAAACCGGGTTCCGCCCTGATGAGTACATAGGTATCTCGGTAAAGGACCTTAGCAGAGCCCGCTTTTCCCCTCTAGCCAAAATGGAAGACAAACTTGTTATCATGCAGCCAGTGAGTTTTCGTAATAAGAAAGACTTTAATACCCACCGGTTATTGAGGGCTGTTGATGAAAATACAATGCTCAGTAAGTTAAGCACTTTTGACACGGCGGAAGAAACAGAACAGATACTACCGCAGGAAATACTGGAAAATCATTTTAAAAACTTCGGTACTATACTCTCAAATACTAATAAGCTCACAGATGAATGTAATATTCATTTCAGCTTTGGGGATGACAGACAGCACCAGAATCTGCAGGTGTTCACCAAAAGTAAGAAAGAAGACTACGACCGCATCCGGCAGCTGAGTTACCAGGGTATCGGGCGGCGTTATGGCGATGCGGTTACTGATGCGGTTTTCGACAGGATCGGAACGGAACTTGACCTGATCGAAAAACAAAACTATATCCCTTTTTTTCTCGTCAACCACGACATTGTAGAGTACGCACGCCGGCAAGGGTACTACTATGTGGGGCGAGGAAGCGGCGCAAACAGTATTGTGGCCTATCTGCTGAATATCACCAATGTTGACCCCATAGAACTCGATCTGTATTTCGAACGGTTCATGAATCTGCACCGGAAAAACCCGCCGGATTTTGATATTGATTTCTCCTGGCGGGACAGGGAAGATGTTACCAGGTATATTTTTGACAAATTTGGCACAAACGGCCAGGTAGCTCTTCTGGCTACTTATAGTACATTCCAGCACAGTGCGGCAGTGAGGGAGCTGGGTAAGGTATTTGGCTTGCCTGCTTACGAAATTGATGCGCTGAGTGACGGGAAGTATGACCCAAAGAAGCTGGACCAGTTATCAGGTCTGGTGATCAAATATGCCGGGTATTTACAGGAAAATAACCAGCCCAATCATCTCAGCATTCATGCCGGCGGTATCCTCATTTCCGAACGGCCCATCAATTACTTCACAGCGACGGATCTCCCTCCGAAAGGTTTCCCTACCACTCAATTTGATATGGTTATTGCGGAAGATGTAGGTCTTAACAAATATGATATACTGGGCCAGAGGGGTTTGGCAAAAATAAAGGAGACGCTGGAAATCATCCGGTACAACAGGCCGGATGAGCCCGCGATTGATATTGACGATGTAAAAAAATTCAAGGCCGACCACAAGATCAATGAGCTCATTAAACAAGCGCAGTGTATTGGCTGCTTTTATGTGGAATCACCTGCCATGCGTATGCTGCTCAAAAAACTGGAAGTGGACAACTACCTGGGCCTGGTTGCTGCAAGCTCCATCATCAGGCCCGGCGTAGCCAAAAGCGGTATGATGCGCGAATATATATTACGGCATCAGAATCCTGAAAGAATGAAAGACGCCCATCCGATTCTGCTGAAACTGATGCGGGAAACCTATGGCATTATGGTATATCAGGAAGACGTCATTAAAGTCGCCCATTATTTTGCCGGACTAACATTGGGAGAAGCAGATGTGATCAGGCGCGGAATGAGCGGAAAATTCCGTGGCCGCGACGAGTTCGAGCAGGTCAAAGCCAAGTATTTCATAAACTGTGCAAGCAGGGGATACGAAAAAAAAACGGCACTGGCTATCTGGAACCAGATAGCCAGCTTTGCAGGGTATGCTTTCGCCAAGGGGCATTCAGCTTCCTATGCCATTGAAAGTTACCAGACTCTTTTCTTAAAAGCCTATTACCCGCTGGAGTACATGGTTGCGGTTCTGAATAACGGTGGAGGTTTTTACGCCCCTGAGTTATACGTACATGAGGCCAGAATGCTGGGAGGAAATATTTTCGCGCCCTGCATCAACCACAGCGAGGCCCAGACGATTATTAAAGGAAAAGACATTTATCTGGGAATGCAGTTCCTAAACGAGATCGAAGAAAAAACCATTGCTAAAATTCTAGCGGCTCGTCAGCAGGAAGGTGAATTCACGTCACTGAATAACTTCCTGGACCGTGTTGCCATATCGATTGAGCAGCTCACCATTCTGATCCGGATCGATGCATTCAGGTTTACCGGTATTGATAAAAAAACTTTGCTCTGGAAAGCCCACTTCTGGCTCAACAAAACGATGAAGGCACCCCAGAAACGGTTATTCCACACAGAAGTAAAAGACTTTGAGCTGCCGGTCTTCCACACTTCGCCTGTGGACGACGCCTATGATCAGATCGAACTCCTGGGATTTCCACTTTGCAGCCCGTTTGAACTTTCAAAATATCCTATACCCTCCAGTACCGTAGCCAGTAACCTTCATCTGTACATTGACCAGCCAGTAGTAGTATATGGGTACATGATAACCGTGAAGAACACGCGCACATCAAAAGGAGAAACCATGCAATTTGGCACTTTTATTGATATAGAAGGCCAGTTTCTTGACACCGTTCATTTTCCGCCGGTTGCTGTGCGGTATAAATTTTCCGGCCGTGGCCTCTACCGCATTAAAGGAACTGTTGTAAATGAGTTTGGGTTTTTATCCATTGAGGTCACCTCAATGGACAGGCTGGACATGGTTTCCAGATGAGCGCTTAGCACGAAAAAATATGACCATCTGTAAAATACAATTCACATGATATTCGTCATACATTATATTTCCTTCTGATAAAATTCTTTTACTTTGGGTAGTACTATCTGATCTAATAACCCATAAGCCCCTGTAAAATGAAGCTATTTAAGATTGTATTTGGACTAATATTCGTCCTTTTCTCCTATTTCCAGTTCAACGACCCCGATTCCGGGATCTGGATCTTCACTTACAGCATAGCGGCACTTGCCTGCTATATGAGCATCAGAGAACTGTGGCCCAGCTGGGTTTTTTACAGCATGACAGCCGGATATCTGGTAGCCGCAATTCTACAATGGCCCCCTGCTTTTGAAGGAATATTTTTTGGTGAAGCTCAGATGCGCAGCCTCAATATAGAACTGGCAAGAGAATCACTGGGACTGGGAATTTGTGCAGTTGTAATGGCGGTGCTTGGCAAATGGGGTTAATCCCATATCCACTCTATTTCCTTGATATCCATTTCGCGTATTTCCGTCTCCCCATCTACCAGCAGGCACAACCTGCCCATGGCAGTAATTCCGGTAAGAGTACCTTCTACAATTCCGGCTTGGAGACGGAAGTACCGCTTTTCCCGGTATCCGAATAAGTGACTGAGATATTCCGAACGGATACTGTCAAAGTCGCCGGATCTGAGCCTTACATAAACTCTGTCCAGGTGCCTGACCAGCTCACCAAATTCCTCTTTCAGAGATAATTGTCTATCCAGACATTGCCCTATTGAGGTTATCCTCATATCCCCAAAATTTCGCTGGTTAATATTAACACCAATGCCAATGACCGAAGACACGATACTGTTCCCCTGAATAGAATTTTCTATCAGCGTACCACAAACCTTCTTTTGGCCTATATAAATATCGTTAGGCCATTTGATTTTGGCATCCAGTCCCCTTGCTTTGAGGTAAGAACTTACCCCAAGCGCAACCGCCTGGCTGATGACAAACTGCTCGGCTATAAGAACTTGCTCCGGAGTGATTATTAAAGAAAAAGTAAGATTTTCACCCGGCGGAGACAACCATACCGAACCTCTTTGCCCCCGGCCTTTTGTTTGCTCGTCAGTAATGACAACCGTGCCTTCACTAAACATTCCGCCGCGTACTAATTCAGCCGCTATGTCGTTTGTTGAATGACAACTTGGCAGATATATCACTTTTTTACCAATAATTACCGTATCCTGTATAGAGTTGTACAATTTTTTTGCTTTACTTTAGGGTTTATAGAAATGGGAATCAACTACGCATGAAAGAACGCAAAAATAAAGAACTATCTTCAAAAGAACTCTCCGAGCTGGTGGCAAAGGGAATGGCAGAAAAAAAAGGATCTGATATAACGATTATGGACCTGCGCAAGGTCAAAAATTCAATTACCGATTTTTTTGTAATATGTTCGGGTAATTCCGACACACAAATAGACGCTTTGGCTAATTCGGTTGAAGATGAAGTATATAAATATTCAAAAACTGAACCCTGGCAAAAAGAAGGCAAAGCAAATGGCGAATGGATACTGATTGACTATGTGGACGTAGTAGCGCACATTTTTAATAAAGAACGCCGCAAACACTATGACCTTGAAGAACTCTGGGGCGATGCCGAAGTGACATACCTGGAAGACTCCATGGCATAAATCATCGCAGCAGGTGAACATTAGCCCGCTGCGTAACGTTGTTTATTAAATTTCCTCTTAATTTTTTCATAAGAATGTCTGAAAACGATAACAAACGAGGGCCATTAAACCCAAAAAGTCCGCAAAAGGGCTATCAGGGTTGGATTATAGCTGCCCTTATAGCCACGATATTAGGGATAACTTACCTGAACCGAACCTCAACTGTCCGCGAAACTACTCAAAAAAGATTCGAGAAAATGGTTTCCGAAAAAGAAGTGGAAAGGGTAACGATTGTAAATGACAAAACGGTCGAAGTAACACTGAAACCCGAAGCCCTGAAACTTGATAAATACAAAGTAATTTCAAAAGAAAATAATTATTTCGGCGGCGAATCCCCCTCACATTACCAGTTTCAGGTAACCTCGGCAGAAACTTTCAAGAAAGATCTTGATAAAATGCAGGAAGGTGTGCCGGATGACGACAAAGTAACATTTGTTGTAGATACCCGCAACGACTGGACCAGTTTTCTGGGAACCTGGGGATTTTTCATTGTCATGATCCTTGTGATGTATTTCATTCTGGGACGTATGTCAGGCGGAGTAGGCCCGGGCGGACAGATCTTCAACATTGGCCGTTCAAGGGCTACGTTATTTGACGCTGAAAACAAAGTAAAAATTACTTTTAACGATGTAGCTGGCCTTGACGAGGCAAAAGAGGAAATCAAGGAAATTGTCGAGTATCTTCAAAGCCCCGATAAGTTCAAAAAACTAGGCGCCAAAATTCCAAAAGGTGCTTTGCTGGTTGGCCCTCCGGGAACAGGTAAAACGCTTCTGGCAAAAGCCGTAGCTGGTGAGGCAGGGGTACCTTTCTTTTCTCTTTCAGGTTCGGATTTTGTAGAGATGTTTGTAGGGGTGGGTGCGGCACGTGTCCGGGACCTTTTCAAACAGGCAAAAGAAAAAGCACCCTGTATTATCTTTATTGATGAGATTGACGCCGTTGGGCGCTCACGCGGACGAGGTGCCATGCCAGGCTCAAACGACGAACGTGAAAATACGCTGAACTCACTTTTGGTCGAAATGGATGGTTTTGCAACAGATTCAGGTATTATCATTGTTGCAGCTACCAACCGTCCTGATGTACTCGATCCCGCACTATTACGTCCCGGGCGTTTTGACCGCCAGATATCAGTCGACAAACCGGATGTTATTGGCCGAGAAGCAATTTTCAAAGTGCATTTAAAACCGCTGAAGCTTTCTTCTGACGTTAATATTCAGAAGCTTTCATCACAGACACCGGGTTTTGCCGGAGCGGAGATTGCCAACGTATGTAACGAAGCAGCCCTTATTGCAGCTCGCCGGGATCGAGAGGAAGTTACCATGCAGGATTTCCAGGATGCAATGGACCGTGTAATAGGCGGTCTGGAAAAGAAAAATAAACTGATCTCTCCGGAAGAAAAAGAAATTGTGGCATACCATGAAGCCGGTCATGCGGTGGCAGGATGGTTCCTTGAACACGCTGATCCCTTGGTGAAGGTATCCATTGTTCCCCGTGGTGTTGCGGCATTAGGATATGCGCAGTATCTTCCAAGAGAACAGTATCTGTACAGAACTGAACAGCTTTTTGACGAAATGTGTATGACGCTGGGAGGACGTGCCGCGGAAGACGTGGTTTTCGGAAAGATATCCACTGGTGCATTGAGTGACCTTGAACGCGTTACCAAAGTGGCGTATAGCATGGTTACCATGTACGGAATGAACGACAGGATTGGGAATGTATCTTACTATGACTCAAAGCAAAGCGATTATTCTTTTACCAAACCCTATTCTGAATCAACTTCACAGGCGATTGACGAAGAAGTACGTAAGCTGATCGATGAGGCATACCAGTTTGTAAAAAAACTGTTGTTCGAGAAAAGAGAATCACTGGAAATACTTGCGAAAGAATTACTTGAAAAAGAAATCCTGTTCCAAAGTGACCTGGAAAAATTAATTGGAAAACGCCCCCACGAACGGGAAACAAGCTATCAGGCTTATATCAACAGGCGTTCCAATGAAGAAGCAGCCATTCATGAAGAAGTTGTGAAAGAGCACGAGAATGAGGTAAAGGATGAAGAAATGGTGGCTGAAAGCAAAGACGTTTCTCCTTCATAAGGAACCGGAATAATATCTTTTGAAACCGGACAGTTCATTCTGTCCGGTTTTATTTTTACTTTTCGTATCATCTTTTAATGAAAAACAGCAATATGGCTTTTGAAATTCTCAGACAACAGTTTGGAGATTTAACTGAATATGTGATCCAGCAACCTTCCACGGGCAACAGGTTTGTGGTGGTTCCCGAACTGGGAGGCATTGTGAGGCAGCTATCTTTACGAAAAGGAGTTACCTTGTTTTCACTGCTTAAAACACCCCCTACGCCACAGTCCCTGAAAGATGATACACAAAGCGCCAGCGAACTCTTATTCCCCTTTGCAAGCCGTATCCCCGACGGTAAATATAAATTTCTTGGAAAAGAATATCAGTTGGCAAAAAATGAAACGGGAAATAAAAATGCCATTCACGGGCTTGTCAGAAAAAATCAGTTTCAACTGACCGAACAGTCTATTTCCTCCGAAGGTGCCGCTATTAAACTAAGCTATCATCTTGACCAACCCGAGGGATATCCTTTTAATGTTCAGTTTTCTGTACTGTACAGCCTCAGTACAGAGGGCACATTCTCCCTAACCTATGAAGCCATGAATGCCGGAGCACAGCCATGTCCGGTTATGTTTGGGTGGCATCCGTATTTTGAGCTCGGAAACGAAGATGCCGATGCCTGGAAAATCAATATTCCGTCGGATACCATCGTGGATTTTGATGATAATCAGATTCCAACGGGAACATCAGCCTACCCATTTCAGGGATCCACACCGCTTTTCCGGAAAGTACTTGATAATTGTTTTGTTGTAAAAAGCAACCAGCAAATAGCAACAACGGAACTAAGGTCAGATAATCAGGATGTTACCCTGCACATTGAACAGGAAACAGGCGAGGGAAAATTTAACTTTCTGGTTGTTTACACACCGCCAGCTAGAGATTGTGTAGCCATTGAAGCGCTGACTGGAAATGTGGATTCCTTCAACAACTCACAAGGACTCAATATATTGGGGCCGGGACAAGCCATAACGGGAACCATCCGCGTGCAATTACGTTAAGCCCCGTTTTTGCCATACCATTTTGTTTTTTGCCACAACAATGACCATTCCGAGAAGTATTTCAGATGCGCCTGAAGTACTTTTCGCCTGTGGTAAAACCCATCACGTGAACGGATCCCATTTTTAAAGTATGCCCAGGTTGAATTTGCTTTTTGAGGAGGCATAGCCTCCCAATGATCAACCAATTTACCAGGCAGCTCCCACGCTCCTCTCTGGTCTATGGCTGGCCACTCTGCCCGCCATTCCAGCCCAAGCGCTTGCAATATTTCAAATCCGGATTGAAGAAGCCAGTAAATCCCCTTTCGCTTTGCCAGTTCGAAAACAAGCGGCCAATCTGTATCCGCCCCATACTTTTTCATATACCTTGCAAAATCTGCAATATATTTTAGTTTTTCCCACTCTTCTTTTCCTGAATGATGGACAAGCAGGAGGAGCAACTGGTATTCATTGGTAAAGCCTCTGATAACCGAATCCCTTATCCGGTAACTTTTTGAGTATCTCCGCCATTCAGAGGATGGGAACTCAAAAGACAAACGGGGGTATGCATTGCGCCAGTGAACTTCCAGCGTAATAGGATACTCCCCTTGTGCCTTTATCATCGGGATATGGTAATCCGTTCTAAAAAAAGCGTTTCTGGTATTTTGCCTATCAAGAAGATACGTACGGTAATCATCAGGTTTATAGCCTGCCTCTAGCGTGATGCTGCGCAGACAATCCATCACCGACTTTTCCGGTACGAGTAAATCGATGTCGCCGTACTCGCGTAGGGAAATATCGTCATAAAGCCAGTCGGACCAGAAGCTACCTTTGTAAGCGTAACAATCTACCCCTTTCCTGGACATGAGCTCCTGCAAGGAAGTCAGTTCCCTGACCATAATGAGATTGAAAAATGCAGTATCCCGGCAATCCGCTTTGAGCTCCTCAATAAAGGGAATATCAATTTTATGCCGGATGATGTAGTCCAGCACCAGAGGCCGGAGACCGTGCCAGCGTGCCATTTTTTTCAACCGGTTCATATCTGCCGGGTACCTGTCCGGGTCTGGAGGGATATCCAGACATACGGCTGTCAGAAAAGCTAGTTCACGGGAGAGCGCTTTATCCTTTGCCATTGCCTAGAAGGTATCAGGAGACTTGGCCCATGACTCCAGATCGTCAAATGATTTCGGCCTTCTTTTGCTCCAGAGCCTCGCCGACCGGGCACACTGGAAGCTTTGCAAGAAGTGATTCTTCAATAGATTTCCCTTTAGAATTCCAGCAGGTAATGGAAAATTCTTTAACAACTCTATTGGTACCTTCGCTGGGCCCAACTCTTCTTTTGCAGGCTTGTTTTTGGCCTTATGCAAAAAGATTATATGCCCAAGCCTGACAGGTTCATGCGAAAAATGCGTTCTGGGCTGAAAGGAATACTTGTTGACACCTTCACTTACCGGTTCCAGAGTTTTAGGATCATAGTTTAATCCAGAAACGGTATTGTCCCAAATTTTTAACTGAGGATAAGCCGGAACTATAAAAGCCTGTCCGTCCTTATCAAACGTAATGGCCGTAAGATCATCGCTTAGTAATCGATGCCCGCTTTTCAGGAATGCCGCGGCGGTTGTTGATTTCCCAGCCCCAGGGTTACCCATAAAACACCAAGCCCTGTCCCCTACCTTTACAGCACTTGCATGAAGTAAAAACAAGCCTCTCTGAAACAGGATCAGCCCCAGCGCTTCGCTAACGGTAAAAAGACTGAGTAAATTTTTGTCTTCTGTGGCTGGGGCTATCAATAGTTTGTGTCCGTCAATAGCCTGATAGTCGGCGACTCCCTCCCAGTGTAAAAAAATATTTTGTTGGTCGTCAGAACCAAAATCAGCCCGGATCCCTCTTCTGTATATCCTGGTTTTCCTGGTTTTGGGCAAAATGACCTGCCCGATTTCAATCATGAGATCAACCGGCGCCAAGTTATCCGAAGGAGATAATTCCGGTAATTCTATTTGTGCGTGTATGTTTAGTCCGAAAGCTCTATAAAAATACATCTGAATGTTTTGGACGAGTATCATTCCCAAGCCCAGAGGCGATGATATGATACGGATTCGGGCCAGTCACCTATGATGATCAGCCCATTTTTTTCAACCCAGGCATGCGCCTCGAAAGCTTTTTGACTATTGATTTCCACCCCGATCTGTAACGTTAACGAGGCCTCGTTTTTCAACAGGTATTTTGCAGCCAGTGCACGCGGCAGGCAAAGTAAAGTTACCGGCAACAAATTCGCAGCAGTTTTCACGCTCCACACCACCTCATCTATCTGCGCGTCTGAATACCCGGAGATCCCCGAAGGCCTGGAAAACCAGGCAAATATCTTTCTGAACGTCCCGAAAGGTAAAAACGTCAGGCCTGTTTTGACAACAAGTAAAACAGCTACTGCTTTCAGAAACGTAAGCTTCCCAAAAACTGACAGTGCTACCCACCGATTCCAGTACCTAGATAACTTTCCCAAAGAGCTATTCAGTTTCTTTTACAAGGCTCTCTTCCACCAACTCCTTTAACAGCAGCGCTACATCGTTTCGGCAGGTATCGCCATCAATTTCATATTCTGCGGTAACCGCCTCGCAGAGCGAATCCAAAGTCTGAGGGCCTCTTTCCAGATTATCCCAGACCAAAACACCAACTTCATCCAAACCATAATAGGAACCTTTAGCGTAGTTGAGTATAACTGTTTCTCCGGCAACCTTGGATGCAATTTGTTGCGATGTAAGCTGGTACTTCATAATGAAATTCTTTTAGTGCGTTTCGAGTGAGGTACAAAGTTAAAAAATAATCGTCACTCCATTTCAAACTTTATTACCCGATCCGGCCTCTCCTTGCATTACTTGCGGCTTCTTCCTTCAAATGCTTGAGTAAAAGCACAATTACCAAAAATCAACAAAGGCTCAGCGCTCGAAATTTTTTGCTGATCGAAAAGGAAAATGACCATTATCTGAGGAAGATGTAAAAACAATTTGCAGTTATCCTGCCTAAGTGATCATTTTTGTAAAATTATCCTCAGATTCAGACTATGCATATTGTAATCATTGGCGGGGGGGCCGCGGGCTTTATGGCAGCAATTACTACAGCTGAGACATACCCGAATGTCAAAATTACAATTCTTGAAAAAAACCGATCGGTACTTAATAAAGTCCGTATTTCCGGAGGCGGCCGCTGTAACGTCACGTACGATCCGTCTGACATGCGTTTTTTTGTCAAAAATTATCCCCGTGGGGAAAAACTCTTACGAAAACTATTTACCCAGTTTGACGCATCAGACACGGTAAAATGGTACGAACAGCGAGGGGTAAAACTCAAAACCGAGCCAGACGGGCGTATGTTCCCGGTTACAGATTCCTCTCATACCATCATAGAATGCCTGCTTCGGGAAGCGAAGAAAGCCGGTATTGAAGTCCGAACCAGTACTGGAGTTGATTCTTTTTCCCTTTCTCCTGTGAATGGGCTATCCAGTTTCCTGATCAAAACGGATTCCGGTGAAATGATCGAGGCGCAGAAAATTCTGGTCGCATGTGGCGGTTATCCCCGGATCACGGGGTTCGACTGGCTGAGCGAGCATCGTCATAAAATCATAGCACCTCTCCCTTCCTTATTCACTTTTAATGTTCCCGAAAACGGCCTGCCACATCTTGCCGGTGTTTCCATAACGGATTGCCTGGTGAGAATTTCGGGCACAAAGCTGGAATGGCGTGGCCCGTTGCTGATCACACACTGGGGTTTCAGCGGACCAGCGGTTTTAAAGCTTTCGTCCTGGGGGGCAAGATATCTGGCCGAAAAGCAGTATCACTTTACATGCCGCATCAACTGGCTGCCAGACCTTAACGAACAAAAGGTAAGGGATTATTTACTCAACGAAAAAATTCAGACTCCTAAGCAACAGATTGCCTCCCATGCCAGATTCGGTATTCCAGCAAGACTGTGGAAAGAATTTGTTGAAAAATCCGGGATAACTGAAACACTCCGATGGGTGGATGCCAGTACCAAGGCTCTGAACCGGCTGGTTGAGTTACTGACGAATAGTCTGTTTGAAGTAAAGGGCAAGACTACCTTTAAGGAAGAATTCGTGACATGCGGAGGTATTGCTCTTGATGATATTGACCCTCAAACCTTGGAAAGCAAAGTTGTCCCAGGCCTGTTTTTCGCAGGAGAAGTACTGGATGTAGACGGTATAACAGGAGGTTTTAATTTTCAGAATGCCTGGACAACCGGATTTGTAGCCGGAAAAAACATAGGCAAAAATCCCTAGTTTGCCATTGTGTCAAAATATGCACGCAGTTTAGCCGCCATTGCAGCGCCCACCACTTCCGTGAGTTTCTCTACCGAACTTTCACGTATTGCCTTCACAGAGCCAAAGTACTTCAGTAATTTGGTTGCGGTAATTTTGCCAATCCCTTCGACCCCTTCAAGTTCGCTGATCAGGCTGCTTTTGCTCCTTTTATCCCGGTGAAAAGTAATACCAAAACGGTGGGCTTCATCCCGTATCTGCTGGATAAGCTTCAGGGATTCAGACTTTTTGTCAATATAGAGCGGTAGAGAATCTTCCGGGAAATAGATTTCTTCCAGCCTCTTGGCAATACCTATAATAGGTACCTGTCCGTAAAGGCCAAGGTCTTTCAGCGCGTCACAGGCGGCACCAAGCTGCCCCTTGCCTCCATCCACAACAATAAGATCCGGCAATGGCTGATTTTCCGCTATCATCCGGAGGTATCTCCGCCCCACCACCTCATTCATAGAGGCAAAGTCATTGGGTCCAATAACGGTTTTGATATTAAAATGGCGATAGTCCTTTTTGGACGGTTTTCCATCTTTGAAACAAACCATAGCCGCCACGGGGTTGGTACCCTGAATGTTGGAGTTATCAAAACACTCGATGTGCCTGGGCAGGGTCTTAAGCTGGAGGTCTGATTTTAGCCGGATCAAAATCCTGTCTTTCTTCGATGAAGTTGCTGATGCCTCTACTTCTCTGCGCTCCGCCTTTTCACGCCTGAAATGCATCACATTTTTCATGGACATATCCAGAAGTTTCTTTTTATCACCAATCTGCGGCACTACAATATCCAGCTTCATGTCCAGATCAGGCTTAAGATTGGAAATCAGTTCTTTGGCATCATTTCCATAGGTTTCCCTCATTTCAACGATCATCATCGTCAGGATTTCGGTATCGCTTTCATCCAGTTTTTTCTTAACCTCAAAAGTTTGTGTGGCGATCATATACCCCTCTTTAATTTTCATGAAGTTGAGATAAGCCGACTCCTCATCCGACACGATCGTCAGCACATCCACATTACCGATGCGGGGATTAATAACCGTTGCTTTGCTTTGAAAATTAGACAGATGCTCAATCTTCGTTTTCCAGGAATGCGCCTGTTCAAAAGCCATTTCTTCCGCAGCCTTCAGCATTTTATCTTTAAAGTACTGTTGTGGAAAAGACAAATTTCCTTTGAGGATATGATGTACCAGATCAATTTCCACATTGTAATCCTCTGCCGACTGAAGGCCCTCGCAAGGGCCCTTACAATTGCCGATATGGTATTCCAGACATACCTTAAACTTCCCTGCTTCGATATTTGGCTTTGTAAGAGGCAACTGGCACGACCGGATAGTATACAAGGCTTTGAACATATCCAGCAAGGTGTGCATCGACCTCAGATTGGCAAACGGGCCATAATAGGTCCCCTTCTTCCTGTCCAGATTGCGCGTTACATATACCTGCGGGAAAAGTTCATCGGTAATGCAGATGAAGGGATAGGTCTTATCATCCTTAAGAAGAATATTGAATTTGGGCTGAAGCTGTTTAATAAGCTGGTTCTCCAATAACAGCGCATCCCACTCACTCAGTACGATTGTATATTCGATACGGTTGATCTGGCTTACCAAACGCTTTGTCTTACGGTCGTGCTGATTGGATTTCAGGAAATAACTGGAAACTCTGTTTCTTAGACTTTTTGCCTTACCAACATATATGACCTCTCCCTTTTCATCAAAATATCGGTAAACCCCCGGATCAAGAGGAATTTTTACTAACTCATCTTTATAATTAAATTCAGGCACTTTCTTAATTTTTCAGAATGATTGACCGGGAAGAAATAATAGATTGCCGAGCGTTTTGCCGCGCGAATTAGATACCTGTTTCACAATCCTTTTATTTTCCACTGATAGTAGAAAACAAACTAACCAAATGAAAAGTTGCGTCCCTTACCAGCGCATGGGCTTCATTTTGCGCGGTGTCAAGGTCCATTGGTCGGTTAATAACTGATAATGCATAGGTGATCCCGGCATCTCGGGCTTGCTCGGGGGATATCAACAGGGTACCGCAAAGTACCGCAAGCGGGACTTCATGCTGCTGGCACAAAGCAGCGAGGCCTTTCACTACTTTTCCCTGAAGGGTTTGTTCATCCACCTTCCCTTCCCCGGTTATGACCAGGTCTGCCTGTTGTATCAGAGTGGCCATATCACATTGTTCCATCACTATCCCGACCCCTTCTCTTAAAACACCCCTCAGAAACCACATACATCCTGCTCCCAAACCTCCGGCTGCTCCTGCTCCCGGGAAATTACTCACGTCGTTCCCGAAGGTTGTACAGGCCACTTCCGCAAGATTTATCAGCCCGTTATCCAGAACAACAACCGTTTCCGGGCCAGCTCCTTTCTGCGGCCCATATACAAAAGCTGCGCCGCTCTTGCCATATAACGGATTGGTAACGTCGCACGCTATTACAAAGGATGTATCGAAAATTCTCCTGTCAACCTGCGTAGTATCAAATTTTTTTATCTTATTCAAAGCAGCTCCTACAGGGTCAAGTATCTGCCCGTTTTCATCCAGGAATTGATAACCCAAGGCGGCCGCCATTCCTATCCCCCCGTCCGTAGTAGCGCTGCCTCCTATTCCCAATAAAATCTTTTTAGCCTTTTTATCCAATGCATCCAGAATAAGCTGGCCTGTACCAAAAGTGCTCGTACGCATAGGATCCTGCTCACTTTTGCGAAGCAGACTGAGACCAGATGCAGCCGCCATTTCGATAAATGCGGTTTCCGTAATGGCAGAAAAACCATAACTGGCCACAATTGCCCGCCCCAACGGATCCTGCACTCCAACCGAAACGTATTCCCCCTGAGCCTGTTGGGTCAGTATCTCCATCGTACCCTCGCCACCATCGGCCAATGGCACGGAAGAAATACGTATGGAAGGCAAAGCAGCTAAAGCACCTTCGGATGCCGCCTCTATGACTTCAGCGGCATCCAGGGATCCTCTAAATTTATCTGGAGCAATAAGTAAGTTCACCTGTGAGTTGGGTAACTGATTTTGTATTAAAATAAAACCCCCTCGTCATCGGAACGGGAAGGAGGTATGTAAGTATCTGTGCTGTCCGACTGAACCTTGCCGCAGTCGCGGATATAATTTTCAGGTTTGTTAAACGGTCCTTTGCGATATTGCTGAAGTGTCGGGTCATTATAAACCTTTTGCATGAAAAGCCCCCAGGCAGGCATAGCGATACGCCCCCCCTGCCCCAGCGCCATGGTACGAAAGTGTATGCTCCGGTCTTCACCTCCCACCCAAACTCCCGACACCAGGTTTTGCGTCATTCCCATAAACCATCCATCCGAATAATTGGAAGTAGTACCAGTTTTCGCAGCAATTTCATTTCCCTCCGTCACGCCATACTGCCTCAACCTGCCCGCAGTACCACCCGGGTCTTCCACGGCACCTCGCATCAGATACAGCATGTCATACGCCATATTGGCACTGATCTCCTGGTTCTGCTTTGGATAAAACTCCTGCAAAAGATTACCATCCCTATCTTCGATCTTCAGTATGGTCATGGGTTCAGCACGATGCCCCCCATTTGCAAACGAGCAGTATGCTCCCACCATATCATACACCGAAACTTCACTGATACCGAGGCAAAGTGATGGAACCTCTTTTAACGGAGTAGTAATACCAAGCTTGTGCGCATACTCCACAACGGCCTTCGGTTTAACCATTTTCATGATCTGAGCACTGATGGTATTTACAGATTTCCCCAAAGCCTGTCTCAATGATAAGCTCTGATAGGAGTATTTGTTATTAGAGTTTTTCGGCGTCCATCCACCATAAGCGCCTTCCTCCGGCCCGAAATAAACAGGCGCATCGGTTAAATGATCACAGGGAGTAAGAAAGTTTTTGTCCAGCGCTGAAAGGTAAACAAAAGGCTTGAATGTTGATCCGGGCTGTCTCTTTCCTTGTTTAACGTGATCATATTTAAGGTATTTAAAATTAATACCACCTACCCACGCCTTCACACGCCCATTGCGGGGATCCATTGACATCATACCGATCCGCAACAATCTTTTATAGTACTTGATGGAATCTATGGGGCTCATGGTAACCGTTTTTTCTCCATCCCAGGAAAAAACCTTCATCTGATAAGGCCTTCTCATTACTTTCCATGCTTCTTCTTCTCCTACCTCGTTTTTGAGAGCAATAAAATGCGCGGAGCTTCTGACCGCCCTGTCAATAAAACCAGGCATTTCTTTCCCATTGTCAAAAACCCAAGGGTTTCTCCCTTTCCAATGCTCGTCAAAAAGGCGTTGCTGTTCCTTCATGTGCTGCGTAACAGCCTCTTCCTGATACTGTTGCATACGAGAGTCAATGGTAGTGTAAATTCTGAGTCCGCTGGTGTAGAGGTCAAAGTTTCGGCCATGCTCCTCATTATATAATTTCACCCAGCTTTTGAGATACCCCCGCATCGACTCACGGAAATAGGGCGCCAACCCCGTATTATGGCTATCCACCGTAAAATTAAGGCCCAGCGGTTTTGACTTATAATCTTCGAATTTGTCTTCCGGCAGATATTCGTATTTAACCATTTGGGCCAATACAGTATTTCTGCGGTTAAGTGCGTTGGTCGGAAATCTGAGCGGATTGTACAAGGTAGGGTTCTGCAGCATCCCCACAAGCAGGGCAGCCTCATTGACCGTGAGATCGGATGCTTCCCGGTTGAAATAGGTTTTAGCCGCTACTTTGATGCCATAAGTATTGTTCCCAAAAGATACCGTGTTCAGATACATCTGCATGATCTCCTGCTTGGTATATTTCCGTTCCAATATCACAGCAAGCATCCATTCCTTTGTTTTCGCGATCACGATCCGGACCAGCGGAATTTTACCCAAAAGTCCTTCATATTCCTCAGAACGGGTATTGAAGAGGTTTTTGGCAACCTGCTGCGTAAGTGTGCTACCACCTCCTGAACTGGAATTTGCAGAAATCAGACCCTTTACAACCCGCAGCAAGCTTCTGGCATCTATTCCCGAATGATTTACAAAACGGGCATCCTCAGTGGCTACAAGCGCTTCAATCAGGTTGGGAGAGACCTGCCCAATATCAATAGGTGTACGGTTTTCGAAAAAGTATTTACCCAGAGATTTACCATCTTCAGATATTAGCTCGGAAGCAAGCTCACTTTTAGGATTCTCCAGTGTTTTCAGGTCCGGCATTCCGCCGAAAAGCCACAGGAAATTATAGCTTACAGCTATCAGATATAAAATAATCAATCCCAGTCCGATTCCGGCAAACCGCCATAATCGGAGAATACTGCGACGGTATTTTCCTGGTTGCAATTCAAACATATGTGGGGCGACTTTTCTAAATTAAAAAACAAAAATACAATTTACAGGCATTATCTCTTTCCGGCCGATAATGTGCCGAGTTCCTGCATTTCCTTGAGGCGTGGCAAGTATATACTATTCGGGTAAAGCCGGATAAACTCTCCAATAGCCTGGGTATAAGCTTCCTTACCGCGTACTTTACCTATCATAAAAACTCTCAGAAGGGCAAATTTGTCTTCCATGATACTTCCTTTGTATGCCGGTAAATTTTTCTCAACATCTTCCAGTGCCTTGTTAAATTCCCCTTTTGAATAAAGCATATAAGCATCCTCGTAGGCCTTCAGCGGGTTATTGGCCCCGGCCGCTTCTCTGCTCTCCGCAGCTTTATCACTGACCAGCCGGGCGTATGTCGAATTGGGGAACTCATTGAGCAGTTTGGAACGCCACGTTAGCTTATCAGGAGAGGTATCTTCCAGTGTAAGGTATAGAAGATAGTAAATTTCATCTTTATACTGAGTATTCGGAAATTCATTTAACAACCGCTTGAAAGTTGCTACCGAGGGCACAGGTTCCTTGAGGTCAAACCTGTAAATTTTACCAAGATTATACAGCGCATCTTCTTTTCTTTTCCGGGAATCGAGCAGCTGCGCTTCGGTGAGCGGGATATTTTTCTTTAAAGTTTCATGCAAAGCCATCCACGCCGGGCTGCCTTTGGTCATTACTTCTTCAACAGGCTCGCTTTTAGCAACCGAATCAACAGCTACAGGGTTATTAGCAGCAATTACCTGAGCCTGTTTAGTACTTCTTCTCCAGTTATCTTCAAGAACCCGGTTCCCCCAGGTCCGGCGGAACTCAATCTTACCCTGATTCACAAGAGCAGCATCGTAAAGCTCCCACCGCCGTTCATTTCCGATACCAATAGGTCCCGACGGAGCCAAAGCGATCGGTGAACCGGTGTTCTTCGCTTTGGCCAGATCAGCCTTTGCTTTTTTTTCCTGCTCAATCCGGGCTCTCTCTTTCTCTTCTATGATCTGATCAATCCGGTTATCCAGAGCAGCCGGATTCAACTGCGCCAGTTTCTGAAGGCTGTCCTCAGCGTACACAATGTTAAACTGTGTTACAAAGGCATCTAATGCTTTCTTTCTATCCGAAACTAACCGGTACTCAGGAACTTCACTCGGAAGTACAGTCAGCGCACTATCGTAATAAGCTTTTGAGAGGTCAAACCTTTCGAGGGATTCGTAATTAATACGGGCCAGCTGAAGATACGTATAGGCCTTTTGGACTTGATTTTTCCCGCCGGATGCAACCGCCTTTTGCAAGTAATCCAATGCCTTAGGTATTTCCTTCCTGTGTTCGGCCAGCAGCCCCATAGTAAAATAAATCCTGTCTTTCAGGTCTTCATTCTTACGATCCCGAAGCATTTTATTGAAGCCAATGGAAGAAAGATCTGTTTTGGGATTTAAAAAAACACGGTTCTGAAGAGAATTCATGGATGAATAAAACCCAAGGTCATATCCGGGTTTGTTCCGGCTCACACTCTTATAATGTTTGTTGGCCAAAGCATATTGCCCCATTTTGTCATACATCTGCGCAGCCGCAAAATGAATCCGGGCTGTTTCCGGCGATTTCTCCAGAAGCGGGAAAGTCTCTTCCAGAATAGCAACGGAGGTGAGGTACTCTCCATTTTGCTGGTGCAGATAGGCTTTGGTAAGGTAAAAGTTTTTGATAGAAGCCTTTTTCATGGCCTGCCCACTCAGGTACTCGGCTACACCCAGGGCATTCGAAAAATCCTTTTTAATGATATAGGCACGCATTAACAAAATAAGTGCATCATTTTTATCACTCTCATCCTTGCCGTTGGCGTACACATAACGAAGTGCCTCCAGACCATCCGCCCATTCTCCCAGATAAAGCCTCGATTTCCCTAAAATGATGTAACTGTTGTCCAGCCATTTGCTATTCTGATGTTTTTCTGCCACGATGGACGCCTTTTTAATGGCATCAAGGAGCTGGGGTTTTACCGATTGTGAAAGGACAGAGTCCATTGGATACAGGATCGGTACCAGTTGGTTGTAATCCTCACGGTAAGCTTTTTTCATCGTGAACTCAGCCTCGTTCAAATCCTGCTCTGCTATAAAATAAGCGTTGTACCGCGACGATACGTTATGAAAGGTAACTGCGCCGGGCCTGCTGCTGTATTGTGAACAAGCACTAAAACAACAGGTAATTAAGAGGACGTAAATTACAGACAGAAAATATGATAGGCTTCGACTGATCACTGACGGGGATTTTAAATTTGATTTTTCGCCGGGTATCCCTAAAACGGTATTTTTTTCAAATACGTATCGAAGATAACGCCATTTACAAAAATAGACGCAACTTTACCTATATTTTCGAAAGACGCACATGAAGGAACCCCGCAGCAACAACCCGGATGGCTTTCCGAAACGCTCATCCAATATTCTGAAATATTCGGGAATGGCCATGCAAATGCTGGGTACCATCCTCGTTTTCACTTATGCCGGCTATCGGATAGACCTATGGCAGCAAAACGGGACACCGGTCTGGACGCTTGTACTTTCGCTTGCCTCTATTGGGGCTTCCCTGTATTTACTTATCAGAAACATGCCCAAAGTCTAATTTTACAAAAGATTATATGTTGCGAACCGTGTACGCCACAATTTCAATCGGAATTGTATTATTTTTAGTACAACACTTTTTCAACCCAGCCTGGATACATTATCAGATATGGTACATTCTGGCATTTTTCCTCGGTGTCTCATTTCTCATTCACCGGCTGATGGAATACGGCCTGCGTGATAACAGCAAAAAATTTGTCAGTTTTTATCTTACAACAATTGTAGGAAGGCTAATTCTCAGTATAATTTTTATTGCGTTATTTTTATATAACGGGCTAACTGACTCATTTATATTCGTTATCAACTTTTTTGCACTCTATTTATTTTACACTGGCTTTGAAATATATGGTTTGTATTGTAACTTGCGCCGCGATTGACAAAGCATAGTATTTCAAGCATTTATGTATACCCCTTTACGACTGTTTATAACCACCGCACTGGTAGCAGCATCAAGCATTTTTTCTGCACCATTGTATGCCGACGAGCCTGCACAGCACGACTCCCATAATGTCGCAGAAGGCATCAACCAGGCTGAGCACAAAATTGAACATAACCTTGAAAAACATGAGGAGGAGTTCAATATTGGTGAAATGATCATGCACCACATTGCCGATTCGCACGAATGGGAAATGACACATGGTGTGGTAATTCCACTTCCTGTCATTCTTTACTCGGCAGACAGAGGTCTGGAAGTTTTTTCCTCTTCTAATTTCCATAACGACCACCATGAATACAAAGAGTACCACCTCGTTCATGGTGATTCGGAACAAATTGTGCCCGTGGACGAAAGCAGGGTTGTTTACGATTTTTCCATCACGAAAAACGTAGCTTCCATGATGCTGAGTGCAATTATCCTGGTACTTATTTTTGTGAATATCGGATCGGCCTATAAAAAGTCCAAAGGCAAAGCCCCCAAAGGTTTTCAGTCGGCCATGGAGGTTGTTATCCTGTTCATCAGGGACGATGTCGTTAAGCCTAATGTCGGTCCCAATTACGAAAAGTATTTGCCCTATCTGCTCACGCTGTTCTTTTTCATTCTGGTAAATAACATACTGGGCCTTCTTCCGGGGTCAGCCAACGTAACGGGCAATATAGCTGTGACGCTCACGCTAGCAGTCATCACATTTATTATTGTGCATATTAATGCCAATAAACACTATTACATGCACCTTTTCCGCCCTACCGGCGTACCTGTGGCACTCTTGCCGGTTATGATACCTGTTGAGATCGTCGGTGTTTTCATGAAACCATTTTCTTTAATGGTGCGGTTGTTTGCCAACATTACTGCCGGACATATTATCCTGCTTAGTCTTTTTGGCCTGATTTTCATATTCAAAAGTTTCATGATTGCCCCGGTTATTTCAGCGTTCGCTTTGTTTCTGAACTTCATTGAGATAATGGTTGCATTTATTCAGGCTTTTATCTTTACACTTTTATCATCCATGTACATCGGCAGTGCTATTGAAGAGCATCACCATGCCGACCATGGACATTGATTTTTCATTCTCTTTTTTTATTAATTATAATTAAATCTTATACAATTATGTTGCTTCAAATTTTGCTTCAGGCTACCGAACAAGGTGGTGCAGGTCTTGCGGTATTCGGTGCTGCTATCGGTGCTGGTCTTGCTGCTATCGGTGCTGGTCTTGGTATTGGTAAGATTGGTGGAAGTGCAATGGAAGGTATCGCTCGTCAGCCAGAAGCTGCAGGTGCTATCCAGACTGCCATGCTTATCATTGCTGCTCTTATCGAAGCGGTAGCGTTATTCGCGGCGGTTATCTGTCTGCTTATTTCGTTCAAGCTTTAATGGTATCACGGGTTTAATCCCCGTAGAAGCTATATTCCGCTGACATTAGGTCAGGGGTTTGGCAAAAAAACTCCCGTGAAAGCATTAGGCTTTCACGGATTTTAATAAAAAAAGAGCATCGCGGAAGTAAATCTTATCTTCGCTATAAAAAATTTAAAACCTTAAAACTCATCTAACTATATGTCATTGCTTACTCCGAACCCAGGTCTTATTTTCTGGATGCTGGTAGTATTTTTACTCGTCGTTTTCATCCTTGCCAAGTTTGCCTGGAAACCAATTATCAGTGGTTTGAAAGCGCGGGAAAATGAAATACAGGGTGCGTTAGATCTTGCCGAAAGAACAAGGGCAGAAATGGCTCAGCTTAAATCAGACAACGAGAAACTTATTGCTGAAGCAAATGCAGTTCGTGACAGTATCCTGAGAGATGCTAAAGATGCCGCTGATCGTACCATTGCCGAGTCGAAAAACAAAGCAGCCGCTGAGGCTCAGAAAATAATCGACAGCGCTCGTGAAACAATCCGTAACGAACAGCAGGTTGCCGTTGCCAAAATACGTAACGAAGTAGCTGTTTTGTCTATTGAAATTGCTGAAAAGGTGCTGAAAAGGGAATTGAAAGACAAAGAAGCTCAGGAAAAACTGGTTGCAGATTTAGCTTCCGCAGCCCGTTTGAATTAATTCTTTCCTTACAGTTACTAAAATTGATTTAAGATGTCAGTAAGTATTGTTGCTTCCAGATATGCCAAGTCGCTCATAGAGCTTGCCAGGGAACAGAATGTTCTTGAGGCGGTGTATGAAGATATGAAATTATTTAAAGATACGGTCGATAACAATCGTGGTTTGATGCTGGCCCTGAAAAGCCCGGTGGTTCGTCACGAAAAAAAATTGGGTATCCTTAAATCTATTTTCGAAGCCAGAGTGAACCCGGTGACCTATGCAATTTTTACCATTATCACCAAAAAGAACAGAGAGGCGATACTGGATTCAATAGCAGACGAGTTTCTGATTGCTTATAATAATCTTCAGGGTATTCAGAAAGCGACTGTGACTACAACCACTCCGCTTAATGAAGAACTCAGAAAACAGTTCACGGATATCGTTGCGTCTGCAACAGGCAAAACCGTGGAACTGGAAGAAAAACTGGATGAAAGCCTGATCGGCGGGTATTTGCTCCGTGTGAATGATCGCCAGGTGGATGCATCCCTCAGAAGCCGCCTCAATGAGCTAAAGCTTCAGTTAGTGAAATAATTTTTTTATCTGCATAATGTAGAAGACCCGGCAGCTATGCGACCGGGTCTTTTCGTTTTAGCAGTCAATAATATTTTCATACGGGTTACACCTTCATCTTTATCAGGTTGTCGTAACTGATCTGAATTGCCTGTAGAGCAGGTATTTTTGCAACATCCTGCTCTACAAAAAAATGTGTCATACCTGATAGCTTACGTTCCGCGAATATCTTACCAAAATCGATACTTCCTGTTCCAACTTCTGCATAGGATTTTTCAGGGCCTTTTTCCATATCTTTCACATGCCACAGCGGGAAACGCCCCGGATACTTCCTAAACAAGTCCACAGGATTAATCCCCGCCTTCACCACCCAGTAAAGATCGAGTTCCAGTTTCACCAGGCTCGGGTCCGTTTGCCCGGCTATAATATCGTAAGGCACGATTCCTTCCAAATTCATGAATTCAAAATCGTGATTATGATACCCGAACTGAAGTCCCGCTTTTTTAGCTACCTCACCTGCCCTATTGAATAGCTCTACATAACTTTTATATCCATCCAATGTTCTTTCTTTGGGTGTAAGATATGCGCAGTTCACATATTTCTGTCCAAGTTCTGCGGCATCATCCACGGCCTGCTGCCAGCTATTACTTAAAGTTCCTATAGCCTTCCTATTTTCAACACCTGCGCCATAATGCCCGCTAATAGGGTTGAGACCAATACTTTTAAGAAAACTTCTTAGTTCCTTGGCCCTTTTACCAAAAAACTTACCGTCGGAGTAACCATAAAGTTCTATCTCTTTATAACCTATGGCTGCTACTTTTCTAAGTGTGCCTTCCATATCTTTCGCAATGTCGTCACGCAGCGTATACAACTGCAAGCCTATCTTCGAGGCCGCTTTTGTCTCCATATTAAGCTTTGAAACGAAAGGCATGGCCAGTGCCGCAACACTCGCTTTAATAAACGATTTGCGGGATATTTGATCGATGTTTTTCATTCATTGGTTCGGTTTAAATGAGTTGATTACTTCGCCACGGTTATGATACCGGACTGCTGCATAGCCTCCCTTGAGTGATCAGGCAATTTCCAGTTTGAGTTAAAATATCCATCACTTACAATCTGTTCAGGAGATTCTTTGAATAGAATAAAATCTTTCAATTCCGCTAGTTTTCGATGATTAACCGGCACAAAAGGATGGCCCAAATCCTTTGCGCCCATCCACCAGGGCAAGCCCGAACTAATGACCAGATAACGGCCATTCGACGGGAAAATAAAAAAAAGCCCGTAGTCCTTGGCTGAACTATTCAAATGTATGGGTAAAACAGCAGCATGCCTGGCAATGACACTATTGGTTTCTTTTGTTCCAAAAAGAATCAGATTGGATTCCTCCAGATCACTTGGCCTTAAATCTTTGTCAGCCAGAACCCGTGGAAAAAACATCACACGCCCCAGAAAGTCCCCACGGTAATACGACCAGTTGGCCGCTTGGTTGGCAATGGCTATCCGGGCTTTGCGTTCGGTTTCGTCAGGATTATCCGCCGTACCGTAGACATAGATATGGCGGGAAGAGAAGGCGTCAAATATGGGTCCCTCGGCACCCTTTTCTTTCTGCAATCCCGTATTTCTGACATCTCTACTTTTTAGTGACCAGCCTTTTGCCGTTCTTGAAAACGAGATAAGACTGTCGCCTGCGGAAATCAGCGCGGTACCATCCAGTTTAAGCTCCACAGACTTCCCGTCAATAAATTTTGGATGCCCCTTTAACCTGAGTGTAAAACCGTCCAGGTCCTTTGTCGAGATCGTGAGCCGATTGGGTCCCTCAAACTTCGCTTCTATTTCAGCATACTTATCCTGGCTTAAACGGTCAAAGGTCACCCAATAGGCTTTGTTATACTTGTATCTGTTACTTACAAAATTAACCTTGTCGGGAAAAGGATTCCTCACAACCGGCTTAAACCATTCGAATATAAAGCCAGCGTCATACGCACTAACCCAGCTATCATGCTTTACATCTACAAACTCTTTGTAACTCACCTCTACGCCGATATCCTGCAAATGAGACACCCATTTTCTTGTTCCTTCCACCGGAACCGTTGGATCCGCATCGCCATGAAAAAAATGAACCGGAAAATTTAAGGAGTTGGCGGCAAGTCCAAAGGTTCCGGGAGGGGGTGCCGGGCAAACAGGAGCAATCGCCGCCCAAATGTCTGGCCGGGTGAGGCCTATCCAAAGTGTCCCTCCGCCTCCCATGGATAACCCGGTGAGGTAAATCCTGTTTTCGTCAATATTAAACCGCCTGCGGGCATCGGCCAGGACGTCATATACATCTTGTTCAGGAATACCCTGGTATCCGGCTGTACCGCGGGCATAGGGTGTCACAACCACGTAATCGACATCATCCCACTTAGGGAAATAACGCGAAGCTTCCACATCCGTTTCATCTCCTACATTACTTTTGCCAAAAATCCTTCTTAATGCCAGCCTGTGATTGGACCCGGCCCCGTGCAACATTACTACCAGCGGGTATTTTTTAGAAGCATCATAATTTTGCGGAATATATAGGCCATAGGGCTGTTCGGTATCGTCGGAATCTGAATGGAACGTCAGTACCTGCGGACCTGCTGAGAGTTTCTGAGCCACGGAAACAAAAGAATTGTGAGATATCATCAGGAAAATAACAAATAAACGAAATCTCATAGGACCGGTTTTGGTTGAATAGTTGAACAGATTTTGCAAGTATAAACTCTTAAAATTGTTAAATCTTTCCTAAATATAGCGCAAATCATTATATTAATTTATCAGGATCCAGCCAAAACCGTATAGTTCGGGGTTAGAAGCGATTTCCACAGGTTTGCAAAAATAAGATCATACTTACCACTAGAAAGGCACCCAGTACCCAGACTAACATTTTGGAAGAACTATGGCTGGGATAATACGCCACACCACTCCGGTATGTTTCCCGCTGCGACCCCTTAAAATCTCCCAGGCTGGTAAATTTCATAACATGGCCCAACCCCTCAGATAACCCCGCCAGTACAAAATTCCTCTGGCTCATTACTAACCCTATAAGCCCTGCAAGTTCCATCCCTCTTGTCTTGTAATTCTTGCCTAAAACGCCCAGAAGTACGGAGGCTCCCAGACTTAGCAATGATACCGCTGATGATTTTCTGATACCGCACATGGCAGCAACGGTACGGATAACACCATTGCTTTTCCGACCAATGAGCATAGGTACAAACTGAGAACCCAATGACATAAAGCGTTTGAATTCCACCGAGTCTTTCAAAACGGCAGCAAGGTTATTAAGCCAGACCGACTCGTCCTGATTGTGAAGTACTTTCTGTATTTGTTCCGCGCCAGAGGTATCCGATGATTTTTTCAAGACTCCGCCCAACAGGGCCGGGAATATCTTATCAAAGGCCAGTTGAACATTAGCCGGTTTTTCATTTAGAAATAATGAAATTTCATCAATAACCGAAGAGCTGAGATAGTTTTTTACCTGATTGAGAATATTGACCGGCATGATCCAGAGATTATAAGTGAGTGTAAAATATAATACCCCCCTTAGACGAACAATGGATTTCAGAGTAACAGACTGCCGTAGAATCCCACCGATAAATACTACAACAAAAAAAGACAAACCTCTTACGAAGTTTGCCCTTTAATGCTTATTTATTTATAGTCTGACTAATTCGCCAGCTCTTCCTCCTTTTTACGCACTGAGATGACAAGTTCCTCTCCCTTTTCCTGATGATCAGCCACCAGCACATCTCCTTCTCTCAGATCACCCTTCAGAATTTCTTCTGCTACGGGATCTTCAAGATATTTCTGGATGGCTCTGTTCAGAGGACGGGCGCCGTATTGGGGATCATATCCTTTCTCTGACAGAAAGTCCTTCGCCGCAATCGTCAGTTCGATATCGTAACCCAAGCCTTTCACTCTGCTGAACAACTTGCCCAATGAGATATCAATGATTTGGTGAAGATCTTCTCTCTGCAGAGAATTGAACACGATCACATCATCCAGGCGGTTCAAAAATTCAGGTGAGAATGCTTTCCGAAGGGCACTTTGGATGGTACCTTTCATGATTTCATCCTGATTGTCGGCTTTGGCTCTTGTTGAGAAACCTATGCCGGTTCCAAAATCTTTCAAATCACGCGCTCCAATATTGGAAGTCATGATGATGATGGTATTCCGAAAATCCACTCGACGGCCTAAACCATCTGTCAATATACCGTCGTCAAGGACTTGTAACAGGATATTGAATACATCCGGGTGCGCTTTTTCGATCTCATCCAGTAGAACGACACTGTAAGGCTTTCTGCGGATCTTTTCGGTCAGCTGACCTCCTTCTTCGTATCCTACATATCCCGGAGGAGCCCCCACCAGCCTTGACACACTGAATTTCTCCATGTATTCACTCATATCAATTCTGACAAGGGCATCGTCCTTATCAAAAAGATAGGTAGCAAGTACTTTTGCCAGTTCGGTTTTACCCACACCAGTAGGTCCCAGGAATATGAATGAACCTATCGGCTTTTTAGGATCCTTTAACCCAACCCTTGTTCTTTGAATCGCCTTCACCAGTTTCTCAATCGGCGGATTCTGGCCTATCACCCTGCTTTTGAGCTCATCGGCCATATTCAGTAGCTTCTTGCCCTCGTCAAGAGAAACATTGGTAACGGGAATGCCCGTCATCATCGCTACGACCTCGGCAACATTCTGTTCTGTAACCGTATATCGTTTTTGCTTGGTTTCTTCCTCCCATGCAATTTTAGCGCGTTCCAACTGATCGATCAATTTCTTTTCACGATCCCGGAGTTGCGCTGCCTCTTCATATTTCTGGCTTTTAACAACGCGGTTTTTCTCCTGTTTGATATTCTCAATCTGCTCCTCCAGCATGAGAATATCCTCTGGCACCGTGATGTTGCTGATGTGCACGCGGGCACCTACTTCATCCATCACATCAATAGCCTTGTCGGGAAGGAAGCGATCCGTAATGTAACGTTCCGACAGTTTTACCGCCGAACTCAATGCCTCCGGTGTATAGTTAACGTGGTGATGATCTTCGTACTTATCCTTGATATTGTTAAGGATCTGAACGGTTTCTTCAATAGAAGTAGCATCTACCATAACCATCTGGAAACGACGTGCCAATGCACCGTCTTTTTCGATATACTGGCGATACTCATCCAACGTGGTGGCACCTATACACTGGATTTCTCCGCGTGACAAAGCCGGCTTGAACATATTGGAAGCGTCAAGGGAACCCGAAGCACCACCTGCACCTACAATCGTATGCAGCTCGTCAATGAAAAGGATAACATCCGGAGATTTTTCCAGCTCGTTCATGACTGCTTTCATACGTTCTTCAAACTGACCTCGGTATTTGGTACCGGCTACCAGTGAAGCAAGGTCAAGTGTAACAACCCGTTTTCCAAAAAGGACACGGGATACCTTTTTCTGAACAATTCGCAAGGCAAGACCTTCAGCAATTGCCGTCTTACCTACCCCTGGCTCACCGATCAAAATCGGGTTATTTTTCTTCCTGCGGCTTAATATCTGCGCAACACGTTCGATTTCCTTTTCGCGGCCAACAATCGGATCAAGTTTACCGACTTCCGCCATCTTGGTCAAATCACGTCCAAAATTATCTAAAACCGGGGTACGAGATTTTTCCGCACCTTTAGATTCTTTTCCTGATGAAGAACCACTTCCTCCTCCAAACATTCCGCCTCTGGCTTCATCATCTCCGTCTTCCGTTTCCGGGCCCATATTAGGCCGGGTTCCTGATGATTGATATTCTAACATCTCTTTAATGACTTCGTAGTTAACATTAAACTTATGTAAGATTTGGGTACCTACGTTATCTTCATCACGAAGAATGGACAGCAGCAAATGCTCCGTTCCTATCAGAGGGCTTTTGAATATTTTTGCTTCCAGGTATGTAATTTTCAAAACTTTCTCCGACTGGCGTGTGAGAGGAATATTCTGAAGATTTTTAACATTATTGGTAGCAGCTCCTTTGGTAGCCTGCTCTATGGTCTGCCGTACGTCGTCCAATGAAACACCCAGTTTCTTCAACAAACCTATTGCAATTCCATCGCCCTCACGTATCATTCCTAATAACAAGTGTTCGGCACCTATGTAATCATGCCCAAGCCGTAAAGCTTCTTCCCGGCTAAGGGAAATTACTTCTTTCACTCTATTCGAAAATTTTGCTTCCATGTGCAGCAATAAAAAATGTGTCTTAATATGCTTAACGCTAGTTTGGCTCTGTTTGTTCAAAATAGCATGATTGTCATTTCAGAGATTCTAATAATATAAGCCGCGATTCAGGCCCGGTATTAAATATCAAATCAACGATGCTGAGATTCTCCACAAAATCGTTCCCGAAGGTCTGATAATAAGGTTTTGGCACATAGTATTTGTATCCAGCACCTGTTTTTTTATTGTTTATGGCCGAAATTTCGTTTTTAATAGCGATTGGACTGATTTCCGCACCTGACATTTTGTACCTTATCTCTTTCTTTACCCCTACCAATCTAAGACAAATTGTCAATAAATCATAATTAAGGTCCACGAGATATGCCGGTTTTCTGGCATATACAGCTTCAAATTCCGTTGAGTAGTATTCAAAAAAAGGAGATCGCCCGTATGCCGACTGTAAACATCCCCAGTGCCTTCTCACCCAATCCTGCCCGTAGTCAATTTTAATATCTTTGGTCAGTGCCCCCTGCTGATACTTGATCACAGGCACAGTTAGGGTATCAATTTTATTCGTAGTCAGTACATTACACCGGTTGCGGTATGTCTGCTTTATATACCTCTCCTCCGTATCTATCCAGATCCTGTCAAAATTTAAGAGGCAGGCAAAGTATTCCAGGCAGGGAAGATACTGCAGCTCAATCTGCACTTCTTTCAGCCTGTCGGTATCATTGATTGTATCCGTCACTATCAAATATGGCGAAGGGTTATGATATTATCAAAAAATTAATAACAATTATTTAGCCTCAATAGTTAAATGCAATCGCAACTCCGATCATTACAATTTAAGTATCAGAGAAAAACACTTGTATCACCCAGTCCCTCCCGGATGATCTCAAATTCGTCCGAATTGGCAAGCACAATTGTTGAGCCGATATTCCCTCCGTACCCTCCGTCAATGACAATATCTACCTGGTGTTGAAATTTTTCGTAGATCAGTTCCGGATCCGTAGAATATTCGATAACCTCATCATCGTCTTTAATGGAAGTTGTTACGATCGGGTTGCCTAACTGCTTGACTATAAGCCTGGGAATATTATTATCCGGGACCCGGATACCGACTGTTTTTTTATTGGTATTTAACAGTTTCGGAACATTGTTGGTTGCGTCCAGAATGAAGGTATAGGGTCCTGGAAGCACCTTTTTCATCACCTTAAAAGCACTGTTGCTCACACGTGCGTAATCGGCAATGTGGCTGAGATCGTAGCAAATGAAAGAGAAGTCGTTTTTCTGAGGTTTTATTCCTTTGATCCTGGCAATTTTTTCAACGGCCCGGGTATTGTAAATATCGCAGCCAAGGCCATAAACCGTATCGGTGGGATAAATGACCAGGCCTCCGTCTTTCAGGCATTCTACAACCTGCCTAAGCCTTCTTTCGTCCGGATTTTCCGGGTAAATTCTGATAAATTCAGCTGACATTAGAAATTTAACTTTCTGTACTAACAAACCTAAACGCCAAATCCTTTCGGGAATGTCCTGTTTTTTGAATGTTTCTCAGATAAAAACGATACAGGCCATTGATCGGTATATGCAGCCTGCACAAAAAAACGATCAGTTCGGTTTGTAAACCAGGATTTTCAATGTAGTTGAGCAGTCTCCTGAATTTTATTGCGAGTTCAAATTCCTGAGCGTACCAGCACTTTCGGATGAACGACCGGATCCGGTGCGCCAAAAGGTCAAATTCCTCCTGGTCACGGTTGAGATCGTAGGCTTTATTACAAACGGTATAACAGGAATCAAGTATTCCGCTGCCCTTGCAGATCACCTGCGTTCCCAGTGAATTTGGCGTGATCCGCTTGTAGGTCAGTACCTCATCAACATAGTGATAATAATATTTAACCGAGGTACGCACCCAGAAATCAAAATCCTCAAAACTGAGTGTCTCGTCATATCCGCCAATCTGTCTGAGAATGTGCGTGCGCATCATCATGGTGGGGGTGCAGATGAAATATTTCTCAAGTACCTGTTTATAAACATCCCCTTGAGGCACAAAACCGACGGCTTTCCCGTCCTTTCCTGTCTGATAATGATGATGGAGTACCTCCCCGGCAGCACTTAGATAGCGCGCGTTGGAAAAAACAACCACGAAGTGATCAGGCAGTTTCTCAAAGGCCGCAACCTGTTTTTCAATACGGTCCGGAAGCATGATATCGTCCCCTGACAAATCTATGACATATTTGCCCTCTGCGGATGCGAGGCCCGTGTTAAACGCCTTGCACAAACCCGCGTTGGACGAATTCCGGGTAAAACCTGCTACCGGATGCTCTTCCAAAAAGGCTTCTATTTTAGCCACTGTACCATCCTGGCTTGCATTGTCGATAATGATCAGCTGTATATGGGGATATGACTGACCTATAACGGACAGCAGTGTTTCTCCTACAAATTCAGCCTGATTATAGGTTGTCAGAATCACGGTGACCAGGGGCCTTCCTTCACTCATTTTTCGTTCTCTGTTAACACAGTTGCGCCAATTTGACGACGTATCTTTTATACGAAGTTCTACACCTGTAGTCACAAATTTAGAGAACACCTATCCAGTTGTATCATCCAATTTATTATACGGTACTTTAATGAGCCGCCTTTCTGACCTTATTTTTCTCCGTGGAGATGCTGGCATTGATCTCAAAGCCCAATATGAGCAGAAAGGCCAACAAATAAAGCCAGATCATCAGCGCTATCAGCGTGCCTATGGAACCGTACAATTTATTATAGGAACTGAAATTGGACAGGTAAAAAGAAAAACCAAAAGT